>NZ_JAUYVV010000002.1:0-326479 GCF_030689165.1 Oceanobacter sp. 4_MG-2023 | reverse complement strand
AGCCGGGGATCAACCGGCGAACCTGAAAAACATCATCATTTTTCGGTGGCGTTCCCCGCGTAGCCGGGGATCAACCGATGATAAAAATATATTCCTATACTTGGACATTGCGTTCCCCGCGTAGCCGGGGATCAACCGCGTGGCGGACTGAGCAGACTATTCATAAAATCGCGTTCCCCGCGTAGCCGGGGATCAACCGTCAAAATTGGCGGCCAGTACGTCAGCATCTGCGCGTTCCCCGCGTAGCCGGGGATCAACCGGGGTTGTGCATCGCTGTAACGCCCACACGATTGCGTTCCCCGCGTAGCCGGGGATCAACCGGCATTTGCCAAAAAATAGGAGCGCGCTACATGGCGTTCCCCGCGTAGCCGGGGATCAACCGAGGGCGCAACAACCCCAGCCACCGGGAAATGTGCGTTCCCCGCGTAGCCGGGGATCAACCGATTAGCCAGGCTAAACCGGCTGTTGAATGTGAGCGTTCCCCGCGTAGCCGGGGATCAACCGCTCGACAATGTTTGCTCTTGGGTTTGCTGAATGCGTTCCCCGCGTAGCCGGGGATCGACTGCGATTCCGCGGGATCTCTCTGTCTTCACCCCAAATAATTTGTATTGGCAGTTGCGTTCTGCTCCCAGTTTGCTCGTCAGATGACAAAGGCACCCATGCCGTGGCTACCGATGGCTTTATGATAAAGATTTTGGTTCATTGGTTTGCAGCCATGGCAGGGCGACAAGCAGCAGCAGGGTAATGGCGATCACGGGGAAGGTGATCAGGTTGAGTTCGTACCAGCCGTAGAGGTTGAATTGTCTGCCAGCACCAAGGGACGCGAGGGCGACGGTGCCAAATACCAGCAGGTCGTTGAGGGCTTGCACCTTGGATTTTTCTTCTGGTCGGTAGGTCTTGGTCAACAGGTTGGTTGCGCCAATAAAGCCGAAGTTCCAGCCTAAGCCAAGCAGGATTAACGATCCCCAGAAGTGCATCACTTCCATTCCGGACATGGCGGTAGCGGCGGAGGTGAACAGCAGCATCAGTCCCAGCGCGGTGATCCAGCGGGCACCGAAGCGGCTGATCAATCGGCCGGTAAAAAAGCTGGGAGCAAACATGGCGAGGATGTGCCATTGAATGCCGAGGGTGGCTGTGCCGCTACTATGACCTTCGTGCACCATGGCGATCGGGGCGGCAGTCATGATAAAGGACATCAGAGAGTAGGATACTGTACCTGCCAGGGCAGCAACGATAAATCCCGGGGTTTTGGCTATTTGCCATAAGGACCGGGTGTGCTCACTGATGTGGCGGCGGCGGGGTGGCGGTAATCGGAGTGATAGCAAAATGGGAATGGCGAAGAGTGCCAATACGCCCTGGGCAATAAAGCTGGCAGCGAAAGGGGCGGACTCCCAAAGGTTTTGGGTCCAATAAACGGTTTGTGGGCCAATAATGGCAGCCGCTAACCCGCCCAGCATAATCAGTGAGATCGCGTTGGCTTTATGGCTGTCAGGTACCAGGTCGGCGGCGGCAAAGCGGTAGTTTTGGACGCAGGCACCATAAAACCCGGTCAGTCCAAGTGCTGCACAAAAAAGCCAGAATGAGGTGTTGGCAATGGCGCTGGCGGCTAGTGCGGCGGCCACTACACACACCAAGGTCCCGATCAGGTAGGTGGCTTTGCGTCCGGCATTTTTCATTAATATGGCGACGGGAATCATGGCGAGGGCGACGCCGATGCCATACAGGCTGACCGGGAGTGTGGCCAGTGCGGGATCCGGGGTCAGCCGTTGGCCAACTAGGCCACCAATGGAAATTATGATCGGTGCTGAAGAGCCGCCCAGTGCTTGGGCTGAAAACAGTTTGCCTAGGTTGCGTTGAGTGGAGGCATCCAGGGTTTTAAGCGACATACGGGTATCCAGTCTGGAAGGTGAAATCGGCCATGTTATGTTGGCGTTGCATTGGCCTGGGTTACCAAGACCTGGTCGCGCTTGGCACGACCTGGGTATTCCATTACCGGGTACGTTTGTGGGAAAGACGAACTAGCCCTTTTTAGTTATTGGTGGGGTTGTCGCCGTTCGGTTTTCACGTAGTTGTTTGATTTTGATTCTGCCTGGAATTGCCATAATGATATGCATCAAGGAATTTCCTTTATGTAGGGCAATCCTACAATTTTTTGTTGTGTAAATCGGGCAGGAATGATACGAGGTTGTGGCCAGATTGTCAGCCCTGGCATGGATTCTGTTGCTGTTATTGAGACAGGGTGTCCACTTTTGCAGTCGGATGGTTGGCGTACAGTGAGGTAATGAGGGAGGACCAATAGGCGTTATCTTGTTCTGATGCAACGGTGTCGTGACCGATCCGACTGGATGGCTTGGCTGGACTTTGTTTGAATGCGCGGCCAGCGTGAATGTTGTGGTTGTCGGACATCAAGATGGTGGCAGCCGCTATATTCTGTTTGTATCACTCACAGGTAATAACGAGAAATATTGTGCATAACATCCCTGAAGATGCCATCAGTTGGTTGAATTGGGCCGCGCTGGCCTGGTTTTTGTTCTGCTGGATTGTTTATGGGCGCTTTGCCAAGTACATGGCCAAGCGTACCGCTTCTCTGTCATCGGTGATGCATGTACACCGGATCAATTGGATGCGACGGCTGCTGATGCGAGAGGTAAGGGTCGGGGATGCGGCCTTGCTGGCCAACGTCGAACGGAACGTTAACTTTTTTGCGTCTTCCTGTGTGTTGGTGTTGGCGGGTTTGTTGACGGCTATGTCGGCGGTTAACGAAATTCAGGATGTCTTGCTGGAAATTTCTTTTGTTACCCCTGACAGTCTGTTGGCCATGGAATTGAAGGTCGGGGTCATGATTGGCGTATTTATTTATGCTTTCTTTACCTTTACCTGGTCGATGCGGCAGTTTGGTTTTGCTTCGGTCTTGATTGGGGCAGCACCGTTCCCTAATGACAAAACCGTAACGGCGGCCGAACGGCGCAGTTTTGCTATTTATGCTGCCAAGGTGATCGATCAGGCTGGCCACAGTTATAACAACGGCTTGCGAGCTTTTTATTTTTCGCTGGCGTTGTTGTTGTGGTTTGTCAATGTCTGGTTGTTTTTGGCCAGTGCCGCAACGGTGGTATTTATTCTGTATGAACGGGAGTTTTTATCCAGTTCATTAAAAGCATTAAAGATGGTTGAAAATGTTGGTGAAAAACTGACTCGGGATGACAAGGAATTGTCGAACTATTGATTCCTGTGGCCGAGTGGCTGATGAGTCGCTTATGATTCGGGTCCACTATTGATAAACGGATGGAATAATGCTGGATATACTTCTGGTTGCAGTGATTGCCGGTTTGCTGGGTTATGCCTTGCGTCGTGCGGGGGTTGGCAGTAAAGGGGCGGATGAAAATATCGCGCTGGGAGATGCCTTTCTGGCAAAGAACGGAGCGGAAGACGGCGTTGTTTCGACCGCCTCGGGTTTGCAATACAAGGTGTTAAAACCGGGTAATGGTGGTAAGCACCCAGCCGCCAGTAGCAAGGTAACAGTGCATTATCATGGTACCTTACTGAATGGTACTGTCTTTGATAGCTCGGTTGAGCGTGGAGAAACCATCAGTTTTCGTTTGAATCAGGTGATTCCTGGTTGGACAGAAGGTGTGCAGTTGATGACCGTTGGCCAGAAGAATATCTTTTATATCCCGTCAGAGCTGGGCTATGGCAAACGCCGTGCTGGCCGGATCGAACCGGGCAGCCTGCTGATCTTCGAAGTGGAATTGCTCGGCATAGAGTAGGGATTGGTTCTGTCGGTGTTTTTGTCCTGTTCTTGTCAGCTCCATCTAAAGCAAAACCGGCTCGCCTGTATGGGCGAGCCGGTTTTGACCATCTATCAGGCTATCAGGCTTTGTTTTGTGCTTCTGACTCAGCCGGTTTGCCCAGGCTTTTGTTCAGAACCATATAACCAAGGATGCCGGAAGCAATCGAGCCAATCAGAATCCCCAAGCGCTCATCGAAAGTGTTTTCGATACCGCCACCGTCCTCAAAGGCCAACGAGCCGATAAACAAACTCATGGTAAAGCCGACGCCACATAATGCGGCGGTGCCGTAGAGTGTTGTCCAGGAGACGTTGCTAGGCAGTTTGGTCCAACCGATCTTGATGGCCAGCCAGCAGAACGCAAAGATCCCTAGTTGCTTACCGATGAACAGGCCTGCGGCAATCCCGACCGGGATTGGGTGTAGCAGTTGATCCATGCCGATGCCGGTGAGGTTGAGGCCCGCGTTGGCAAAGGCAAAAACGGGTAAGATGAAGAACGCAACGACCGGGTGCAAGTCTTTTTCCAGTTGGTGGGCCGGTGAGTAACCAGGCTGGCGATCAAGTTTCATTGGTACGAACATCGCCAACATGATGCCCGACAGGGTGGCGTGTACACCGGATTTCAGCATCGAAACCCACATAATGGCTCCCAAGAGCATGTAGACACTTTTGGAGGCTACTTGAAGCCGGTTCACCATGAATAGTATCGGCAAGCACAAGGCGATGACGCTGAGTGCCGTCAGGGAAATGTTGTCGGTATAAAACACGGCGATAATGATAATGGCGCCAATATCGTCAAAGATGGCCAGAGATGTCAGGAATATCTTGATGCTGGTCGGGACGCGAGAGCCCAATAACATCAAAATACCGAGAGCAAAAGCAATATCCGTGGCTGCCGGGATAGCCCAACCCTGAATATCCAACTCATTTTTGTGATTGAACGCGATGTAAATCACCGCAGGTACGAGCATGCCGCCCAAGGCACCGATGCCTGGCAAGACAACGTTGCGTTTGTCGCGTAACTCACCTTCGAGCCATTCGTATTTCAGCTCCAGACCTACCATAAAGAAGAAGATAGCCATCAGGCCATCGTTAATCCAAAGCAGCAGGGGTTTGGCAATATGCAGCGCGCCAATATGGACTTCTACTGGAGTGTCCAGTAGCAGATTGTAAAACGGTTCCAGTGGAGTATTGGCAAAGATGATCGCCATCAGTGCGGCAAACATCAGCAACAGACCGCTGGCGGATTCCATCTTGAAAAAACTGTTCAAGCTGTTCAGTGATTTCGGCAAGAGTGAGGATATGTTCATAGGTAATGAATAGGCTTCCTGTCGTTCAGAGGTGTCTACATTATCATTTTGCTTGTCTGTCGGGCCAGCATGATCGGATATAAATATTCGATCTGGAAGGAGTTTTTACGTTGGATTTGATTTCTTGTAAATTTGAATAATCAACTGTTAATTCAGGGGTTTAGCGGATTAAGTCAAGCTGGGTTAATATGTCATCTTTGTACGATCCACCGAAGGTGTTGGCGGGTTGGAATATTACAGATTTTGGAATTGTCATTATGCTTACCGAAAAAATCCGCAACAGGGAAAGTGGCATCGTGTTGTACGGCATCGTGCCACCGAAAAAAGGTACGGAGCCAGCCCGGATTGCAGAGATCGCTGAGCTGCAAATCCAGCGCATGCAGTCATTGCCTATCGATGGTCTGGTGCTGTACGACATTCAGGACGAAGAATCACGAACCGCCGAGAAGCGGCCTTTTCCGTTTATCGAAACCCTGGATTGTTTTGACTACAGCCGCCAACAGCTGGCAGCGCTGACCGTACCCAAAATCATTTATCGCGCCGCTGGCAAGTATCCAGGCGAGCAATTGAGTGCGTTTCTCCAGCAGGTCTCTGCGACAGATAATCTGACTGTCTTTGTTGGTGCTGCCTCAAAAGACCAGTCGGTCACCATGACCATGTCTGAAGCTTACCAGTTAAAGCAGCAGGTTCGGCCGGATGTCCTGCTGGGAGGTGTGATGATTCCTGAGCGCCATCGGGCCAAGGGTGATGAGCATCTGCGTGTTTTTGAAAAGATTCGCCAGGGCTGTTCGTTTTTTATCTCCCAGGGGGTTTACGACTTGCAGGCATCGAAGGATTTTTTGTCTGACTATTATTACGCTGGTAAAGCCCAGGGAATCGATCTGGTGCCGGTAATCTTTACCTTGACGCCCTGTGGGTCTGTGCAGACGCTGAATTTCATGAAATGGCTGGGGATCAGTATTCCACGCTGGCTGGAGAATGAGCTGCTGCACGCTCATGATATTCTTGAGCAATCAGTCAATTATTCTGAAGCTAACTGGCGCGAGCTCAAGGCTTTTGCGGATACTCTGGGGGTGCCGGTGGGATGCAATATCGAAAGTGTTGCTGTACGCAAGGTCGAAGTAGAAGCGGCTATTGAGTTACTGAACCGGGTGTCGCGACCGGCTCCGTCCGTATCCTGAGCTGGTTCTGCCCTGATGTCCTTTGAGTTGACTCATTCGTACCCTGAGAGCTGGTTCTGTCCGCTGAACCAGCTCTGTCGATGACGCCGAAGCTGACCGGTTTGCCGATGAATCCGGAGTGGCCTTGTGTAAGAGCTTAGCGTTGGGGATCGATAGGGGTGACAGGAGGTCTGGAATTGGGTTGATCCTGCGTTGTAGCTGGAATCACGGAGCTTGCTTTGTTGGTCGGCTGGCGAGGGCCAAAACGAGGGGCAGGCAGGCTAGGGGTTCGAAGAGCACGATGCGCCTGAAGTCGAGAATTGGGTTTGGTCATGTCGATTCCTGTTCAGTCTGGATGGGGCCAGGCTCTGTCAATGAACCTTGGTTCGGTTGTTAAACACCGGATAACCAATGCGAACATTGCGATGTCTGCTGTTACTGATGTGGTTGTTTTTCCGGTCTGCTTTGCCTCATCCGTGGGCCGTTGGGCATCCTGTCAGCGCCCCAGTCTATCATAGTTGAGCACTCTATAATTAGGGTTTGCCGCGACAGCTTGCCTGATAACGGCTTTCTGCCGGTGAATCAATCGCCATTGACTGCATGGATTTCAGCGTGGTCTCTGCCAGATGACTGCCAGGAATCACCGTGTGCGATGTCGCCTGATGGTGTTGCATAAACGCTATTTGTGACTGGGTTGAAGGTATTAGAGGGTATTAAATGCCTGTCAATCTTTATTTTTTCTGGCTTTGTCGTTATGGTCGAAAGCCAAATATGACCTGTTCGGGACAGAAATTATCATGGAAAAACTCTGGTTGGCGGTGCTGTTGGTATTAGGATCAACATTGACGATGGCGGACACCATTTTTGTGGATGTGCGTACTGATGAAGAATATCAGCAGGATCATCTCACCGGTGCTGCCCATATTCCTTTTCAGCAAATAGCCGAAAAAATAGGCCAGTTGCAGCTGCAGAAAGATGATCAGGTCGTGCTGTACTGTCGTTCCGGGCGTCGCGCCAGTATTGCTGCCGATACCCTGGATGGTATGGGATTTACTAATATCAAGAATATCAAGACATTGAGCAGTGCCCGGGCATACCGGAGCGAATTGCTTGACAAGCCTTGAGTCGATGGCTGGCAGCTGCATGTAGTCTTTTACAATGAATTCACCTTCGACTGCCAAGCGACCTGCCAAGCCACCGACGAATGCTGCACTGCAGCTGTTGGTGGCTTTTGTGGTTGCCTGTTTATGTCTGCTCGACAAAGGCGAGAGCTTGCTCCATGACTTCCGGTCCAGAGCCTTTTTTGTAGGCATTTTCACTAAGATGTCGGCGATATAAACGAGCACCTTTCTGGGCATTGAACAGCCCCAGTGTGTGGCGGCTGATATGGCTTAATGTGGCGCCGAGGCTGAGTTGCTCTTCAATATACGGGTAGAGGCTGCGAATAATGTCCGCTTTTGACATCGGGCCGATGCTGTCGGGTGTTGTGTCGAAATACAAGCGGTCAACGTCCAGCAAAATGCCAGGGTTCTGGTAAGCCTCCCGGCCAATCATGACACCATCGATATGTTGCAGGCTCTGTAACGACTCATCGTGGGTTTTCAAACCGCCGTTTAACAGAATATCCAGATGCGGAAATTCCTGCTTCAGGCGATAAACATAGTCGTATTTCAGTGGCGGCACTTCGCGGTTTTCCTTGGGGGAAAGCCCCTGCAAAACCGCTTTGCGGGCGTGCACAATAAACACCTCACAGCCTGCTTCGGCGACGGTGGCGACAAAGTCGCGCATATGGTCATAGCTGTCCTGATCGTCGATACCGATTCGGTGTTTGACTGTGACCGGAATGGAGCAGTGGTCTTGCATGGCCTTGACGCAGTCGGCGACCAGTTGCGGATGACCCATCAGGCAAGCGCCAATCATGTTGTTCTGTACCCGGTCGCTGGGGCAGCCGACATTCAGGTTCACTTCATCGTAACCCCAGTCTTCAGCAAAACGAGCGCATTGGGCCAGCTCGTCCGGATTGCTGCCGCCCAATTGCAAGGCAATCGGGTGCTCGATGTCGTTGTACTGTAAAAAGCGTTCACGGTTGCCATGAATCAGGGCGCCGGTAGTAACCATCTCGGTGTACAACAGTGCTTGTCTGGACAGGTGGCGCCAGAAATAACGGCAATGACGATCGGACCAGTCCATCATCGGGGCGGTGCTGAAGCGGCGATTCAGTGTCCTCATTCGCTGTTGCCCGGTCGTGATAATTGCGCCAGGGCGTTGAGGTATTGTTTACGGCGCAGTAGCAGATGCCAGCGGCGTCCGCCTACCTGGCGCCAAAGGATGGCTGCCCGGATACCAGATAACAGCAGCGCCCGTACCTTGTTGGCGGTGTGTTCGTTTTGCAGGTGCATCGGGTCACCGGTGACATGAATGCGGAAGCTGAGGTTGCTGAGGGTTTGCTTGTAGAGCTCGGCCAGAGCGGAAATGGTGTTTTCGTGGCTGATGGAAAAGTGATCCACCTGGCGAGATGCTTGCTGGATGCCGTTGCCGAGCGCTGAGATCATATCGTGGTTGCGGCGCAGTTTGCTTTCCAGATGCAATATGGCGACGGTGTAGCGGGTGATATCGGGGCTGAGGCTGTCTCCCTTGCCGGATGCCAGCGTTTGCAGGGTGTTGATGCCGAGGTGCAGGCTGTGGCTGGGGTCGCCGTAGATGTCATCAAATGACTCCGGATTCTGTTCAAACAGACTGGCCAGGAGTGGCGTAGCATCGCTGATGGAGGTATCTCCGGTACGAGCCAGCTGCTCTACCAGAGTGGCGGCCTGAACGACGGCGGCAATGGCAATGGCTTGCTGACGGCGGTCAGTCATATTGGTTCCCTGCTGTGACGGATGAGTCATTAGTGGATGGTTGATTGCTGGTGGTTTCAATAACGCCGCCGCCGAGGCAAACGTCATCCAGATAAAAAACCACCGATTGCCCCGGTGTGATGGCGCGTTGTGGCTGTTCGAAAATCACCCGGTAGCCCGTCTGACCATCGACGGTGTCTTGTCGTTCAATCACGCAGTGCTGGTCACTCTGGCGATAACGGACTTTGGCGGTGCAGTGTAAGGGCAACTTGGCCGGTTCCTGATTTACCCAGAAAATAGCACCGGTGGTGAGAGTGTCGGTAAACAGCAGCGGGTGGTTTTTACCCTGTACGGCAATCAGAACGTTATGTTCCAGGTCTTTGCCGGCGACAAACCAGGGTTGGTCCGGATGGTTGGCCAGCCCGCCAATACCCAGTCCCTGGCGTTGACCCAGGGTGTGGTACATCAACCCCTGGTGCTCACCAATGTCTTCGCCTTCCGGGGTTTTGATACGGCCGGGTTGGGCTGGCAGGTATTGTTTGAGAAAATCACGAAAACGCCGTTCACCGATAAAGCAGATGCCGGTCGAGTCTTTTTTGTTGGCGGTGACCAGTCCGTTGGCTTCGGCAATCTTGCGGACTTCAGGTTTCTCCAGCTCGCCAACGGGAAATAATGTCTGGGCGATTTCTTCACCGCCGACCGCGTGCAGAAAATAGCTCTGGTCTTTGTTGGGATCGAGCCCCTTGAGCAGCTCGGTCTGGCCGGATGAAGTGTCGCGTCGGCGAACATAATGCCCGGTGGCGATCAGGTCAGCCCCCAGCACTTTGGCGTATTCCAGAAAGGCTTTGAACTTGATTTCGCGGTTGCAGAGGATGTCTGGATTCGGGGTGCGGCCAGCCTTGTATTCCGCGAGGAAGTATTCGAAGACATTGTCCCAGTATTCGGCGGCAAAGTTGGCCTGGTGCAAGGGAATGTCCAGCGCATCGCAGACTTGTTGGGCATCAGCGAGATCGTCTTTGGCGGTGCAGTATTCGGTGCCGTCGTCTTCGTCCCAGTTTTTCATAAACAGGCCTTCGACCTGATACCCCTGTTGCTGTAACAGCCAGGCGGAAACGGACGAGTCAACACCGCCGGACATGCCAACGATGACTTTGGTGTTCTGGTTTGGCATCTTACGGGTGCTCAACGATTGCGTTTAACGGGAATTGTTTGCCACTGAGGTAGTCTTCGACGCAGCTCAGAACCATGGCACTACGGAGATTGGGGCAGTGGCGTAATTCTTCAATGGTCATCCAGCGGGGGCCAATGATGCCATCGTCAAGCGGGCTGTCTGGCAAAAAGCGGTCGGCTTTGGCACTGAAGCAGTAGCGATGGTAGGTCACGCCATTGGCCGGAGCTGTGTAGGTGTAAAGGCCAATCAGTGCGGTCGGGGTGACTTGCCAGCCGCTTTCTTCAAGGGTTTCCCGGATGGCGGCATCGATAATGGTTTCATGCTGTTCAATATGCCCGGCGGGCTGGTTGATCACGGTTTTTCCGGCGCTGATTTCTTCAACCATCAGAAAACGTTGATCTTGCTCAACAATGGTGGCAACGGTAGCGTGGGGTGTCCAGCGATTAGGCATGATGGCTCCAGATAACAACGAGAGAGAATAATAAACGATAGTGACAGCAAAACCCAAAAATGACGTTGAGCTGACCAATGAAGGGAGGGAAGTAGCTGTTTTTCCAATATTGTCCGGGAAAAACAGTTATTCCTGGTTGATCGTTATCGGCGGCGTGTTCCTGCGGATTTTCCCGCCCTGGAAGTCCGGCCAGAAGCGGTACGGCGATTATTTTTGGGCCGTTCAGGGGGTTGTGGCATATGCACGGTTTCAACCCGGAACTCTCCGGGCGCCAGGTTGTTCAGAGTCCAGTTACCGATGGCGGTTCGGACCAGTCGCAAGGTTGGGTGGCCAATGTGGGCTGTCATGCGTCGCACCTGGCGGTTGCGGCCTTCCTTGATGCGTATTTCGAGCCAGCTGGTGACGTCGTTGGCGCGCTGGCGAATGGGCGGATGCCTTGGCCAGAGCCGGGGTTCGGCAATCCTGGCCACTTGGGCAGGGCGTGTCGGGCCGTCTTTCAATGTGACGCCCTGGCGTAGTTGTTCGAGTGCTTTTTGATCAGGAATACCTTCAACCTGGACCCAATAAGTCTTCTCCATTTTTTGTGCCGGATGAGCAATTCTGGCCTGGAGTTGACCGTTGTCAGTAAGCAAAAGCAGGCCTTCGGAGTCATAATCCAAACGGCCCGCGGGGTAGACTTTTGGGATGTCGACTAAAGTAGCTAGGGTTTTTCGTCCTTCAGTATCGGTAAACTGGGAGAGGACGTTAAAAGGTTTGTTGACAAGGATAAGCAGGGCCATATGAGCTCATTGTTCTGTAGGAAAACTACTTAACTAAATAGTCTAGCTTGCATTTTTTGTAGAAAAACTACAAATTATGCGCCGTTTTCACGATCGAAATGCTACCGGAGTAGGTGGTGTTTCAGCGAGTCCAGGCAATCCCTTGACTTGTTTTATCATTTGTCTGCGGGTTTCTACCTCAGCATAACTACCACAAGTGGTTATCAGGAAATCCGAGCGCTATAGCAATTTCAGCTCACACAACAGGAGTAAGAATGTCTATTAATAATCCTACGATCATCTACACCGACACTGACGAGGCTCCGGCTCTCGCGACCTATTCCTTACTCCCAATCGTTAAAGCCTTTGCAGGGCAGACTGGTATCAATGTAGAGACTCGGGATATTTCTCTCGCAGCTCGTATTATTTGTCAGTTTCCAGAATACCTGACCGAAGAGCAACGCCAGGCGGATGAATTGGCCTTTTTGGGTAAGTTGGCGAAACAACCAGAAGCCAACATCATCAAGCTGCCGAACATCAGTGCTTCGATCCCTCAATTGGAAGCTACCGTTAAGGAACTGCAATCCAAAGGTTACAAGCTGCCTGACTATCCGGCTAACCCGGTGACTGATGAAGAAAAAGACATCCGTAGCCGTTACGACCGCGTCAAAGGCAGTGCAGTTAACCCGGTGCTGCGTGAAGGTAACTCTGACCGTCGTGCTCCAGAATCTGTCAAGGCTTATGCTCGTGCCAACCCACACTCCATGGGTGAGTGGAGCAAAGAATCCAAATCCAATGTTGCTTTCATGGAAGACGGTGATTTTTACGGCAGTGAAAAATCCGTTACCTTGCCGGCTGCTACCGACGTTCGTATTGAGCTGGTGAATGAAGCGGGCGAAACCGTTGTCTTGAAAGAAAAGCTGTCGTTGTTGGCTGATGAAGTCATCGACGGGTCCAGTATGAGCGTTGCCAAGCTGCGTGAATTCTACGAGCAAGCAGCCGAAAAGGCGAAAGCAGAGGATGTACTGCTGTCCTTGCACCTGAAAGCCACCATGATGAAGGTATCTGACCCGATCATGTTTGGCCACGCGGTAGAAGTGTATTACAAAGACGTATTTGCCAAATACGCTGACACCTTCGAAAAACTGGGTGTGGATGTGAAAAATGGTCTGGGCGATGTGTATGCCAAGATCAAATCCCTGCCAGATGCAGAGCGTGAAGCGATTGAAGCGGATATCGCTGCTGTTTATGAATCCCGTGCTGACCTGGCTATGGTGAACTCGGACAAGGGCATCACCAACCTGCACGTACCAAACGATGTGATCGTGGATGCATCCATGCCGGCGATGATCCGTTCTTCCGGTAAAATGTGGGGCGCTGATGGCAAACTGCATGATTCCCTGGCCATGATTCCAGACCGTTGTTATGCCGGTGTCTATCAGGAAGCGATTGATTTCTGTCGTGAAAACGGTGCTTTTGATCCGCGCACCATGGGTACCGTACCGAATGTGGGGCTGATGGCCCAGAAAGCAGAAGAATACGGTTCACACGATAAAACCTTTGAAATCCCTGCTGCTGGTACCGTACGCGTCACTGATGCCGCGGGTACTGTGTTGATGGAACATGCGGTTGAGTCTGGTGATATCTGGCGTATGTGTCAGGCCAAGGATGCACCGATTCAGGATTGGGTGAAGCTGGCGGTTAGCCGTGCTCGCGCTACTGGCTGGCCAACCATCTTCTGGCTGGATCCTGAGCGTGCCCACGATGCTGAGCTGATCAAGAAGGTAAATGCCTACCTGCCGCAGCACGACACCGAGGGTTTGGATATTCGTATCATGACTCCAGTGGAAGCGACTCACTTCTCGCTGGAACGCATGAAGAAAGGTGAAAACACCATTTCTGTTACCGGTAATGTTCTGCGTGATTACCTGACTGACCTGTTCCCGATTCTGGAACTGGGTACGTCTGCCAAAATGTTGTCCATTGTGCCGCTGATGAGCGGTGGTGGCTTGTTTGAAACCGGTGCTGGTGGTTCCGCACCAAAGCACGTTGAGCAGCTGATCAACGAGAACTATCTGCGCTGGGATTCGCTGGGCGAATTTATGGCACTGGCAGCCTCTCTGGAGCATCTGTCTGAATTTGCTGATCTGCCTAAAGCCAATGTATTGGCCAAGGCGCTGGATTCTGCAACCGGTAAATTCCTGGTTGAAAACAAGTCGCCTGCTCGTAAGGTTGGCGGTCTGGATAACCGTGGTAGTCATTTCTACCTGGCCATGTACTGGGCTGAGGCGTTATCCACTCAGGATGAAGACGCTGAGCTGAAAGAAATCTTTGCCCCGGTTTACGCCGCCATGGCTGAAAACGAAGACAAAATTGTTGCTGAGTTGGCGGCAGTTCAGGGCAAACCGGTAGATCTTGGTGGTTACTACAAGGTCGACAAAGAGCTGGTTAAAACCATTATGCGTCCTAGTGCAACACTGAACGAAATAGTGGATGGTCTGGCCAAGTAATTGATCAGAGCATAAAAAAACCGCCGAAAGGCGGTTTTTTTATGTCTGGTTGCTGCGTTTTGAAATTATTCTGTCCTGAAATGGAACACTCAGTTTGCTAAATATTACAAATTGAAGATGGTCCTCTTTGCCTGTATGTCTCTGTTTTGATGCCAGGCCGTCTCAGGCTGACACCGGCATCTCGTTGCTGCAGACCGCTGTGGCAACCGATTCAGAGATTGTGCCTGGAGTGGTGTCTGGCGTTGTGGTGGCAGCTTGAGATGCTGTGGCATCCAGAGTGCGAATATTGATGGCGTGAGTGCCTTTATCGCTTGGTTTGGTGTCGAATTGTACGGCCTGACCGGCCTTGAGCGTGCGATAACCATCCATCACGATGGTGGAGTAGTGGGCGAACAACTCCTCGTTGTCTTCATCGGTGAGGATAAATCCATAGCCCTTGGCGTTGTTGAACCATTTGACAGTTCCGGTCTTCATCGCAATACCTCCTTGTTTTGTTGTCAGTATGTTGCTGTGACAATTATTACGACGCGGGCCAATACAGTACTGGTGGTCGTGTCGGGCGTCAAGCCGCTAGAGCATCCTTGCTTGCACAGGTATCATGAAATCAAATTCCAAGATCATCAGTGCTATGTACCTTACTTCCAAAACTCAACTAGAATCAAACATGAGCAACCAGCCAGGGGATGAGCGTGAAGGCGGTGTAGCGGTTGAAAATACCAAACCTGCCCTCAAGAAACCTTCTATGTACAGTGTGATTATGATGAACGACGATTACACGCCCATGGAATTTGTGGTCGAAGTGCTGCAACGGTTTTTTAACAGAAGTCCGGAGCAGGCCACACAAATCATGTTGACAGTTCATACCAAAGGCAGTGCAGTATGTGCCATCTACACTCGGGATGTTGCTGAAACTAAAGCTGAGTTGGTGAATCAATACGCTAGAGATTGCCAGCATCCATTGCTGTGCGAGGTAGCACCAGCTGACGATTAGGGGGACTATTCAATGCTGAACAAAGAGTTAGAGCTTACTCTGAATGAGGCTTTTAAAGATGCTCGCTCAAAACGGCATGAGTTTATGACCGTAGAGCATTTGTTGTTGGCATTGCTCGACAATGATGCTGCGTCAGCCGTATTGGGAGCCTGTGGTGCTGATGTGCCACGGATTCGCAAGGAGTTGACGGATTTTGTGGACGCGACAACACCACTGATTCCAGACACGGATGACGAGCGTGAGACCCAGCCAACCCTGGGCTTCCAACGAGTACTGCAGCGTGCTGTATTTCATGTGCAATCGTCTGGCAAGGCGGAAGTGACCGGTGCCAACGTACTGGTTGCCATCTTCAGCGAGCAGGAAAGCCAGGCCGTTTATTTTCTCAAACAACAGAATATTGCCCGTATTGACGTGGTGAATTACATTTCCCATGGCATTTCCAAAGTGTCGGGCCAGGAAGATGAATCCGGTACTACCGGTACGTCGGGTGTCACCGATGAAGATGGCGAACCAACAGCCAGTAATGCATTGGAAGGCTACGCCACCAATCTCAACAAGGTTGCCCGGGATGGCAAGATTGATCCACTGATCGGCCGTGATCAGGAAGTCAGTCGCCTGATCCAGATCCTGTCGCGTCGACGCAAGAACAACCCATTGCTGGTAGGGGATTCCGGTGTCGGTAAAACGGCGATTGTAGAAGGTCTGGCGAAGCGGATTGTTGACGGCGAAGTGCCGGATGTGATCGCCAATGCCGTTGTATACAGTCTGGATATGGGCGCATTGTTGGCCGGTACCAAGTATCGGGGTGACTTCGAGAAACGTCTCAAGGCTTTGTTGGCCGAGCTGAAGCGCCAGCCTCATGGCATTTTGTTTATCGATGAAATTCACACGATCATCGGTGCAGGAGCGGCTTCTGGTGGTGTTATGGATGCCAGTAACCTGCTGAAACCGATGTTGAGTTCTGGTGAAATTCGCTGTGTTGGCTCAACCACCTTTACTGAATTCCGTGGAATCTTTGAAAAAGACAGTGCATTAACCCGTCGTTTCCAGAAAATCGACGTGGCGGCACCGTCTGTTGATGATACCTACAAGATTCTTAAGGGGCTGAAGTCCAAGTTTGAAGATCATCACAACGTCAAATACACCGACAAGGCACTGCGTGCTGCGGCAGAGCTGTCAGACCGCTATATTACCGATCGTAATATGCCGGACAAGGCCATCGATGTTATCGACGAGGTGGGAGCGTTACAGCAATTGATGCCCGTCAGTCGGCGCAAGAAACAGATCAATGTGGCCGAAATTGAGCAGGTGATTGCCGCGATTGCCCGTATTCCGCCAAAAACCGTCTCTGCCGATGACAAAGAGTTGCTGTTCAAGCTGGAAGACAAGCTGGAAATGGTGGTGTTCGGGCAAAATGAAGCCATTCAGACTCTGTCGACGGCCATCAAGATGTCTCGTGCCGGACTCAGTGCACCACAAAAACCCATTGGTTCATTCCTGTTTGCTGGCCCTACGGGGGTTGGTAAAACGGAAGTGTCGCGCCAGTTGGCCAATGTCATGGGGATGGAACTGATTCGTTTTGATATGTCGGAGTACATGGAGCGTCATACCGTGTCCCGCTTGATTGGTGCACCTCCTGGCTATGTGGGTTACGACCAGGGTGGCTTGTTGACCGAAACCGTTAATAAAACGCCGCATTGTGTGTTGTTGCTGGATGAGATCGAAAAGGCACATCCGGAAGTCTTCAACATTCTGTTGCAGGTTATGGATCACGGTACGCTGACGGATAACAACGGTCGCAAGACCGATTTCCGCAACGTGATTCTGATCATGACTACCAATGCCGGTGCCGAGCGGATGAGTCGAGCCAGTATCGGCTTTACACATCAGGACCATACGGTTGACGGTGCTGAGGAATTGAAAAAATTCTTTACTCCGGAATTCCGCAACCGCCTGGATGCTACGGTACAGTTTGCAGCCCTGGGTCGAGATACCATTCTGAATGTCGTCGACAAGTTCCTGGTTGAGTTGCAGGGACAACTGGACGACAAACGTGTGATGCTGCATATCGATGACGATGCCCGTCAATGGTTGGCTGAGCATGGCTATGACGAAAAAATGGGTGCTCGCCCGATGGCTCGTCTGGTGCAGGAAAAGGTCAAAAAACCGCTGGCAGAGAAAATTCTGTTTGGGGAGTTGGCACGTGGGGGGGATGTGATGGTTCAGGTTGAGGACGGCGAACTGGTCGTTGTGGTACCTGAAGAGGTTTCTGCCTGAAAAGGCAGTAACCAGACTGTGAGTTGGTAGTCTGTGGCCCCACCTGTCAGGTAGGGGTCACAGATATCACAGCCGGTTAGCGGGCGCGATAGGTAATTCGGCCTTTACTGAGGTCGTAGGGAGTCAGCTCAACCTTGACCTTGTCACCAGTCAGAATGCGGATATAGTTCTTGCGCATCTTTCCAGAGATATGAGCCGTAACCACGTGACCATTTTCAAGTTTTACGCGGAACATGGTATTAGGCAGAGTGTCTATCACCTCACCTTCCATTTCTATATGATCGTCTTTCGCCATTCATCACCTGTTTAGAGAATATACAGAGCGGGCGCATTCTGCCCTAATTCCTGCCAATAATCAAAGTTATCCGGGCGAATAACTGCACCAATTGCCATTAACAAACTGTTCCAATGGTTGAAAGTCCGTTTTGTATTCCATTTTGGAGCAACCGGGCACCCAATAACCAAGGTAATGGTGAGGTTGTTGCAAGGCCGCTGTCAGGCGCGTGAGCTGCAAAATCATAAAGGTTCCTGGTGACTCCCGTGTGAGTGCCGGATCGTAAAAACAATAAACCGACGATAAGCCATCCATCAGCACATCAAATACCAGGCATGCCCTGAATTGTCCCTGCTCAGTCGCTACCAAAAAACGATGATTGTCAAAACCCTGGATCAGGAAATCCTGAAACTGCTCTTCCGACGGTGGATACATGCTGCCATCAGCGTGGCGTTGATGGATGTAGTGGGCGTAATCCGCATACCAGCGCATGGATGGCTTTTCGACATGGAGTTGCCAGTGTTGGAGGCGTTTTAACACCTTGCGAAAGCGGCGCTTGGGGGTGAAACGGTCAACAGGAATACGCAACGAGGTGCAGGCATTACAGGTTGGGCAATCGGGCCGATAAAGGCTGCGGCCGCTGCGCCGAAAACCGTTGAGGTTCAGCTGGCTGAGCAGGAAGTCGTCCATCGGTGTGTTGGGGTCAACATACAGACTGACGGATTCCTGTTGAGGCAAATAGCCACAAGAGTGAGTGGTCTGTGGCTTGAGTAGCATGACGCGGGTCATCGTGGCACCTCCGATGGCATGGCGGAGCTGGTGGCGGCTGAATGGTCAAGCCAGGTTGGCAGCAATGGTCGGGTAGGTTGGTGGCTGGTTGCTTGAAGCAGATGGTTTTCGAATGATCGACGATCCAGGTTGACGATACCGAATCGGGCCAGGTGCTCGGTATGCATTTGGCAATCGATTATTTTTATACCGTTATCAAATAGCTGGGGTGCGGCACAGGCAAACGCCAGCTTGGCGGTGTTGGACTGACGGGAAAACATCGACTCACCAAAAAAAGCCTGGCCAATGCGAATGCCATAGAAACCACCCACCAGCTCACCCTGGTCGTTCCAGCATTCAACACTGAGAGCAAACCCGGCACTGGCCAGGCGATGGTACTCATCGATCATCTCTGGTTGAATCCAGGTGCCGGATTGCTCAGCATGGACTTCCGCGCAGGCAGTCATAACCTGTTTGAATGCCAGGTTGCTGGTAAAACTCAGTGGGCTGCGTTTCAGCTCTTTGCGGATAGTGCGTGATATGCGGAAAGTGTCTGGCAAAATCACTGCTCGGGGAGAGGGTGTCCACCAGAGACGAGGTTCATCCTCTCCGTGCCAGGGAAAGATGCCTCGGGTGTAGGCGTAGTACAGCCAGGGTGGGGTTATATTTCCACCTGCTGCCAGTAGTCCATCCGGGTATTTGAGCGCGTTTGTTGTATCCGGAAATTGCGGATCAGCGCATTCATCCAACCAATCAATCATGTTTTAGCCGTGGTAAACTCAGGTCTTTGTTGATGTCACAGGATATTGAATTGTCTAAGGATACACCGGAAATGGCCGATGCCGTTGATGTCAATTCCGGAGCGCAGGTTACCGCGGGCTGGAGTCGACGCCAGGACGCCCTGTTTTTGTCGTTGACACTGATCTGCTTGCTGCTGTTGATGGCCTTGTCGAGCTATTCTCCTGCCGATCAGGGCTGGTCTGCCAGCGGTTCCGGGCCTGCACATAACGCGGTGGGCAGAGTAGGGGCTGTAGTGGCGGATATCCTGCTGCACGGTTTTGGTTATCTGGCCTATGGCTTACCGGCTTTCCTGCTGGTGAAGCTCGGCTTGTTGTTCCGTCAACCTCACCGGGCCAGTGGGCTTACCTGGTTGTTACGAGGTGTGGGCATGTTGCTGACCCTGTCGGCCTTGTGTGCTCTGGCACATTTGAGTATCTGGCCGGGCCAGTCCTTGCCAGTCGGCTCTGGTGGCATGCTGGGTGTGGGCGTATTCAACTATCTGTCGCCGCTGTTTGGGTTTGCTGGATCGGTGGTGATCCTGATCGGGATGCTGGCGCTGGGGTTGATGCTGTTCCTGGAGTTTTCATGGTTGGCATTGTTTGACCGTATTGGTGAAATCATTTTGTCGTGGTTGCCTGGCCAGACCAGTGCTGGAAGGGCTATCAGCAATAGTGCCGAACAACCCGGTAATGAAACATCTGATATTGCCTTTGATAACTTCAGGGCTTCTGAAGCAAGCCTGGAAAATAACCAGTCAGAGTCACCTTTGTCCTGGCTGGCAACGGCTGGCAGCCAGTCCAACCCTCGTATCGAGAGCGGAATAACAGATGGCGATGATCAGTCCGACATTGTGGATGTGGCTGAATTTACTGCAGGAGCCAGTATTCGGCAGCGATCAGAACCTGTGTTGGGAGATGAATCATTGCTGGGGGTGTTCCCAGCGCCCCACGAAGATGAATTGGATGAGCCAGGGTTTTCCGTCAACCCGGAAGCGCCGACTTTGACCGTAGTACAAGAGACACAAAACAAAACAGACTTGTCTGCTGATGACGCTGATATTCCCTGGCTGACTGATGATGATCGCCTGGCCACAGAAGAAGATGCGCCCGTGCTCGACTCTGCCGCCGATGCCATACCACCTCCGGTATTATCCGAGCCATCTGACCCTCGATCTGCCAAGCCGTTGATATCTCCTGTACAAAAACCTGAAAGACAAGAGCCTGAAAGGTTGGCTGGTAGTGGTATGCCTGATGGTGGTGTGCCTGATGGTGGTGTGCCTGATGTGTCCGGGGCTGTTCCTGATGCATCGTCAGGTTCTTCGGCAGCAAAACGGCCATCTGCTCGCCCAGCCAGACAAAACCCTGGTCGCCCTGCCGCTGTTGCAGCAGAAAAAGCCATTCCGATTCAGCCACTGGAAAAGAAAGACACTGGTGTAAGCGAGCGCGCTTTGCGTGATTTGCAGGCGGGTAACGAACCTCAACCAGAGCTGTCACCGTTACCTTCGATTGCGGTGCTGGACCCGCCCCGCAAGGACCAGGCATTTGGCTTCTCGGATGAACGCTTGCAGGATATGTCCCGATTGCTGGTACAAAAGCTGGCTGATTTTGGCGTCAAGATCACAGTAACCGGAGTAGCTCCCGGCCCGGTGATTACCCGTTTTGAGATCCAGCCGGCACCTGGCGTCAAAGCCAGCAAGATTACCAACCTGGCCAAGGATCTGGCCCGCTCCATGGCGATGATCAGTGTACGGGTGGTGGAAGTCATTCCAGGCAAGTCCGTTATGGGTATTGAGGTGCCGAATGAGAATCGGGCGATTGTTGCCTTGTCTGATGTGCTGTCATCGAAAGATTTTGATGATGCATCATCGCCTCTGACACTGGCCCTGGGTCATGATATTGGCGGTAACGCGATGGTGACAGATCTGGCCAAAATGCCGCATTTGCTGGTAGCGGGTACCACAGGCTCAGGTAAATCCGTTGGTATTAATGCCATGATCCTCAGTTTGTTGTTCAAGTCGACGCCCGAAGAGCTGCGGCTGATCATGGTCGATCCGAAAATGCTCGAACTGTCGGTTTATGAAGGGATTCCGCACCTGTTGACCCCCGTAATTACCGATATGAAAGAAGCCGCTAATGGTTTGCGTTGGTCGGTGGCAGAAATGGAACGTCGTTATCAGTTGATGGCCTCGATGGGGGTTCGTAACCTGGCGAGCTACAACAAGAAAGCGCGGGAAGCGATCGAGGCTGGCGAGCCGTTGCTGGATCCGCTCTGGGATATATCCCAGTCGTACGATACCACTCCCAGAATCATGGAGCCTTTGCCATATATTGTGATTGTGATCGACGAATTTGCCGACATGATGATGATGGTAGGCAAAAAAGTCGAAGAGCTGATTGCCCGTATCGCCCAGAAAGCCCGGGCGGCAGGGATTCATATGATTCTGGCCACACAGCGGCCATCGGTCGACGTGATTACCGGCTTGATCAAGGCCAACGTGCCAACCCGAATGGCATTTCAGGTGTCGTCCCGCATCGACTCTCGTACGATTCTTGATCAGGGCGGGGCAGAGCAGCTGCTCGGGCACGGTGATATGCTGTACATGCCACCGGGTCAGGCGTTGCCGGATCGGGTGCATGGGGCCTTTGTGGATGACGACGAAGTGCATCGGGTTGTGGCGGAATGGAAACTGCGTGGTGAGCCGGACTATCTGGAAGAGATTACGCAGATGTCGGAAGAATCCTTGACGGCCGCGACGACAGGGGAAAGCGGTGACGAACAGGATGAACTGTTTGATCAGGCCGTTGCCTTTGTAACAGAGTCAGGCAAATGTTCCACCTCAGGGGTGCAGCGCAAATTGCGGATTGGCTACAACCGCGCTGCCCGTCTGGTCGAAGCCATGGAAGCCGCCGGGGTAGTGAGTCCACCAGCCCATAATGGCAGTCGGGAAGTGTTGGCTGCGGCAGCACCGGAGCGACCGTTTTAAATACAATGCTCTCCGAGCGGCACGTATGGCTTATTCGTAACATATTATGAGGATGTCTTTTTTGTATCTTGAATATTTTTTTCGCCCGCTGGTCGGGGTGTCTGTCGTACTGGCTGCGACCCTGTTCCATCCTCTGCTGGCCATGGCAGATGACGCTGCGCTGGCGTCTTTTGTTGAGCGCTTGGGTGGTACCACCACCCTGGAAGCTGATTTTGTCCAGACTATCCGCGACCAGCAAGGGCAGGCGCTGCAACAGACAGAAGGGCGCCTGGCGATTGCCAACCCCGGCAAGTTGCGTTGGCAAACCCGGCCACCATATGAGCAGCTGGTCGTGTCTGATGGTGAACTGGTCTGGATTTTTGATCAGGACCTGGATCAGGTCACCATTCGTAATCTGGAACTGCGAGTGCAGGACATGCCCGCCTTGTTATTGGGTGGGCGACAGGAGGATGTGGCCAGTAATTTTGAGGTGAGCCAGTTTCAGAAAAATGGCCAGCGTGTTTTTCATCTGATTCCCCACGATAAAAGCCAGCTGTTTGAATTTCTGGATTTCGCTTATCAGGGGGATCAACTGATGTCGATGACGATTGCGGATGCCACCGGGCAAGTGACCGATATCCAGCTCAGTGATATTGCCCGTAATCAAACCCTGGATCCGATGGCTTTTGTGTTTGATGTGCCGGACGGGGTTGATGTAATTGATGCCCGAACCCATTTCTGATGGGGCAGGATTCAGACGATCTGTTCGGCCAGCCCGAGGGTTATGAACCGCTGGCATCCCGCATGCGCCCTACCAGTCTGCAAGAATATATTGGCCAGACCCATGTTGTGGGGCCAGGTGCTCCCTTGCGCCGCTCTCTGGATGCCGGGCAGTTGCACTCACTGATTTTCTGGGGGCCGCCGGGGGTGGGCAAAACCACCCTGGCGCGGCTGGTGGCCCAGTATGTCGATGCCCGCTTTATTTCTTTAAGTGCGGTGATGTCGGGGGTCAAGGATATTCGTGCGGCAGTGGAACAGGCCAGTATGTATCGTGCCCGGGGTCTGAAGACCGTTTTGTTTATCGATGAGGTGCATCGGTTTAACAAATCGCAGCAAGATGCGTTTTTGCCCCATGTCGAAGACGGCACCTTGTTGTTTATCGGCGCGACCACTGAAAATCCATCGTTTGAGTTGAATAACGCCTTGCTGTCCCGAGCCCAGGTCTACGTGCTGCGGAGCCTGGGTCAGGACGATATCCTGACGGTTTTACAACAGGCAGAGCAACGCTTGCTGGCTGCCGGAGAGTTGCCTGGTGAGGCCGAACCTGAAGCGCTGGCGCGTATCGCTCTGGTGGCGGACGGTGATGCTCGTCGGGCACTGAATAATTATGAATTTGCTCTGCAGCTGGCGGCCGGTCAGGTGCTGACTACCGAGGTGGTCGAGGCATTGTTGACGCAGCCTGGTCGTCGTTTTGACAAAGGTGGCGAAGCCTTTTATGACCAGATTTCTGCGATGCACAAATCGATGCGTGGCTCCGACCCGGATGCCGCGCTGTACTGGTTGGTGCGTATGCTGGACGGCGGTTGTGATCCTCTGTATCTGGCCCGGCGTATTGTGCGTATGGCCAGCGAAGATGTGGGTAATGCAGATCCGCGGGCGCTGGGGTTGTGTCTGAGTGCCTGGGATACTCAGGAGCGACTGGGCAGCCCGGAGGGAGAGCTGGCGCTGGCCCAGGCGGTGGTGTACCTGGCCTGTGCTCCCAAAAGCAATGCAGTGTACAAAGCGTATAACGAAGTTCGGGCACTGGTTGCTTCCCAGCCGGGATATGAAGTGCCGATACACTTGCGGAATGCACCTACCCAATTAATGAAAGAGCTCGATTATGGCGCCGAATATCGTTACGCCCATGATGAGCCGGGGGCATTTGCGGCCGGTGAAAACTATTTTCCGGTAGAATTAAAGGATGCTCGTTTCTATCATCCGGTAGCGCGGGGGCTGGAGAGCAAGATCAGTCAGAAGCTGGAACACTTGCAAGCACTGAATCGTCAGTCGCCGACTCCGCGGTATCCTTATCATGAGTCGGATCAGACTGACTAAGCAACCCGAAGGAAAATGATTATGGCGCTGTTGTGGATCGGACTGGGTGGTGCTTTTGGGGCACTATTCCGCTACTGGGTGGCCAGTTCCGTATTCCGTTGGATGGGTAAGGCGTTCCCGTATGGCACGCTGTCAGTGAACCTGATAGGCTCCTTTGTCATTGGTATGGCCTTTGTCTTTCTGGTTCAGCAGCAGTGGGGCGCAGAGCACCACAAGCAACTGGCCATGGTCGGGTTTTTGGGTGCCTTCACCACATTTTCAACGTTTTCGCTTGAAAGTGTGTCGTTGTTGCAGCAGCAGCGCTATAGCGCTGCGGCGGCTTACATAGGCATCTCTGTTATTGGCTGTTTGCTGGCAACCGGTAGTGGCATGGCATTAGCCAGTACCTTGTTGAAAAACCAGGGCTGAGACCTGAGGGCTGCTTGCAAGCGCCTTTATGATGGCAATGTATGGGCCATACCAGTAGTCAATATCACAATTCACTACCAAGGGTGCATCAGGCGGGCCTGTTCTCGAACCGGCGTGGCATGAGTTGACAATGGCAAAATGGCAAGGATCACCTCACGCATGCTGATCAGGCATGGTGAACGTTGTTTGCCGTAAACATTGACAACATCAAAGCTGTACCCCGAATTCACTTTATACGCTTCTTATTATCCGGACTTTATTCTCATGCTCGACATCAAGTTTATTCGCGACAACCTGGAATCTGTAACGGCAGCACTGGCTATTAAAGGCGTTCAATTTGACGCGGCCAGCTTTTCATCCATGGACGAGCGTCGAAAATCCGCACTGACTCGCGCCCAATCCTTGCAGGCTGAGAAGAAAAAAGCATCCCGGGAAATTGGTATCTTGATCAAGCAGGGTGTATCCCCGGACGAAGCCAAAAAGCAGGTAATGGGCGGCATCGATTCCGATATTTCGCTGGCTGAAACCGAAGCCAAGGAAGCCGAACAGGCATTGCATCAGTGGCTGATGGCGATTCCCAACGTGCCGCATGCCGATGTGCCAGCAGGCAAGGATGAAGAAGACAACGTCGAGGTCATGACTTGGGGCCAGCCGGTCAAGCTGGATTTTGCTGCCCGCGATCATGTGGATCTGGGTGAACCGCTGGGCATGAACTTTGAAGCCGGTACCGCTCTTGCCGGCTCCCGTTTTGTGGCCATGAGTGGCAAGATCGCTCGCCTGCACCGGGCGTTGGCGCAGTTTATGATTGATACCCACGCCGATGAGCATGGATATGAAGAAACCTATGTACCGTATCTGGTGAACAAGAGTGCCCTTGAGGGGACTGGCCAGCTGCCGAAGTTTGCCGAGGATCTGTTCCGCATCCCGGATGCTCAGGGGGATAAGGACTTCTATCTGATTCCGACCGCCGAAGTACCCGTGACCAACCTGTTGCGCGACACTGTTTTTGACGGTGAATTACCCCTCAAGAAAGTAGCGCATACGCCGTGTTTCCGCAGTGAGGCCGGCAGCTATGGCCGGGATACCCGCGGTATGATCCGTCAGCATCAGTTCGACAAGGTGGAATTGGTGCAGTTTGTTCAGGCCGGACAATCTGAGGCTGCCCTGGAAGAGCTTACTGGTCACGCCGAAGCGATTCTGCAGAAACTGGCATTGCCGTACCGCAAAGTTATTTTGTGTGGTGGTGATCTCGGTTTTTCTGCAGCCAAAACCTACGACCTGGAAGTCTGGCTGCCAGGGCAGGACAAGTACCGGGAAATATCTTCTTGCAGTAATTTTATGGATTATCAGGCGCGTCGTATGCAAGCGCGCTGGCGTAACCCGGAAACCGGCAAGCCGGAACTGCTGCATACCCTGAATGGTTCCGGTCTGGCTGTGGGGCGGGCATTGGTGGCGGTTCTGGAAAATTACCAACAAGCCGATGGCAGCGTGGTAGTGCCAGAGGTGTTGCGTTCTTATATGGGTGGTCTTGAGGTATTGAAGCCATGATGACACTGCCGCTGGTACTGAAGGGAGATATACGGCCATTTTATGTGGTTGGTGGCGGAGCGGTCGCTGGTCGCAAGGTTCACACTCTGGTTCAGGCTGGGGCGGCAGTGACGGTTATTACGCCATCGGCAGGGGTGGATATCGCCCGCCTGGCACAGCAAGGTTCGATTCAGCTGGAAGCGCGTGAAGCCACGGAGCAAGAGGTGTTTGTTGCCGGTGCTTTTGTCGTGCTGGCAACGGATAACCATTCACTGAATGCAACGCTGGCGGTAACGGCACGTCAGCAGGGTTGTTTTGTTTGTCGGGTGGATTGCCAGGACGATAACGACTTTATCTTCCCGGCGGTGATTGATCGGTCACCGCTGTTGGTGGCGATTTCCAGTCGTGGTGCCTCTCCTGCCTTGACGCGTCATATGCGCCAGCGTCTGGACGCTTTTTTGCCGCAAGAATACCGTCAGTTGGGTGAGATGCTCGAACGGATGCGTGATCAGGTCAAGGAACGTCTGGCTGCGCCGTTGCGAGCCGCTTTCTGGCGTCAGGTGATGCGTAGTAATGTGCCTGAGCTGGTGTTGGCCCGACAACCGGAGCGGGCGCAGTTGCTGGCGAACCAGCTGCTCGCTGGCCAGACTGTGACGATGGGGGAAGTGTATCTGGTGGGTGCTGGGCCAGGAGACCCTGACTTGCTGACATTTCGGGCTTTACGGCTGATTCAGTCGGCGGATGTGGTTTTTTATGATCGACTGGTTGGGCCAGGTGTCATGGCATTGATCGCCAGTGACGCCGAACGGGTGTACGTTGGCAAGGCCAAAAGCAATCATGCCGTACCACAGGAAGAAATCAGCCAGCGTTTGGCAGATGAAGCGCGTAAGGGGCGGCGGGTTTTGCGTCTGAAAGGCGGCGATCCGTTTATTTTTGGTCGTGGTGGCGAGGAAATCGAGCTGCTGGCGCAATACGGCGTGCCATTTCAGGTGGTGCCGGGTATTACCGCTGCCAGTGGTTGCGCAGCGTATGCCGGTATTCCGCTGACGCACCGGGATCATGCCCAGAGTGTTCGCTTTGTGACCGGGCATTTGCGTGATGGTAGCTGCAATCTGCCTTGGTCTGAGCTGATTCATCCGCATCAGACATTGGTGGTTTATATGGGACTGAGTGGTATTGCCGAGATCTGTCGTCAGCTGGTTAAACATGGCATGGCAGCGTCAACCCCGATTGCACTGGTTGAAAAAGGTACTTTGCCCGATCAAAAGGTGCATGTGAGTACATTGGCGGATATGCCGGATTTTATTGCAGCAAATGAAGTGCATGCGCCAACATTGACGATCATTGGTAGTGTTGTTGGTTTGCACGGCAAACTGGCCTGGCGCAGCGAATAAATCGCTGCATCAGACCGCTTGCTGGTGTGGCTGCATGTGACAGTGAGGCTCTGGCCTGGCTGATTCTGCCCCAGCTATCCAGTTATAAGGATGATACCTGCCTTACTTGCTGAGACGGCCAGTGTCCCGTGCCTGCCAGGCCGCCTGGCATTCTGCGGTAATCGCCTCCAGCTGCTCCGGCTGTTTGCGGATCGCCACCAGCGCCAGTGCTGCAGTATGAATCACGGCCTGGTGGGCGTATTCACTGTTCAGGCCACCTTGCCACATCTGCACGAGCAGGTTGCTGTCGATACCTGCGGGTTTGTCGGCAAAATGACTGTGCTGGTTGGGTATTACCAGTTCACCGGATTGGCCATTCAAATGGTAATACGCCCGGCAGCTACGTTCCGGGTTGACTTCAAACTCCCCACCTTCGCCCTTGATCACCAGCATGTCGTTGCCATTAATTGCTGCGGCACCGGCGTGAGTGACGGCGTAACTGGGGTGGAATATGCCTTGCACGCTGGCGGTGCCATGGGGGGCAATGGTTTTTAGCAGGGTATTGATGGGGGAGCGAACCCCAAGAATGGCCTTGAGTGACAGCCAGCGCTGGAATAATGGGTTGATCGCTTCGCAAGGCAGGTAGGCCAGGCTGGGGCCATGATTGATCTGGTCAGTATGCGCCAGTGTTGCCAGGTCCAGCTGTTCAAATACTTCGTGCAGATATACCCGGCCTTCGGTATGGGCGGTACTGCCGTGGAACAGGATACGGTAGCCCATCTGCTCCAGCAGCAGTGCTGATAGCAGACACCAGAATGGCTGGCGGCGTTTGCCTGCGTAACTGGGCCAGACCAGATCGTAGGCAGGGGAATCTGCAGTGGATGCTGGCCACTGGTCGTTGATGGCTGCCGCGAACCCCGCCAGTTCTTCCGCTGTTTCTTCCTTGACCCGTAGCAGCATTAGAATGGCACCGAGCTGTTCTGGCTCAAAGCGCCCGGCAATCAATTCACCCATGGTAAAGCGGGCTTCATCGAAGGTCATGCTGCGGCTGGCATTTTTGCCGCGGGCCAGAATACGGACAAGGTCAGCCAGAGGGTGTTTGTTTGTGTGGCTGATGGTTGTTGGGGTCTGTGTCACAGGCAATTCTCCGGGCGTGGTAGCCCTGCTATTTTGGCGGCTATTTTGGCGGGACTGCCAGGAAACAGCTTGAGTAAATAAATGCTGCTGGCTTGTTCGGCACCAAGATGGGTTTTGATGTATTTGGTCAGCGGCCGCATGGCGGGGGACAGGTCAAACTCGTTATGGAATTGCCGCAATAGCTGCAGAATCTCCCAATGTGCATCGTTGAGCTGGATGTTTTCAGTCTGCGCCAGCTGGTTGGCAACCGCCGGATTCCAATCGTCCAGATTTACCAGAAAGCCGTCTTTGTCCAGTAACAGAGCGTTGCTCATGACGCGTTCCTATTTCCAGTGCACGGTGCGTGAGTGTGTCAGGGTGAGTTGCACCCAGTCATTGTCGTCCACGGCGGTAGCATTGGCCGGACTATTGACCGGACTGTCGTTATCGCTCAGGCCACGCTGGTCGTAATCCTGGTGTCGATAATAAAGGTGGATGGCTGTTGAGGCGACGAGGTCTTGTGCAAGCAAGTACACGCCGTCTCCGATTAACAGCAGGCCATCCTGCGGGCTGGCAAAGCGCAGCAGGCGTTGCAGTATTGCAGGGCTGGCCTGGTTCAGGGTGTGTAGCGTGGTCATATCAGAAACTCAGGCAGTGGTGGCTGGAGGCGATCAGGGTTTTGATGGTGTCGTCTGATGCGGCACTTGCCAGGCTGGATAGTTGCTTCGCTGCCAGACACAAGGCATCCCGATCACTGCTGGAGTAATAGATGGCATCGCATTCGTACATGGGCAAGGCAGCAATCAGCCGCGAAGGGGATTTGCCCCCGGCCTTGCGCGCCGCCTGATGATTGATCAGCCAGTATATCCCCGGGCCTGAAAACAGCAGGGTGGTGGGCTGATCAAATGCCGCCAGCGCCAAAGCCATGTCGATGGGTTCCGCATCGCTCACGGGTGCCGAGTTGATAATAATCAGATTGTATGAGGTCGATGACATCAGAACTCCAGGATGCGGTCGGATTGTGCGCAGGCGTCGGCCATTTCACCCAGGCCGGTCAGTTCAAAGCCGGGTTGGAGTGTTGCGCCGGGCAAATCGTACCGTTCACTTTCCTGCTGATCGACCAGACCGCGGCGAATACTGTTGGCGATGCACAGTTGTAATGGGAATTGCCCGGTGTTGGCGAGTTGTTGCCACTGCTCGCCGATATCCTGTTGCCCTTGCGGAGACTGAATGCGATTGCTGCCACAGAGCACAGCATCCTGATAGAAAAATACCCGATGAATCTGATGGCCCTGGGCCAGGGCGGCACGGACAAAATCCTGGGCTTGTTGGTGGCTGGCACCGAGGAAAGGGCTTGCGGTAAGCAGTAAAGAAAAACTGGCCATAAAGCAGACATTCTGGCTGATGAAGTAGCCGTTAATGGTGCGGCTTTCCCGGCGTGGACGCAATAGGAGGGAGGATTTTCAGCTGAGGGCTGGGTGAAAGACGAAAGTGAAGGGTCGTGTCGGCGGGGTTAGCGGCTCGGGTTCCGGCTACATTGGCTATAGAAAGCGTGCATGGACTGCTTAGAGTTAAAAGCAATATATAAAATAAAATATGAAAAATGCTGTGCTGGCAGGTATTTGGGGCGGACATTTTCCTTCAGCAGGGATGAAGTATAGACGACATCCTTAATATTGAGGCCATATTGGTGCCTGGAATACTTTTCTTGTTCTATATCATGGCAACAATATCGACAATGGCAGACGGTTTTGAATATGCAGGGAAAAGTCTGTATTGTAAAAGTACTTACAGCTATAAATAAATAATCATGGCGATACCTGATACGGCATCCATCAAACTCGAAGTAAAAAACCTTTATAAAGTCTTTGGCGATCGTCCTCAACAAGCGTTGGCGCTGGTTGATGAGGGCATCGATAAGGATGAAATATTCACTCGCACGGGACAAACGATTGGCGTTAAGGACGTCAGTCTGAGCATCCGTGAAGGCGAAATATTCGTCATTATGGGATTGTCCGGTTCTGGCAAATCGACACTGGTGCGCTTGCTCAATCGGCTGATTGAACCGACTCGCGGACAGGTACTGGTCGACGGTGAAGATATTGCCGCAATCAACCAGAAACAGTTACGGGATGTCCGGCGTAAAAAAATCAGTATGGTTTTTCAGTCTTTTGCCTTGATGCCCCATATCAATGTGCTGGATAACGCAGCGTTCGGACTGGAGCTTTTGGGCGTTGATGTTGACGAACGCCGTCTGAAGGCGCAAGCCGCTCTGGAACAGGTCGGCTTGTCAGCACACGGCCGTTCTTATCCGGATGAATTGTCGGGTGGTATGCAGCAGCGTGTCGGCTTGGCCCGGGCGCTGGCCAATGACCCGGACATCATGCTGATGGACGAAGCATTTTCAGCGCTGGACCCTCTGATTCGTACCGAGATGCAGGACGAGCTGGTCAAGCTGCAGGCTGATCATAGCCGTACCATTGTCTTTATTTCCCATGACCTCGATGAAGCCATGCGTATTGGTGATCGTATTGCCATTATGCAAAACGGCGAAGTGGTGCAGGTGGGTACGCCCAACGATATCTTGCAGAATCCGGCCAATGAATATGTGAAGTCATTCTTCAAGGGTGTGGATATTTCCAATGTCTACGCTGCACATAACCTGGCAGAAGTCGTGCCGGAATCCACTATTGATAGCGCCGGTAGTGTCGCGGATGCCATGCAGCAGTTAACGGACAGTGGCATGGAATATGGTTATGTCGTGGATAGTGAACAACAGCTGGTTGGTGTGACATCCCTCAGCGAGCTGGATAAAGAAAAGCCCGGCACCATGCTGGAGCAATGTGTGTTCTCCACCGATGATGAGGCAACCCCGCTTGAAGCTGAAACTCCCGTGCGTGAGTTGATCTCAACGGTAGCCCAGTCTGACTACCCGGTTCCGGTAGTCAAGGATGGCGAATATATCGGCAATATTACCAAAACGTGCCTGCTGGAAACCCTCGACCGGGAAGCAGAAGACGATGAAGACGACGCAGGGAATAAACCATCATGAGTAACGATACCAACCCCTTCGCGACGGAGCCGGAAATATCTCAAAACGACGAATTGCAGGATAACCCGTTTGCCACTGCCGAGCCGGCAGCTGCTGAAACGGGGGGGGATAATCCCTTTGCAACCGAGAATATGGCAGAAACCAACCCCTGGGGTAATGCCGAGCAGTCTGAGGATAACTTTCAGGCCGAAGGCTGGTTGCAGGACGACAGGGTTCAGGAAACTGTTGAAGCAACCTTGTCCAACCCTTTCCCGGAAGCCTGGGTGCCATTACAAGACTGGGTAGAATACGGGCTGGACTGGATGGTGGTGAACTTTCGCCCCTTCTTTACGGCTGTCAAGGTGCCGGTTGACGCCACGCTGAATTCCATCGATGTATTGCTTAACAGTACGCCGCCTTTGCTGATGATCGCGCTGTTTGCCCTGCTGGCCTGGCAATTGGCCGGTGGCCGTTTGGCGATTGGTACGGCATTGGGCATGTTTGTGCTGGGTGCCATTGGTGCCTGGAGTGAAGCCATGACCACTTTGTCGCTGGTGCTTACTTCCGTCTTTTTCTGCATTTTGTTGGGGCTGCCGCTGGGTGTTCTGATGGCTCGCAACGACAGGCTGAATCGAATTTTGCGGCCGACGCTGGATGCCATGCAAACAACGCCGGCGTTTGTTTATCTGGTGCCGATCGTGATGCTGTTTGGTATCGGTAATGTCCCTGGTGTCGTGGTGACGATTGTCTTTGCGATGCCGCCGGTGATTCGGCTGACCAATCTGGGGATTCGCCAGGTTCCTGGCGACCTGATTGAAGCGTCTGAGTCCTTTGGGGCCAGCCCGAGTCAGATGTTGTTCAAGGTACAGTTGCCATTGGCAATGCCTACCATTATGGCTGGAGTAAACCAGACCCTGATGCTGAGCCTGTCGATGGTGGTTATTGCCTCCATGATTTCGGTTGGTGGGTTGGGATTGATGGTGCTGCGAGGCATTGGCCGACTGGATATCGGTCTGGCTGCTGTCGGCGGTATCGGCATTGTGATTCTCGCCATTATTCTTGATCGCCTGACCCAGGCCTTGGGGCAGGATGCCCGCGCCCGCGGTGTGCGTCACTGGTATCAGACCGGCCCCGTCGGGCTGTTGCTCCGATTGACCAGTAAGAACCCATAAGTTAACCACTGAATCAGGAGACTTTTATGAAAACCAGATCTTTGATGGCCGGTATTGCTGCCGGTGTTGTTACTTTGACACTGAGCAGTGTTGTTGGCGCTGCCGACCTGCCGGGTAAAGGCATTAGCGTGCAGTCATTCCATAGTCCTATCTCGGAAGAAAAATTCCAGACCGTGATTGTCAATAAAGCCCTGGCCAAATTGGGTTATGACATCAAACCGATCAAGGAAGTGGATTACAGTGCAGGCTATACCGCCATTGCCAACGGTGATTTGACCTACACCACAGTGAACTGGTACCCACTGCACAACACCATGTATAAAAATGCTGGTGGTGACGACAAATTCTACCGCCAGGGTACTTACATTAATGGTGCTGCCCAGGGTTATCTGATCGATAAAAAGACAGCAGACAAATATGGCATCAGTAAAATCACTGATTTGAAAGACCCCAAAATCGCCAAATTGTTTGATACCAATGGTGACGGCAAAGCCGATCTGGCTGGCTGTAACGCTGGTTGGGGATGCGAAGGTGTGATTGAGTACCAAATGGATGAGTTCAAGCTGCGCGATCGCATCAGCCATAATCAAGGGCAATACGCGGCGATCATTTCCGATACCATCGCCCGTTACAACGAAGGCAAGCCGGTCCTGTACTACACCTGGACCCCATATTGGGTGTCCGGCAAGCTGGTTCCGGGCAAGGACGTAGTCTGGCTGGAAGTACCGTACTCAGCCAACCCGAATGGCACTGATACCAAGCTGGCCAACGGCAAGGACTATGGTTTTGATATTAACGCCGAGCGTATCGTTGCCAATAAAGCCTGGGCAGAGAAAAACCCGGCTGCTGCAAAATTGTTCGCTATCATGACATTACCCATCAATGCCGTTAGTGCAGAAAACATGATGATTGCCAATGGCGATGATTCTGTCGCGGCGATTGAGCGTCATGCTGACTTGTGGATCGAGGCCAATCAAAAAACCTTTGATGGCTGGGTGAAAACAGCGCTGGAAGCTGCTAAGTAATACTGTCTGATCGATCCGGTTAATCATAAGCGGATGGCCTGGTGCCATCCGTTTTTGTTTCTCTCTCGCTGTTTTCTGCTGTTCTTCGTTTTCTCTTTCCTCTACCTGTTATTTGTCGATTGCTTTCTTGCCGCCGGTGAGGTTGCAATGTTTCTGGGCGATAGATTATGTGTATGGAGGTCATTTGTATTTGTTTATGTAAATATTCCAATATAGTTATATTATGGGTAACAGATAAACAAATACCACATCCCACATCCCATAACCCATGGAGTGTGGGGAGGCAGGAGAGCACTATGAGTTGTGATACACCGCTTAAACCGCGCAAGCCAACAAGGGCTGGTCAGGAAGCTGAAACAATATCTATCACCGAGGAGAAAAAGGCTATGAGTTCAACCATGGTTCGTCGTGAGATGCCAGAGTTTACAATGGATGCCTATAATGCCAAAACCGGGCATTACACAACGGTGTCGAGTGAGGATTTCAAAGGCAAATGGGTTGTGGTGTGTTTCTACCCTGCCGACTTTACCTTTGTTTGCCCGACTGAAATTGCGGCCATGAACGCCAAATATGATGAATTTCAGGCGCTGGGCGTGGAAATCTTGCCCGTGTCTGTGGACTCCAAGTTCTCACATAAGCGGTTTGCCGAAACCGAACCGGTACTGGCAGGCCTGCAGCTGACCATGGGGGCAGATACTACCCAGCAAGTGAGCCGGGACTTTGGTGTGCTGATCGAAGAAGAGGGTGTGGCATTACGTGGACGCTTTCTGTTTAACCCGGATGGCATCTGCGTAGCGCAGGAAGTCCAGGCAGACTCGGTTGGTCGTAATGTCAATGAATTCCTGCGTCAGGTACAAGCTTGGCAGCATGCATCAGCAACTGGTGAAGTGTGTCCGGCAGGCTGGAGACCAGGCAAGAAAACTCTGCCTGTCAATACCGATGCAGAGCAGATGACCGGTCGAGTGGGTGACTACATTACGATTGAAGAAATTCTGAGCTGATCAGATACACAGCCATCGAGAGATGGCTGGCTGGACTGATAAAGTAGTAACAAAAAAGGCAGCCAATTGGCTGCCTTTTTTTGCTGGTATTCCCAGACTTGTTCCCAAAAACGCTCCCAAAGAGCTTTTTCAGGCTAATAAAATCATCTGACTCATTGATTTTATTAGATAAATAATGGCGGAGGGATAGGGATTTGAACCCTAGGTAGGCTATTAACCTACGCCGGTTTTCAAGACCGGTGCTTTCAACCACTCAGCCATCCCTCCGAACTGGCGCGTATAATACCTTCTGTTTTTTATACGTCAACACTTTTGTATGAAATCAACGGCTTAGCCTGCTATTTTGCTTTTTTATGCTGATGTCTGCTGGATAGCCTGTTTCTCGAGCATGGCGGCAATAAACAGCGTGGCTGACCTTGCCAGGGCGTTGAGGTCATAACCGCCTTCCAGTATTGCGAGCCAGGGAATATTGCGACTTTGGCAATAGCGGGCAATCCATTGGCCGATCCAGGCAAAATCCTGCTCTTCAAGGTTGAGTTCAGCCATCGGGTCATCTTTATGGGCATCAAAACCGGCAGATACCAGAATCAATTCCGGTGCAAAGCGTTTAAGGGCCGGTGCCCAGTGCTCTTCTATCCCCTGGCGGAACTCTGTCCCGGTAGCTCCCTGGGACAAATGAACATTGACCAGGTTGGTATACTTGTTCTGTTCAAAATGGGTGTAGGGATAAAACGGGTGCTGGAAGCTGGAAAGCAGCAAAAACCGTTGGTCATTCTGCAAGATATCGATGGTGCCGTTGCCCTGGTGGGCATCAAAATCCAGAATGGCAATACGTTGCAGATGATGGACATCAGCCGCCCGGAGTGCGGCAACGGCCGTGTTGTTGAAAAAACAAAATCCCATCGACTTGCTGCGCTCGGCATGGTGGCCCGGTGGTCTGATGGCAGCAAAGGCGTTGTGGTGCACGTTCTTCAGAAGATCGTCCAGTGCCTGGGTGGTGGTGCCAACAGAGTACAAGGCGGCTTCCAGGCTGCCTGAGGACATGGTGGTGTCTTCGTCGACCATAATATGCCCCTGTTCTGGCTGGATCAGGTGCAGCTCATCGACGTAGGCCTTGCTGTGCGCCCGCAGAATATCGGGCAGGTGGGCAGCCTGACCTTCGTGGATGGTCAGGTGATCCCAGACCCCGGATTTTTTGAGAATTTGTTCAAGTGCCAGTATTCGACAGGCATGTTCGGGGTGGTCTTCACCTGTGTCATGGCCAAAGTGCTGGTGGAACGCGTAGTATCCTGTGCTCATAAGACATACTTCTGCTGTTTTTATCAGTGTATCTAGCCGTTACACTCAGGCCAACTCAACTAAAGGATCACAATACATGGGTACTCGCTCCCTCGAGTTGTTCTTTCGGCCCAAAGTGATTGCTGTTATCGGTGCTTCCGAGCGTCCGGGCAGTGTCGGGGGTGCGATTGTTCGCAACCTGTTGAATGGTGAATTTCCTGGCACAATTATTCCGATCAATACTCGTGGTTACAGTCAGGTATACGGAGTGCCTGCCTTGAGCCGGATCAGTCAACTGAAAGAAACTCCCGATCTGGCTATTATTTGTACTCCAGCGGAAACCGTGCCCAAAGTGTTGAAACAGCTGCATGGCAAAGGAGTAGGCGCTGCGTTGCTGCTGACCGGGGGGATCGCCAGAACCCGCTCCTGGCAGTATCGCCCGGCATCCGACCGGCTTGAGCAGGTTATCCAGCAAACCCGTATTCGTGTGCTTGGGCCGGATTGCCTCGGGCTGGTGGTGCCGTGGCGGAAATTTAATGCCAGCTTGCTGCATGTACCAGTCCGGGCTGGCAATATCGCTTATGTTGGCCAGTCAGGGACATTGGCCTCTGGTGTGATGGACTGGGCCTTTAGTCGTAATGTTGGTTTCTCCCATGTGATGACGCTGGGTAGTAATCAGGATGTCAGTTTTTCTGATTTGATCGATTTTGTGGTGCAGGAACCACACGTCAAAACCATTCTGGTGCAGCTGGATGAAATTGGCTCAGGCAAGGCACTGGTGCGGTCGTTGCGAGCGGCATCCCGGCACAAGCTGGTGTTGGCGGTAAAAAGTAATCGTTTTCAGGAAAACCCGCTTAATCGAATCAGCACCCCCAAAGGGTTGAGCAGCCGCGATGCCCTGATTGACGAAACCCTCGCCCGTGCGGGTGTGTTACGAGTGAACGATACGGATGAAATGTTCCACTGTGTGGATGCACTGCGGCGGCAGCGTGAGTCGTTCGGGCCACGTTTGGCGGTAGTTGCTAATGGGCGAGGCCCGGCGATTCTGGCGCTGGATCGTCTGCTGCAGGATGGTGGCACACTGGCCAGCCTGTCGGATGAGACCCGCACCCATTTGCGCGGTTTGTTGCCTGAGTATGTCAAAACCGATAACCCCTTGTTGCTGAACCCGGAATTACAGCCACAGCAGCTGGCGGCAGTGACCAATACCTTGCTGGCCGACCGCCAGGTGGATGCCTTGCTGGTTATTTATATTCCGGGTATTGGCACCGATGCGCTGGCGAATGCACAGGCGTTGGTGAAAGTAGCCAAAAACTATAACAAGAGCGTGATTACCAGCTGGATCGGTGAGTTTTCGGTGGAATCATCACGGGATTATTTTGATGAGCAAGGGTTGCCGACCTTCAATACTCCGGATAATGCCATTACGTCGTACATGTATATGGTACGCCACCGGCTAACCCAGGAGCTGTTGCGAGAAACCCCGGAAAGTCTGGAAATTCCTATCTCCAATGCCTACATGGATGTCGACAAGGAAATTCTCGATAACCATCGCCCTGGTGATTATTTGTGGCCCAATTATGCCTGGAAGTTGCTCAAGGCTTATGGCTTTGCCTTTGCAGATAATCGCTACCGGACCTCGTTGTCAGAGTTGCTGGCAGCAGCTCCGGAAATACCGGACCCCTGGGTTTTACGGGTTCATCACCGTGATTATCTGTATCCGTTTGCCTATGGCCGTAACCCGCGTGAGCGGATGCGCAGTGTGGTACGGAATATTCAGTCGCTGGACGAACTGATGGAAGGGGCTGAAAAACTGGAAGGTGAAATTGCTGAACGTTTTCCAAAAAGTCCGGTGTTGGGGTATACGGTACAAACCATGCATCGTGCACTGGATAACCTGCAGTTTTCGTTCGGGATTGGTCGGGATGTCGAAATTGGCCCTTACCTGTTTTTTGGTGGTGGCGGTACTACTGCAGATACGCTGGTTGACCGGCAGGTCGCGCTGCCACCGTTGAATGCCAACCTGGCGGAAAAACTGATCAAGCGCAGCCACTTCTATGATGTGCTGCAGGAACGTTCCGATAACATTGAGCGGGAGTTGGTTACGCTTGAGCGCTGGCTGGTGGCCTTGTCACATATTGCGCTTAATCACCCCTGGCTGGCGGCGCTGGAAGTGAATGCCATTCGTCAACGTGTCGGGCATTACATCGCAATTGGTATTGCTGGCGAAGTGGGGCACCCGGTAAAAAGTGCCATTATGCCGTACCCGAAGGAGCTGGAGTCGTCGTATCAGGGAAATAGCGGCGTGCAGTATCAGATACGCCCTATTCGGGCCGAGGACGAACCACTACTGGAGAGCTTCTATGGTGATTTGAGCGCCGAGTCGTTACGACTAAGGTTTTTTGGCGCTCGTCGACAATTTGACCATAGTGAGCTTGCGCGATTCACCCAGATTGATTATGACAGAGAGATGGCCTTTGTTGCCTGTGTGGATGGCCAGCTGAAAGGTGTTGTACGTGTCTGGATCGATCCGGATGATGTCGCTGGAGAATACTCGGTTATTGTTGGAGATCAATGCCGTGGCGAAGGCTTGGGTAAGCAGTTGATGCAGATTATGATAGATTATCTGACCAATCGTGGCGTCTTGCAGATGTTTGGGACTGTACTTCCTCATAATCCTGGTATGTTGAACCTGAATCGGCGCCTTGGTTTTACGCTGCACCATAATCACGAGGAAGGTGTTGTTGAAGTGACAAAAAATCTGAACCCGCTCAAGTACGCCTGGCAGCGCAAGCGTATGTATCCAGCCTGAACACTGATAGAGTCAGGCAATAATAATGTTTCACCTGCGATGATGATTGCTGGTGAGTTAATAAAAAGTGAGGTTAATCTTTGATTTCTGTGTTGGTAGTCGATGATCATGAGCTGGTGCGCTCAGGGATCTCAGCATTGCTGGCTGACGCAAACGGAATTGAGGTCGTAGGGCAGGCTGAAAGTGGCGAACAAGCCATCAAATTTGCCAGAGAGCACGAGCCGGACGTTATTCTGATGGATATTCAGATGCCCGGAATAGGAGGGATGGAGGCCACCCGCAAAATTGCCCGCAGCGATAGTGATATCCGGGTGATTGCCGTGTCGGCCTGTGATGACAACCCCTTTGCCCAGCGCCTGCTGCAAGCAGGCGCTTCTGGTTATATTACCAAGGGGGCTGATGCAGAAGAAATGATCGATGCGATCATGAAAGTGCACCGGGGGCAGATGTATATCAGCACAGAAATTGCCCAGCGAATGGCATTAAAACCCTTCCAGGAAAACTCCCACAATCCTTTTGATGATTTATCTGAGCGAGAGATGCAAATCGCATTGATGATTGTTAATTGCCAGAAACCAGCAGCCATCGGCGAGAAATTATTCCTCAGCCCCAAAACGGTGAACAGCTACCGTTATCGGGTGTTCGAAAAGCTGGGGATCGATGGCGATGTGGAGTTGACACGTTTGGCTATTCGTCATGGACTGATCGATGCCAACAGCGGTAGCTGATGACCGAATTTGATATCCCTGCCTTTCTGAAGACACTGACCCAGCGGGCCGGTGTCTATCGGATGTACAGTGTCGACCAGCAACTGCTGTATGTCGGCAAAGCCAAAAACCTGAAAAACCGGGTTGCCAGCTATTTTCGCTCGCGAGGGCTGAACAGTAAGACCGTGGCTTTGGTCTCAGGTATTCATCATATCGAAGTGACTGTAACGGCCAGTGAAGCCGAAGCCTTGTTGTTGGAACAAACGCTGATCAAACAGCATCGGCCACCGTACAACATCCTGCTGAAAGATGATAAGTCCTACCCCTATCTGCACCTGTCCGCCCATGCTTTCCCGCTGTTGGCTTACCGCCGTGGCAAGCGGGTGAGTCGAGACGGACGCAGCGGTCAATATTTTGGCCCTTACCCCAATTCCGGGGCGGTACGAGAAGCGCTGAATTACTTGCAGCGACTGTTTTTGTTGCGGTCTTGCGAGGACAGTTACTTTAATCACCGCAGTCGCCCCTGTTTGCAATACGAAATCAAACGTTGTTCGGCTCCTTGTGTTGGCCTGGTCTCTGAAGCCAGCTATCAGCGTGATATCCAACACGCCGTCTTGTTCTTGAATGGCGAAAACCAGCAGCTGATGCGCAACTTGCAGCAACAAATGCTTGATGCATCGGCTGAACTGGATTTTGAACGGGCCGCGGATATCCGGGATCGTATCGAGTTGCTGCGGCGAGTGCAGGAAAAACAACGGGTTGACAGTGGCAATAAAGATGCCGATGTCTGGGCGTTGTGGGAGACAGAAGATATTGTCTGTCTGCACCGCCTGGTCTTTCGGCAGGGGCGACTGGTCAGCAGTAAAAACTACTACCCAGACAACCCTGCAGGAGAGCAACCGCAGGATCTGCTACTGGGGTATATAGGGCAGTTTTATCTGTCTGGTTTTGCTGTGGAAGGTCTGCCCACCGAGCTGGTCGTGGATGTGGACCCTGCCGATATGGCGGTGGTGCAAGAAGCCGTACGATTACGCTTTGAACGTACCGTTCGACACAGCCGGGGCGTACGTGGTGAGCTGCGGCAGTGGCGCGCCATGGCAGACGATAATGCCCGTGCCGGTGCACAAACCCGTATATCCGGGCATCAGCTTGCCCATAAAAAACTGGCCTGTGTGGCTGACTTACTGGGATTGCCCAAGCCGCCGGAGCGCATAGAATGTTTTGATATCAGTCATGCCCAAGGTGAAGCTACCTATGCATCGTGCGTGGTATTTGATCGGGAAGGATTGGCCAAGCAGCGGTATCGGCGCTTCAGTATCCGGGGTGTGACACCAGGAGATGATTATGCCGCGCTGGAACAGGCTATTACACGCCACCTGACACGATTAAAAGAACAAAGTGACCTGCCGGATGTATTGATGGTTGATGGTGGCAAGGGCCAGGTGGCACGTATTGAACAGGTGTTGAGTAATCTGGAAATCTCAACAGTAGCCCTCTGGGGGATATCCAAAGGAGAAACACGCAAGTCCGGTTGGGAATTTTTATGGGAAGCCGGCGCGCTTCAACCTATAATCCCCGACGCTCATGATGATGGTTTCCGGTTATTGCAGTGGGTGCGGGATGAGTCGCACCGGTTTGCTATCACCGGACACCGTAAAGCACGGGCCAAGTCCCGTAGCCAGTCGGAGCTGGACAATCTACAAGGGGTTGGCCCCAAGCGCCGACGTGCCTTGTTATTGCACTTTGGCAGTTTGAAAAATATGCGTGGTGCTCCTCGCGAAGAAATTGCGCGGGTACCCGGTGTCAGCCAGAAGCTCGCAGATCAGATCTTTGTGCAGTTACACGGCGAGTAGTGGCCTGAAGGATAAGCAGGTCGGTGGAGACGCAAGGCTGCGTACCAAGTTGAAACAGGTGTAGTGTTTATGAATGTGCCCAACATGTTGACTGTTGGCAGGATTGCGATGATTCCTCTGATGGTAGTCAGTTATTACTGGCTGGGCTGGGGAGGAAAAAGTTGGGCGGCAGGGCTGTTTGCGCTAGCGGCGATAACGGACTGGTTTGATGGATATCTTGCCCGCAAATTGAATCAGGCCACCCCGCTGGGGGCATTTCTGGATCCGGTCGCAGACAAATTGATTGTTGCAGCGGCGCTGATGGTGCTGGTAGAAGATTACGCTGTCTCCTGGATGACGATACCGGCCATGATTATTGTCGGGCGAGAAATTGTGATTTCAGCATTACGAGAATGGATGGCCGAACTGGGTAAACGCGCTAATGTGGCCGTCTCCGGTTTGGGCAAGATCAAAACAGCATTACAGATGGTCTCAATTATCATGTTGCTGGCTTCCCGGGAACACCCAATGCTGGAATGGATGGGGATTGTCTTGCTTTATGGTGCCGCGGTTTTGACCTTGTGGTCGATGCTGATCTATTTGAAAGCCGCCTGGCCTCAGTTACGAGGGTCGTAACAAGTATCGGTATGCCACCAGCGGGGGGCTTGTAACCTCTTGCCTGTTGGCTAAGTAGTTAAAATCTAACAAAAAGATTGACAGTATTTTAGCTTTGCATATAATGCGTCCCATCTTTTGCGGGAATAGCTCAGTTGGTAGAGCACGACCTTGCCAAGGTCGGGGTCGCGAGTTCGAATCTCGTTTCCCGCTCCATTTTTCCTTATGAAATATGGCCAAAAGAAAGATTGTCAGAATCAGCTGGCCTGAATATAAGGGAGTTGGTGTCTGGTTTTTTCAGTTTCTTTATTCTTGAAGATAACTGTCAGGCGCGATAGCAAAGCGGTTATGCACTGGATTGCAAATCCACGTAGGCCGGTTCGACTCCGGCTCGCGCCTCCAAGATTTACAGATACAGGACATCGCTTGTCCATCTGTCACCTGTTAGCCCGGGTGGTGAAATCGGTAGACACAGGAGACTTAAAATCTCCCGACCTTACGGTCGTGCCGGTTCGATTCCGGCCTCGGGCACCACTATATACAGGCCTTCCAGCGGTAGCGCTTACTAACAAAATTCCATTTCAAAATATTTCAAAAAATCCAGCCACAAGGCTTTAAAATATACCGTATGTGCAAACATGCCGTTCGTATCCTTGTTGCTTTATTTCTGCTTGATCCACCGCTTTTAGCCAACGTCGTTTGTTGAGACTTTTGCTTTCTCTGGCTATGGTTATTTCCATAAACAAGTCGTGGTCAGCATTCTATCCAACGATCTCCAGTTATCGCTGTTTTTTATGGCGGCCCTGTTGCTGTATAGGCCAATGGGTCTCGCGATATATAAAAGACGTATCAAGACAGGTGAAGAGTATGTCCTTGCAAGATTTGTCGGCACTGGCCGGTATGGTGTCGAGCGACCGTCGGCCGCCGGTGGAATTATGGCATCCGGCGCATTGTGGTGAGATTGATATCCGGATCGATCCGCAGGGTGACTGGTACCACGAAGGTGGATTGATCAAGCGTCCTGAGCTGGTGCGATTGTTTGCCAGCATTCTGCGTAAGGATGGTGATGATTATGTGCTGGTGACACCCGCCGAAAAGATGACGATCCAGGTGGATGATTTGCCTTTCCAGGTGATTTTGCTGGAGCGCGAAGCGGGAGTAATCAACGCCGTAACCAATGTCGGTGATACCTTGGTGCTGGGGCTGGAGCATCCGGTGCAGTTGTCGGAGCGTGACGGACAAAGGCTGCCCTGTGTTGAGGTCCGCTCTGGCTTGATGGCGCGTTTCTGTAGAAATACCTATTACCAGCTGGTTGACTGGGCTGAGGAGCGGGATGATGGTTATTGGGTAACCAGTGGCGATTATTCATTTAATCTGGCTGGCTGAAATGGCCTGATCGCGCTGACGGTATCATCCCCAAGGCCGATATCCGGATCGGTTTGATAAGTATCGTTGATAAAGGTCTGATTGGTACTGAATTTTGCTGTGCGTGCCAGGGCATTGGTTTTCAGGCGCTGGTCGATCCAGAACATACCGCCAGTGGTGGCGGCAAACGGATTGAATAAATCGTTGCTGTAACGCATGCCCAGCCATGACGGCAGCTTTACCCATTGCCAGGCCAGGTATTGGCTGGCCTGTGGTTGTGTTTGATCCTGTTTGACTTCTATATGGTGCGCGGCTGGGTAATGCTGGGTCAGCCAGGCGAGGTAGTCGCTGGCATCAGCACTTTCCAGTCCGTCCAGAGTAATCCAGGCGAGTTCAAAATTTCCTGTCTTTAGCCGTTCCAGTAAGGCGTCGTGATCCAGGGCTTGACGCTGAATCTGGTACCCCTGGTTTTTGAAGGCTTCCTGCTGTTGTTGCAATAACGGACTGTTGTTGGTCACGCCTGCGTGAATCAAGGTCAGGCCGGGTTTGCGGCTGGCTGGTTGCAGTTGTTGATGGTTGATCAGGAGGGCGGTGAGGGATGGATTGCCCTGGAAATAATGGCGATAACGCGCAACCGGACGTTGGCCCAGTAGCTGAGTGATCAGCGGACTGTTCCAGTTTTGCTGGTTGTGAAGCGGGAGAATATCTTGATCGCCACGCTGTAGTTGCAGGTAGCTGTCTTGCAGGTTTTTGCTGAAGCGGATACGGATCTGCTGGGCATTAAAGCGATGGCCAAATGCAGGCAGATTATCTCCCCACCAGGGGCGGATGCGGCTGACCAGCAGTCGCTCTGAGGGAATGACTTCGGTGAGGTGGTAAGGGCCGGAGGTTGGCTCTGGTCGCCAGTCATACTGCCGTGGCCATTGCAGGTTGGGCTGGTAGAAATGTTGGGCCATGGCCTTCAGGGCGGATATCTGTAGCAGGGATTGCGAGGTGACCGGTGTTGTGGTGATCAGACTGAAACGCTGGGTGTCATGGACCTCAATGCCCCGGATAAAATGGCTCAGGGACTGGGCTTGCCAGGGGGTCTGGTTGGCCGGATCGGAGAGAAATTGCAAAGTGAACGCAATGTCCTGGCTGGTGATCGGGATGCCATCCGACCAGCGAGCGGCATCGTGCAGCTGGTAGGTGATGCGATGATCGGCCACTGCCCAGCGAGCCGCCAGCATGGGGACCGGAGAACCGTTGTCGGGGTGGCGCGCCAACAGCGGCAGTTGCAGATCGGCCAATAACGGGCTGAGCTGGTTGGGCGTCTGCGGTCCAAAGCGGCGTAATGTGGTTGGCTTGGCGGCAATCGACAGGCGAAAAACACCACCTGGCTCTGCTGCCGGGTCACCCCAGGCGGTGATATCCGGTGCTTGCCAGGTCAGTTGTTCGGGCGCGGCAGTGTAGGTAACGGGAATGATGGCGTTGGCCTGAAGGCTCAGCAGTGCCATCACGGCTGGAATAAGCAAGCAGCGCCAGTATTGCCAGCCCAGAGCCGACAGTGCCCGGCGGTGCGTCAGTCCGTTGCGCCAGTAGCCTTCGGGATGGCGCTGGACTGGTTGTCTGAGGGCGTTGTGCAGATGGTCTGACATGGCATCTCCCTCGATGGTGACCTAGTGCACCACGTTAACATGGAGTAGCAGTTTTTGCCCCGGATACAAATACTTGTTGCGGGTGTCATTGGGGTTCCACTTGCGAATGTCGGCAATCGTGACCCGGAAGCGACTGGCGATGCTGGCCAGGGAGTCACCACTGCGAACCCGATAGGTAACCTTGCGAATCTCTTCCCGGGCGGAGCGGGAAGGGGCCTTGCTGTCTTGTGGCACCCAAACGGTGAGTTGTTGGCCGACCCGGAGTGGGTCGCCCGGTGCCATACCGTTCCAGTGGGCGATATCGCGAGAGGTAACATTGTATTGGCGGCCAATTTTCCAGAAAGAATCACCGGCACGCACGGTGTAGGCAATTTTGCGGGTATTGCCGGGTTGGCGCTGGTTGCGAGTACGGTCGAGTCGCTGCGAGAGACTTTGCGAATAGGCCTCCTGATTTTTCAGGGCGCCAGGAATGAGCAACGTCTGACCAACCCGTATGGTGCTACCGGTCAGGTTGTTGGCTTGTTTGATAACCTCGATCGTGGTGCGGTACGTGCGGCCGATCGATTGCAGGTTGTCACCGGACTTGACGGTGTAGCGATGCCATTGCAGGCGTTTGGCGGGCGGTAAATCGACCAGGGCCTGTTGCAGTTGATGACGCTTGTCGACCGGTACCAGTATCTGGTGGGGGCCGTCTGGGTGAGTGGCCCAGCGGTTGAAACCCGGGTTCAGGCGATAGATTTGCTCCAGGTCGGTGTCCGACATATCGGCGATCTGGGCAAGGTCGATCTGACCTCCGGTTTCTACCACGGCAAAGAATGGAGTGTTGTCAATGGGGGTGAACGGGATGTTGTATTTTTCCGGGTACTTGAGCAGTTGCGCCAATGCCAGCAGCTTGGGGACGTAGGCCTTGGTTTCCTTGGGCAGATCCAGTGACCAGAAATCGGTGGGTTTGCCGGCTTCCTTGTTGCGGCGGATTGCCCGGCTTACCGTGCCACCACCAGAGTTATAGGCCGCCAGTGCCAGATGCCAGTCGCCATCAAAACGATTGGCCAGGTTGCTGAGGTAGTCCAGGGCGGCATTGGTGGCTGCGCGGATGTCGCGGCGACCGTCGTACCACCAGTCTTGTTTTAAACCAAAATAGGTGCCGGTTGACGGAATAAACTGCCACACCCCGGAAGCTCGCCCATGGCTGTAGGCGAAAGGGTCAAATGCACTTTCGACGATTGGCAGCAAGGCTACTTCACCGGGCATATTGCGGACTTCGATTTGTTCGGCGATGTAATAAATATACGGCTCGGCACGCTGGGACACCCGGTTGATATAGGTCGGGTGCTTGATAAACCAGTCACGTTGCAGCTTCAGGCGTGGATTGTCTATGTCCAGCTGCAGGCTGAAATTGTCCAGCAGCCTATCCCAAACATTGTCGACGCCGTCATCGACCGCTTGCGGCTGCCAATGGTCATCAACAGGGACCGCGGTGGCGGTGGCCTGGTAGCGGGTATCTTCCGGAATAACAGGCTGGCTGACACAAGCACTGAGAAAAAAGGAAGCCAGCAGAACGGGTAGAGCAGGTAGAGAGAGAGGGCGCATGTGAATACAATGTCGATAGAGTCGCGGCACAGTCTAGAGATTGCCGTATACGCTGGCAACCGGATCGCAGTGGTTACAGCCAAAGACATGGTTTATGTCTTGCAGACAGGTTTATTCCAGCGGGAGTGTTATGGGTATCCGGATCAAGTCCGAAGTGTATCAGCAGTGGATAGAGTCAGGCTCCGCCAGGCGCTTGTTGTCCCTTGAGGCTGGTTGGTTAAGAGAGGCTCTGGCCGATTTTCATGGCCATCATTTATTGTACGCCGGGATCGATAATACCCCCCGGTTTTTGAAGCGAACACGATTACGCCATTGTTTTCGTATGGCACCGGGCTGGGCCAGGGATTCGGGCTGCGATGCGCGGATGCAAGACGATGCCTGGCCATTGGCGGATGAATCGGTTGATGTGGTGGTTTTGCAGCATGGTCTGGATTTGTCGGCCCGGCCACATCAGATGATGCGCGAGGCAGCCAGAGTGCTGGTGCCAAGCGGTTATGTGGTGGTGGTGGGGTTTTCGCCAATGAGTGTGTTTGGTCTGCTGCGACGAGGGTTTACCCTGTCGTCCCGTTTGCCCTGGGTCGTGAACTGCGTCAGTGCACCGCGGTTGAGTGACTGGCTAACGTTGCTGGACTTCCGGGTGGAGTCGGTTACGCCGGTGGCGCATCTGTGGCCATTGCGGTTGCTGTCTGAAGGGGCCAGTCGTCGTTTCGACCGGGTGCTGGCCGGTCATTCCTGGGTGCCTGCCAACGCCTATATCATGGTGGCGCGCAAGACCGTCGCCGGTGTTACGCCGATTCAACCACGGCGCTGGTTGATGAATCCTGGGTTTGGCATGGCTGTACCGGCGGCCAGGGTGGCAGGTGATACACTGCCGACAGTTAATAATCAGCTACCAACAGATTAATTTGGAATACATATATGAAAGTTGAAATCTTCACGGACGGCGCTTGCAAGGGTAATCCGGGAGCCGGCGGTTGGGGAGCGTTGCTGCGTTTTGGTGACAAAGAAAAAGAACTGTGTGGTGGCGAGCGAAATACCACCAACAATCGTATGGAGTTAATGGCCGCGATTCGGGGTCTTGAAGCGTTAACCCGGCCATGTGATGTGGTGCTGACCACGGATTCACAATATGTGAAACAAGGCATCAATCAATGGATGGCGGGCTGGAAAAAAAATGGCTGGAAGACGGCCGCCCGGCAGCCGGTTAAAAACAAGGATTTGTGGCAAGCACTGGATCAGGCCTGCCAGCAGCATCAGGTCGAATGGCAGTGGGTCAAGGGCCATGCCGGCCATGAAGGGAATGAAAAAGCCGATCAGTTAGCCAATCGTGGTGTTGAGCAGGTGATGTTATGAGACAAGTAGTACTGGATACAGAAACCACCGGTATCGGTGAAGGACACCGGATTCTGGAAATTGGTTGCGTGGAGGTGATCGAACGGAAATTGACCGGTCGTCATTATCATCGCTACATCAACCCACAACGGGAAATCGACCCGGAAGCGCAAGCCGTCCATGGCATCAGTATGGAATGGCTGGTTGAACAGGGTTGCCCGGTATTTGCTGATATCGTGGATGAATTCCGGGAGTTTATTGCCGGTGCGGAACTGGTGATTCACAACTCGGCGTTTGATATTGGCATGATGGATTACGAATTCCGCTTGTTGGGCGTGTCACCGACACTGGATTTCTGTACCACACTGGACACTCTCAAGCTGGCCCGGGAGATGTTTCCAGGAGCCCGGGCGTCACTGGATGCACTGTGCAAGCGATTTGATATCGATAACAGCCACCGGGACCTGCACGGGGCTTTGCTGGATGCGGAGATTCTGGCCGACGTTTATCTGATGATGACCGGTGGTCAGACAGATCTGATGTTATCGGTAGAGGATGACAATCGGTCTGGTGAAGGGGATGGACTGGATCTGGAAATGTTACAGGCTCTGGCAGCCAAAGCGGAGTTGCCTGTTATCCTGGCGACAGCCGATGAAGTGTCCGCGCACGAACGCATGCTGGATATGATCGATAAAAAAAGCGAGGGAGCACTCTGGCGGCAGTGATGGTTGCTCAAGGCCTGGCTGCCCGTCCAGGCGATAAAAACGACCAATCCAATAACCAACTGAAGCTATTGCAAGTCGTAATTGTCGCTGGGCAGGTAGACGGCCTGTCAGCTAGAGCCAGTAGGTGACCGCAATAAAACCGATGCCGGTCATCACGATGGTATAAGGAAGCGCCATCAAGACCATCTTGCCGTAAGACAACCGGATCAGCGGTGCCAGATTGGATGTCAGCAAGAACAGAAATGCAGCCTGGCCGTTAGGCGTTGCCACGCTGGGCAGGTTGGTTCCGGTATTGATCGCTGTTGCCAGCAGGTTGAAGTGATCACGGTCGATATGACCGGCATCCAGTGCCTCCTTGACCTCGGTGATATAGACAGTGGCAACAAAGACATTATCGCTGATCATCGACAGCACACCGTTGGCGAGAAAGAAAATGCCAGGCTGGGCGGATGGCGACACATTGTTGGTGTCGAGAATCCAGCTAATGATCGGGGTAAACAAATGCTGGCTGTGAATGACAGCCACGATACTGAAAAATACCACCAGCAACGCGGTAAATGGCAGTGCTTCTTCAAATGCCTTGCCGATTTGATGTTCTTCGATAATACCGTTAAAGGTGGTCAGCAGAATAATGACCATCAAGCCAATAAGACCTACTTCAGCCAGGTGAAACGCCAGGCCAAACACCAGTAATATGGCAACAATGCCTTGTATCACCAGTCGTGCGGCTTGTTTTGATGTCATGCGAGAGGATTGTTTGTTGTCGTAATCCTGAAGGATACGGCGTACATCATCAGGCAGCTGGGTGCCGTAACCGAATATGGCGGTTTTTTCGAGCAGGAAGCAGGTTAACAGTCCTGCGGCCAGTACCGGCATGGTCACTGGGGCCATGGTGGTGAAAAAATCAAAAAACTCCCAGCCAGCGACCTTGGCAATCAACAGGTTTTGCGGCTCACCAACCAGGGTGCAAACACCCCCCAGGGCGGTGCCGACGGCGCCATGCATCAATAAACTACGCAGAAATGCGCGGAAGGTATCAAGGTCCTGGCGATGCTGGTCTTTTAATTGTGCGTCCGAACCGTGATCGTGGTTCTGAGACAAATTGCCGCTGGCGACCCGGTGATACACACTATAAAAGCCGACAGCCACACTGATCAGTACCGCGGTAACAGTCAGGGCATCCAGAAATGCCGACAGAATGGCCGCTACAATACAAAACAGTAAAGACAGGGTTGTTTTTGATTTTACACCCAGCAGAATCTTGGTGAAGGCATACAGCAGCAGGTCCTTCATGAAGTAGATCCCTGCGACCATAAACATCAGTAACAGAATGACGGGGAAGTTATGGAGCGCTTCTTCGTAAACCGTGTCAGCCGGTGCCATATTGAGCAAGATAGCTTCTATGGCCAGTAATCCACCGGGTTGAAGGGGGTAACACTTCAATGCCATGGCCAGTGTGAAGATAAACTCCACAATCAGGATCCAGCCAGTTATATAGGTACCCAGCGTATAAACGCTGATGATATTGAATACCAGAAAGGCAACAATGGTTTGCTTGTACCACTGGGGTGCGTTGCCCAAGAAGTTATGCCTGAATGCAGCGAGTAAGTTGACGGTCATGCGTTATTCCTTGGTTGCCTCCCTTTTGGGAGACGGGCAATGTAATGGGTTTTCAATTATTTGCAACTTGTGTCCAATACTTGGTTGGTTATCCGTGTACTATCTGCGGTAGATCGTGCTAATGCAGATAAAAAGCCTTGTATATGGTTTTATTTGGCAAGTGCATCGCCATTTGACTTCCGCGTCGCAAAACTTTCGCGATTGGTAGATGAAGTCGATAGAATGGCAATAACAAATGTTCACAAAATACGACAAACACTCATGGCAGAACTAATGATCGGAAGTGAAGAGTCAACGTTTGCAGTATCGTTGAACCTGGTAAAAGCCGAGGTGGCCAACGCACTGGATCAAGCCGCTGCACAGTTGGATATGTATTCAGAAACGGGCAGCCCGGAGCAGTTTCGCGCCTTTTTGGCCGAGGTTCAGCAAGTACGGGGCACATTCAAGATGCTCGATTTCCGTGCTGGCGAGCGTATTTGTGAGGAGTTTGCAGAAACTGGCCGGTCTGCTCGGGGTGAGCGGCTGGCGGATCAGACATTAACGGTGTTTACCCAGGCCATTGTATTCCTGAAACGGTTTGTCGATTTGCTGGGTGCCGGTTATCCATTGTCCCCCAGCTTGCTGATCCCCTCTATTAACCAGATCCGTAAAGAACGTAACGATGCGCCCCTGCCGGAAGCCTATTTCTTTCTGGTGAACCTGCGGCCTCGTGTGACGATCCCCAAGGTTGAGTCCGGCATGATGCGCTTCCCGTATCGGCGAGCGCGCCAGATGTACCAGCTGGGCTTGCTGGGCCTGATGCGTCGGCAAGGCCGGAAGGGGCCTGTGATGGTGATGTCCCGTGCCATCAGCCGTTTTGAAAAGGCGAGCCGGGGTGGTGCTTCCTGGTTGTTCTGGCATACGGTGATGGGTGCCCTGGACGCGCTGGCGCAGGAAAACTTCGAAATGACGCCGTCGCGGCTGACTCTGATGGGGCAGCTGGACAAGCAAGTGCGACATGTTCAGGACACCGAAGGCAAGGCATTTGCGGAGAAGCAGCCAGACTGGTTGCTGAAGGAATTTGTTCATATCATATCGCTGGCACAGCCGGATTCCGACCTGATTCGTACTCTACAGGAAGAGTTCCAGATTGGCCGTGGTGTAAAAGAAGCCCAGCTGGTGGAATTCCGTAACCAGTTACGAGGCCCGGATACCGCCGCCATGGAATCACTGGCGACCGCGTTGCAGGAAGAGCTGCAAATGATCAAGGACCAGGTCGACCTGATTGAGCGTATCGACATCAGTGCTGAAGACTTCGAGGACTTGCTGGCGTCGTTGGCGCGTATCGGTGACACCCTGATGATTACCAATCAGGCGTTACCGGCAAGTCGTACCCTGGCGCTGGTTGAGCAGTTGCGGGCAGGTGGAACCCATGCCCTGAAAGATAATGTCGCCAGTGTGGCGGACAGTATCATACGTTTGGAGCAGGACTTGCGCGCGATATCGCACAGTGGCCTGGACACCAAAACCCTGGTCGATCCAATCAGCCTGAGAGAAGCCCGTATTGCTGTGGTCTCAGAATCCATGACAGCCCTGGCGATGATCAAACGGGCAATTGGCAGTTATTTGGAATCAGACGGCGACCACCTGCATATCAAAAATGTCGGTAAAAGCTTGCTCGACGTGGCCGGTGCGCTGTTGTTTCTCGATAAACGCCCGGCTCATGATGTGCTGCTGGCGCTGAATAACTTTATTACGTATCAGGTGTTGGCTGCCCGTGAACCGATAGAAGAACATAAAATGGAAGCATTTGCTGACGCTATTACGGCTATTGAGTATTTTCTCGATACCCTTAATGGCCAGACTGCCGGTGCTGATGAAGCGATTCGACTGGCACAAGAGAGTCTTGTGCATCTGCAGAGCTGACCATGATGCTGCATGATGCGCTGCTGGGATTGCTCGGCTCGATTATTGTCCTGATTCTGGTTGTGGTTGCCGTGATGTGGCTTGGGCAATCCTGGTTTATCCAATGGCTAAAGGGCACGGCCGGGATGCTGATGCTGTTTGGCGGGTTTCTGCTGGTGTATATCGCCCTGGACTTGTGGAGCTACAAACAAGCGCAGCCGGATGTACCGGAGTTGACGGTCAGTGTCTATGAAACCGGCGACCAGGTATTTGATATCAGCCTGGTGGATGAAACCGATATTGAAAAACGCTATATCCTGAATGGTGACCAGTGGCAGCTGGATGTTCGGCTGCTGACCTGGGACGGCCCGTTTCAGGCATTGAGTGCCGCACCGGTTTATCGCCTGGATCGGTTGTCGGGGCGTTTTTTATCGCTGGAACAGGAGCGTACAGCAGAACGTACACTGTTTGAGTTATCGAGTTCAGGCATGATTGATTCGTGGAATCTGGTCAAGGATATCGGCTTCTGGCTGCAGGCGGAGATGGGAAGTGCGGTATTTATGCCATTGGTTAATGGTGCGGTGTATGCCGTTTATATTACCCCCACCGGGGTGGTCGCTCGACCGGTTAATGATGTCGCCGAAAAAGCATTGGGTGGCGACTGGTGATTACGCCCGTTAGCCGGGCAGAAGATAAAGCATAAAAAAACGGGCACCTTGCCCGTTTTTTTATGCTTGTCGTTCAGGCTGGAAACAGTTCGCCAATCTTGGTGGCCAACATCATATCGCCTTCTACTCGTAATTGGCCCGACATAAAGGCTTGCATGCCGTCTGTTTCACCGCTGGCAATACCGGCCAGTGTTTCAGTGTTCATAACCAGAGTGACGTCTGCATCATCATTTTCGCCTTCGCCAACGGTGCAGGTGCCATCTGCGATAGCGATATAGTAGTCATCACCATCTTCGATACTGAATTGGAACGTGGCGTTCAGGTCGTTGGCTGCATCTGAATCAAAGCGCTTGTTCAGTGTATTGATAATCTCTGCGACGGAAGTCATGGGCTTGTTCCTTTATTGTTAGTGTCATGCACTGACTTTAGATGATCTGGATTGGCGTATCTAAAACGAATGGCAGGAGGTATTTAACCATAGCCACACTCTATGTGGCACATGAACAGGTGTCAACCTGGATTCAAACGACTGTATGAATATGGTGGATTATTCCTGACTGGCAACTTGTTGCGCCACCGGGTTCAGGTAGACTAGCGGTTTTACATTTAAGGAAGTGTGAGTGGAATTTGTTGCTGAGTATGGATTGTTTTTACTGAAAACAGTCACCATCGCTGGCGCTATTATCTTGTTGCTTGGGGCTGTAGCCAGCATGGGGATGCGCCACAAACCACGTTCTGAAGGTGAGTTGGTGATCAAACGCCTGAATGATGATATCGATGAATATAAAGAAGTGATCGAAGAGGCGGTGTTGGGCAAGCATGAGCTGAAAGCCCTGCACAAACAGCGCGACAAGGAAGAAAAGGCCGAGGAGAAAGCAGAGCGCAAACGGCTCAAAAGCGGAGTGGAAGAAGAACCTGCCCAAAAAAGAGTGTACGTTATCGATTTTAATGGTGATGTACGGGCCAGTGAGGTGGACTTGTTACGTCATGAAATCACCGCCATCCTGACCTCTGCACGGGCCGAAGACGAAATTGTACTGCGGCTCGAAAGTCCGGGGGGCATGGTGCACACCTATGGTCTGGCAGCATCGCAGTTGGAGCGTATTCGTAATCAAGGGGTCAAGCTGACAATCTGCGTGGATGAAGTAGCCGCGAGTGGTGGTTATATGATGGCCTGCCTGGCTGATCGCATTATTGCCGCCCCTTTTGCGCTGGTGGGTTCTATTGGGGTCATGGCGCAACTGCCCAACTTCAACAAACTGCTGACAAAACACGATGTTGACTATGAGTTGTTTACGGCAGGAGAGTACAAGCGCACTGTCACCATGTTTGGGCAAAACACCGACAAGGCCCGGGATAAGTTCCAATCGGATCTTGAGGAGACGCATGTGCTGTTCAAGCAGCATATCCAGCGTTATCGCCCCAGGCTGGATGTCGCTGCCGTGGCGAATGGCGATGTCTGGTATGGGCAGCAAGCGGTTGAGCTGGACCTGATCGATGAGCTGGGCACCAGTGATGACTATATAACCAAGGCCTGTGCTGATGCTGACGTATTCAGTGTTCGTTATGAATACAAAAAGACCTTGCAGGAAAAAATCGGTTTTGCCGTTCAGGGTGGCATCAGTAAAGCAGTAACAACCGTGCTGAATCGGGTGCAGCAGCAGTCTGTCAGTAAAAGCTGAAAATGATCAGGCTGCCCTGATTGTTTTTGCGGTAGCCCGATATCACCGGCCGGGCCAGTTTTTCTGGCCCGGCCTGTTACTGTCCTCTCTCGGTTAGTGTCTCTCGGTCGGCTTTTGTTGCCTGGCCTCCTTTTTCAGCTTCTTGCCTAATCTCGTCTTAACTTGTCACTGACCGCAATTGGGTTGGGGTAGTTAAATACCACGATGTAACTGGATATCACGAAAGTGATAATGGCGGTTGCCTGTATCAGCAATGAACCACGCTCCGACAGCAGGGAGCTTTCAACGGCAACAAAAGCGACCAGTAACGAAAATTCACTGATTTGCCCCAACCGAAAGCCGACATCCCAGGCCAGACTGGTGCGCTCGCTAAAGCCCCGCAGCAATACCCGGAAGGTAATGGGTTTGAGTGCCAGGACGACGACCGCCAAGGTGATCGCACTGACCGCGACCGACGGTAGCATCGTCAGGTCAAGCCCCGCGCCCAGGGCAAAGAAAAACATAACCAGAAAAAAGTCTCGCAAGGGTTTGAGACTAATGGCGATAAACTGGGCAATGGGGCTGGTGGCCAGAGTAATACCCGCAATAAAGGCACCGATTTCATAGGTCAGGCCTGCCAGCTGTGCTGCTTCAGCCAGTGACAGACACCAGCCGATGGCAAGAATAAACAGGTACTCACGGTAGCGGTCAAAGCGGGTGATCAGAGGCAGCAAGACAAACCTGACTGCCAGGTAGGCAACACCAATCAGCAGGGGCAGGGCAATAAACGGCTGCCAGACGGGCATCTCGCTGTCGCCTTTCATTACACCCAGAAAAATCAGTGTAAAAATGGCCAGCATGTCTTGCAGCAGTAACAGACCGATCATCAGGTTGCCCATATGTTTATGGTGCAACACCGTGGTAGGCAAGAGTTTCAGGCCAATAATGGTACTGGAGAACATCAGTGCCAGGCCAATAATAATGCTGTCCATCTGGCTGAAACCAAAGAGCCAGGTAATGGAGAAACCGGCAAGGAAAAACACCAGCGAGCTGGCCAGGCCAATGGTCGATGCCTGTTTTATTACGGCGATCAGAGAACTGGGCTGCATATCGAGGCCGAGCAGGAATAGCAGGAAAATAATGCCGATGTGCGACATGTTTTCCAATTGCTCCGGGTGATCAATCCAGCCAACCCCAAAAGGGCCGATCAGAGTGCCGAGGGCAATATAGGCAATCAAGACAGGCTGGCGGGTATAAAGGGCAAAGGTAGCCAGTATCGAAGCACCCGCAAAAATCAAAAAAGTCGAAAAAACAATGTCTTGCTGCATGCCTTGCTCCTTTGTTGCCGGTTTCAGATTACGATAGCGCCGCCGAGCCTGCCAGTCTGTTATGGCGCAGATTGTTGCCTATAGCGATTTATTGCGTTGAGGTCCACAAGGGCAGAGCGGTATTTTCTGGCCGGGAGGTTCTGGCCGGGAGAAACGCAACAGGCTCCCGAAGGAGCCTGTTGCTGGTGCGTCGGTACTGGCCACAAGGGTCAGCACACAGAACAATGGTTACGCAATGCTAGCGTGAAACCCGGGCGAACAATGGCCGCTGGTCATCCATCGCCGCCTGGTATGGCTGGCTGAAAGATGAAAAGGCTGCCAGTGCATGCGCTTCATTCTGGTCGTCACGCAGGGCGTAGGAGCTGAAGCCAACCCGTTTCATAAAAAACAGCTGGTCAATCAAGACATCACCCACAGCGCGTAAATCACCGGCGTAGTGGTACTGGTCACGCAGCAGACGTGCGGTGGAATAACCACGACCATCGCTGAACTTGGGGAAGTCCACGGCAATTACAGCAAAATTGCGACACTGTTCGGCCACCATCTCAGCCAGCTGGTCGCTGTTCAGATACAGCCCCAGCTTGCCCCGTGATGCCAAGGGTTGTAATTCTGCTTGTTGATGTGTCCAGCGGTCCAGCGAAATCAGGCTGTATTCCGTGGCGATGGCATCGTCGTCGATACGGGTCCAGGCATCGTCGGCAACAAAGGCCCCGTCTTTAATCAGCTTTGCCATATACCGCCTCCTTGAATGTGTTATGACCAATACGTTGGTAGGTTTCGAGAAAGGATTCACCCACATGGCGAGAGGCCACGTACAGATCGAGTACCTTGGCGACCACATCGGTCAGCTGTTCGCGGGAGAACGATGGCCCCAGAATCTTGCCCAGAGAGGCCGTACCACGTTCACCGGAGTTGCCGCCGAGTGACACCTGATAAAATTCCTGACCTTTTTTATCGACCCCCAGGATGCCAATGTTACCGACATGGTGGTGACCGCAGGCGTTCATGCAACCGGAGATATTCAGGTCGATTTCACCCAGATCATGCAGGTAATCCAGATCGTCGAAGCGGACTTGCAAATCGTCGGCAATCGGGATCGACTTGGCGTTCGCCAGGGCGCAGAAGTCGCCTCCCGGGCAGCAAATCATGTCGGTCAGCAAGCCCAGGGTGGGTGTTGCCAAACCCAATGCTTTGGCCTGTTGCCACAGGGTAAACAGCTGGCGCTGTTCAACGTTGGCCAATACCAGGTTCTGCTGGTGGGTCGATCGTAATTCACCAAAGCTGAATTCATCGGCCAGGGTGGCAATCTGCTCCATCTGCTCGGCGGTAACATCGCCGGGTGGCGTGCCTTTCTGCTTCAGGGTCAGGGTGACTACTGCGTAACCAGACTGTTTGTGTGCCCGGACGTTACGGCCAAGCCAACGAACAAAGGCCGGGTTTTCCGCTTTGGCAGTTTCCAGTTCGGCCGGGTTGTTATCCAGTGTGGCGTAAGCGGGGTCAACAAAGTGTTTTTTGACTCGCTCCAGCTCTGCGCTGGTCAGCCTGGCGGCAGAATCCTTGATACGGTTCCATTCCGCCTCGACCAGTTCACCCAGACGCTGAACGCCCAATGCCTTGGTCAGAATCTTGATGCGGGCCTTGTACTTGTTGTCACGACGGCCAAACTGGTTATAGACCCGAATCACGGCTTCGAGATAAGTGAGCAGGTCTTGCTCTGGCAAAAATTCCCGAATGGTTTCACCAATGATCGGTGTGCGGCCGAGGCCACCACCGACCAGAATACGGTAGCCCAGTTCGCCGGCGTCGTTACGGATAATATGAACGCCAATATCGTGAACCTTGGTGGCTGCCCGGTCTTCACCGGGAACCGAGTTGACCGCAATCTTGAATTTACGGGGCAGGAAAGCAAATTCCGGGTGGAAGGTTGACCACTGACGGATGATTTCACAATACGGACGAGGATCTACCAGTTCTTCTGCAACCACACCAGCGTATTCGTCTGTGGTGGTGTTACGGATACAGTTACCACTGGTTTGTACCGCGTGCATTTGCACTTTTGCCAAATCAGCCAGAATCTGAGGGCAGTCTTCCAGCTTGGGCCAGTTGAACTGCAGGTTCTGGCGAGTACTGAAGTGGGCATAGCCTTTATCGTAGTCGCGGGCGACCTTGGCCAGAGCGCGCATTTGCTCAGCAGTAAAGGCGCCATAAGGAATCGCGACCCGTAACATGGGGGCGTAGCGTTGCACGTAGATGCCATTCTGCAGGCGCAGTGGCAAGAACTCATCTTCAGCGATTTCCCCGGCCAGATAGCGTTCCGTCTGGCTTTTGAATTGGGCAACGCGCTCGTTCAGGATCTGCTGATCGTACTCGTCGTATTGGTACATAATCTCTCGGTTGCTTCTTCATCGGCTCATGGCCAATGGTGGTTTTTTAGTTGGGCGAACATTACCAAAGCCGCTTTATTCTTAAAACGACTATTTATCTATATCGTAATTACTTTTGTGCCTTAGATCGTTCGATAAAACCGAACAGGTTGTTTTTCAAGGCGTTGTGGCGGGATTGTCCTTTGTGACAGGTAAATCGGCTATGTCACTGAATACCGCATTGACGCCCATGGCTAACAATGAATCCGCCTGTGTCGGGTTGTTGACTGTATAGGCACGCAGGTTAAAGCCGGCATTGGCCAGTGTCCGAATCACTTCCGGGGCGGCCAGATCGGCACAAAAATGCAACCCTTCGCAGCCCAGCCTGGTCAGGCGTAACGCGGCATCTGCCGGAATGGCTTCCGTCAGCAAGGCGCGTGGCACCTCAGGGAGGGCGGAGCGGGCGTACTGCAGCGATAACGGGTTAAACGAGCTGAGCAAAATCGGCACCATGCCGGTTTCAGCCAGTGTTGCCTGATATGCCATGACCAACGCCTGGACGGTTTCAGCCTCACGGCCAACCACCGCCTTGATTTCCAGATTAAGGCCGATGCTGTGCTGGCAGGCCCAGTGCAGCAAGGCCTGCAGGGTGGGAATTCGTTCGTGGCAGAAGTGATCGGCAAACCAGCTGCCAGCATCCAGCTGCTGTAATTCGATCAGGGTATGGCGCAAGAGCCAGCCATGGCCATTGGTGCAGCGGTCGAGCTGTTCGTCGTGGAAAATAACGGCCTGGCCGTCAGCACTCAGGGCAACGTCCACTTCTATCCAGCTGGCACCAGCCTGCTGGGCGAGCCGGAAGGCGGCCAGGGTGTTTTCCGGTGCCAGACGACTGGCGCCGCGATGGGCAATCACTGTGCTGGTGCGCATGGTCTGGCCTCCGGTGGCTAGACAGATAAATGAACCCATTGGCGTCGTTGCCAGATCAGGCTATAGATCAGCGACAGTCCGGTACGTTGGACGCCCTGCAGGATCCAGACTCCCACCAGACCAAACCCCAGTACCGGGCCAATAAAATAGGCCAGCGGCAAGAAGACACACCATTGCATGGTCAGATTGATCTTCATGATCTGGCGACTGGCACCAGCCCCCAGCAGTGCCTGGGTCAGCACCATGGCGGTGACTTCGAGGGCTATAAAGATACCGGTGATCTGCAGAGGGAGAATACCGGCCTGAATCAGTTTCGTCTCGGTGGTGAATATACCCAGAATCCATTCCGGGAACAGACACAACGGCAAGCCCAGTAGCGCAAGAGTCAGGGTCGCGACCCTGACGACATCCCAGCCCCAGCGGTGAGCATCCTGGGGGTGGCCTGCTCCGAGCGCATGGCTGACCAGGCTGGTGGCGGCAATACCCATACCGACTGCGGGCAGAATCAGGATCAGTTGCAGGCTGATCAGGATATGACCAATGGCCTGCTCCCGGGTGCCAATCTGGCCGATAATCCAGAACAGAATGCTGATACCGAGGGCAAACAGTGTTTGTTGGGCGGAATTGGGCCAGGCCAGTCGGATCAGCTGCAGCAGGGTTGCCCGGGTAGGGAATTTGATTTGGCCCAGACGCTGGCGTTTATGGGTGAATGTCAGCCAGGACAGCAGGGCACTTCCAAACACCAGTGCCATGGCGGTACCAATACCAGAGCCAACAGCGCCCAGTCCTTGCCAGTCACCGATACCGAATACCAGCAGATAGCTGAGTGAGATATTAACCACATGCATCAGCAGCAGGACTTGTAGATAAAAGCGGGTTTCGCCAATACCACTCCAGAATCCACGGTAGACGAAGTTCATCGCGACGGCGATCAGGGCAGCGGTGCGCCATTGGAAATACGGCGTGGCAATGGCAGCGACGTCGCTGTTGTTGGTCAGGGACGGAATCAACGATGGCGCAAGAAAAATAAACAGCAGGGATAACGGCACCGCCAGCAAGATGGCAGAAAGCAAACCAGCCATCAGCGGCTCGTGCAGGGTGGCGGTTTTGCCCGCGCCGATACGGCGGGCTACCAGTGCCTGTACGGCCGCGGCCAGCCCCATGACAATGGAAACCATCATAAAGGAGGCGTAGCCACCAATACCAATAGCCGCCAGGGCGGCATCACCGAGGCGGCCTACCATGGCGGCATCAATCAGATTGATCAGGCTTTGTGACAGCATGGCACCGATGATTGGCAGGCCAATACCAAAAATCCGGGTCAGGCGCTGCGGTTCAATCCGCAGCAGTTTGCCAAGCCAGTGCTCAACTGACATGGCTCAGCGGTCGTAGTTGAGGTTGGGTGCCAGCCAGCGCTCCATGGTGTCAACAGTCATCCCCTTGCGGTCAGCGATGTCTTCCACCTGATCCTTGGCGATTTTTCCCAGGCCAAAATATTTGGCGTCCGGGTGTCCAAAATACCAGCCGCTGACTGAAGCCGCCGGACTCATGGCAAAGCTTTCGGTGAGGAATACATCGGTATTGGCCTCGGCGTCCAGCAGTTTGAACAAGGTGGCTTTTTCGGTGTGATCCGGACAGGCCGGGTAGCCCGGGGCTGGTCGAATCCCCTGATACTTTTCCTTGATCAGTTGTTCGTTATCCAGTTGTTCGTCCGCTGCGTAGCCCCAGATATCCTTGCGCACGATTTGGTGCATATGCTCTGCAAAGGCTTCGGCCAGACGGTCGGCCAGTGCCTTGATCATGATGCTGTTGTAATCGTCATGGTTGGCATTGTAATTCTGCGCCAGCTGCTCGGCTTCGATCCCGGCGGTGACAACAAACGCTCCCATGTAATCCTGTTTGCCATGGGTGAGCTGATCTTCTGGTGTGACAAAATCCGCCAGCGAGTAATTGGGCTGGTCGTTGGGTTTGTCGGTCTGCTGGCGCAGGTGATGCAGAATGGCCAGTTCTTCGGATGGGTTGTCCGGGTTGAAGATCACGGTGTCGTCGTTGCCCCGTTTGGCCGCAGGCCAGAGGCCAATTACAGCACGGGCGCGGAACAGCTTTTCATCGACAATGCGTTTCAGCATCGCCTGGGCGTCCTTGAACAGATTGGTGGCCGCTTCGCCGACAACGTCATCGGTGAGAATACGGGGGTATTTTCCAGCCAGTTCCCAGGACATGAAAAACGGCGTCCAGTCGATGTAATCCACCAGTTGAGCGACATCAAAATGGTCAAACACCTGGATGCCCAGTTTTTTGGGTGTCGTGGGCTGATAGTTGGCCCAGTCGCAGGTAAAACCATTGGCAACGGCTTTGGGGTATGGCAGCAAGGCCTTGGCTTTGCGGTTGGCATTACGTTCACGGACGTGGATGTATTCGTCGCGAGTGGCTTCAATAAAGGCGGGCTTGGCCGCTGGTGTCACCAGTTTTTGAGCGACCCCGACGGCACGGGAGGCATCGGCGACGTAAATGGCAATGTCGTTTTTGAATTGAGGTTCAATCTTGACCGCCGTGTGCGCCTTGGAGGTAGTGGCGCCGCCAATCATCAGTGGAATGTGGTAATTGAGTCGTTGCATTTCACGGGCAACGTGAACCATTTCATCCAGTGAGGGGGTAATCAGACCGGACAGGCCAATGATATCGACGTTTTCTTCTTTGGCGGTTTTGAGAATTTTTTCCGCCGGCACCATCACGCCGAGGTCAATCACCTCAAAGTTGTTGCACTGCAATACCACGCCAACGATGTTTTTACCGATATCGTGGACATCCCCCTTGACCGTGGCCATCAGGATTTTTCCCTGGGTTTCGGACTTGCCGTCTTTTTCTTCTTCGATATAAGGCAGCAGATAAGCTACGGCCTGTTTCATCACCCGGGCGCTTTTGACCACCTGGGGCAGGAACATTTTACCGGAACCAAACAGGTCGCCGACGACGTTCATGCCGTCCATCAATGGCCCTTCGATCACTTCAATCGGCCGGGCAAATTGCTGGCGGGCCGCTTCGGTATCTTCCTCGACATAGGTATTGATGCCCTTGACGAGGGCGTGGGTCAGCCGCTCGGTAATCGGCAGGGTGCGCCATTCTTCGGTTTCTTTTTCGGCCACTGAACCATCGCCACGATAATTTTCGGCGACGGCTAACAGGCGGTCGGTGGCATCGTCACGGCGGTTGAGAATCACGTCTTCTACCAGGTCTTTCAGTTCTGCTGGCAGGTCATCGTAGACCGCCAGCTGACCGGCGTTGACAATCCCCATGCTAAGGCCGTTTTTGATGGCGTAGTAGAGGAAGACCGAGTGAATGGCTTCCCGCACCGGGTTGTTGCCCCGGAACGAGAACGATACGTTGGAGACCCCGCCGGATATTTTGGCGTGGGGCAGGTTGTCGGTAATGAATTTGCAGCTGTTGATAAAATCAACGGCGTAGTTGTTGTGCTCTTCGATACCGGTGGCGACGGCAAAGATGTTCGGGTCGAAAATAATATCAGACGGATCAAAGCCGACCTCATCGACCAGAATACGGTAGGATTTTTCACAGATTTCGTTCTTGCGGGCTTCGGTGTCGGCCTGGCCCTGTTCATCAAACGCCATGACCACTACGGCGGCACCGTAACGCAAGCAACGTCTGGCCTTGTCGACAAACTCCTGCTTGCCTTCCTTGAGCGAGATGGAGTTCACCACTGCTTTGCCCTGGATACATTTCAGGCCAGCTTCGATGATATCCCACTTGGACGAGTCGACCATGATGGGGACGCGGGCAATATCCGGCTCGGCGGCAATCAGATTCAGGAAGCGTACCATCGCGGCCTTGGAATCCAGCATGCCTTCATCCATGTTGATATCGATGATCTGGGCGCCGTTTTCGACCTGCTCACGGGCGACGGTCAGGGCCTGATCGTAGTTTTCATCCACAATCAGGCGCTTGAAGACTGCCGAGCCGGTGACGTTGGCACGTTCGCCAACGTTGACGAACAGGCTGGTCTCGTCAAAGTTGAATGGTTCCAGACCCGCCAGTCGGCAGGCCGGTTTGATCTCCGGGATAACCCGGGGGGCATGTTTGGCCACCGCGTCGGCGATGGCACGGATGTGCTCCGGGGTAGAACCACAGCAACCACCGAGAATATTCAGAAAACCGCTGGCGGCAAATTCTTCAACGATGGCGGCCATTTCTGCGGGAGTCTGGTCGTATTCGCCAAATTCGTTGGGCAGGCCAGCATTGGGGTGGGCTGAAACAAAGCAGTTGGCCTTGTTGCTTAATTCCTCGATATGGGGACGCAGCTCTTCGGCACCGAGGGCACAGTTCAGACCGATGGTTAATGGCCGGGCATGGGTAAGCGAGTTGTAAAAGGCTTCTGCCGTTTGTCCGGACAGGGTACGGCCCGAGGCATCAGTGATGGTGCCGGAAATCATGATGGGCAGTGCTTCGTCGCGGGCTTCAAAAACGCCTTGTACGGCAAAAACAGCGGCCTTGGCGTTGAGGGTGTCAAAAATGGTTTCAATCAGAATCAGGTCGGCGCCGCCATCCATCAGGGCTGCAGTGGCTTCGGTGTACTCTTCGACCAGCTGGTCGAAGGTGATAGCCCGGTAGCCGGGGTCGTTGACATCCGGAGAGATGGAGCAGGTCTTGCTGGTGGGGCCAAGTACGCCCGCGACATAACGGGGAATCCCTGTCTCTGCCTCGACTTCGTCGCAGACACGGCGGGCAATGGCCGCTGCTTCGCGGTTTAACTCCGGCACCAGGTCTTCGAGCTGGTAGTCAGCCTGGGAGACCCGGGTACTGTTGAAGGTGTTGGTTTCGAGTATGTCGGCCCCGGCTTCCAGGTACTGGCGATGAATGCCAGCAATAATCTCGGGTTGGGTCAGCACCAGCAGGTCGTTGTTGCCCTTGATTTCCTGGTTCAGGTCAGCAAAACGCTCACCGCGATAATCCTTTTCTTCCAGTTGATGCGACTGAATCAGGGTCCCCATGCCACCATCCAGAATATGGATGCGTTGGGTGAGATTCTCTTTCAACTGCTGAATACGACGTTGGCGGCTGGCGTTGGGCATGGTGCTTGGACTCACTCGAATGAACTGCGGATCGACAAAAAAAGGGCCGGGATTATATCAGAGGTGCACCAGCTTGTCTTATCCAACTATATTAGTGGGGTATTTCGCTGGCTGGCGGGTTTCGCTACAATGGCGATCAGTTTTGAGGATGTGTTTATGACCGAATACGTAAAGATTACACCGGATGCCGAAGCTTACCTGGCTGAGTTGTTGAGTAAACAACCAACACCAGATATGTCTGTGCGGGTATTTATCACCCAGCCGGGCACCCGTTACGCTGAAACCTGTCTGGCTTACTGTCGCCCGGAAGAGGTGAATGAAAACGATAAGCTGCAACAGATGGAGCTGCTCCGGGTTTACGTTGAGGCGATGAGTGTGCCGTATCTGGAAGAGTCCATTATCGACTTTGCCAAGGATCGTATGGGGGGACAGCTGACGATCAAGGCTCCCAATGCCAAAATGCCCAAAGTCACTGAGGATAGCCCGGTGGAAGAGCGTATCAATTATTTGCTCTATACCGAGATCAATCCGGGCCTGGCATCCCATGGTGGTGAGGTCAGTCTGGTGGAACTCACTGATGACGGGCTGGCGATTCTCAAGTTTGGTGGTGGTTGCCAGGGTTGCAGCGCCGTGGATATGACATTAAAAGACGGTGTTGAAGCCAGTCTGATCGCCAAGATTCCTGAGGTTCAGGGTGTGCGCGATGTAACGGATCACAGCGTGACGGATAAGGCGTACTTTAAATAGCAAATAGCAGTACTACGTGGTATCGCAGCAGGCATTCTGTTCTGCTGTTCTCGATAAGATTGACCCGTTGGCGGGCAGAATTGTGCTGCTGCGCTACCGGGTTGATTCCTCTTTTTTCTTTAACCTTTGCGGATGCCCCGATGAATACCAGGGTATGGCGCAAGGCATCTTGTCGGTATTGTCAAAAATCCTGGTGAAAAAATCAGCGGTTTGCTGTCACTTTTGGGTGGATATTTATTGGTTGTGTCAAATAATACGGTTAAATGTCTTTTATATAACCAAATAATAGGCAATAGGACTGAAAAACGCCTCTAATAGCGCTTATACCACTCATTAGCTGGTGATATGTCGACAGTTTCTTCTGTGCCAATCCGTATAGTTCGATATTCACCGGTCATAGCAGCTGAGAGGGATTGCATGGCGATTCGCTTGGCGTTAGTGTTCGCATCCATATTGCCTGCCCCTGATGTCAGAGGAAAGACAGGCTGGTCCGCTATACTGGTATTAAGCCCGGTCGCTGGACTGGCTGTCGAGGCGTGACCTCTTGTTCGAAATGCTTTCTGGTGTTAGGAGATGCGAATGGCCGCGAATGTGCTGGTCATTGATGACGACCCCTCGGTGCTCGAGAGTATTGCCACATTTTTGGTGGAATACGACTATCAGGTGGTAGCGGCACCGTCCGCAGTGGCTGCCTGGAAAGAACTCGATCGTCATCATATAGATATTGTGGTCTGTGACTTGCGAATGCCCGACACTAGCGGTATTGAATGGCTGGAGCAGCTGAAACAGCACTGGCCGTCATTACCTGTGATTGTTGTGTCCGGAGGCGGGGTTATGGACGATGTTGTCCAGGCCTTGCGTATGGGGGCGGATGATTTTCTGGTCAAGCCGATTCTTGATCTGGAAATGCTGCACCACGCCATCAAGCGGGCGCTGGAGCGGGTTGAACTGGAAACAGAAAATACCGCTTATCGGGAATATCTGGAAAAGACCAATGCCGAGTTAAGGCACGGTCTGGAAGAGTTGCGTACCGACCAGATGGCAGGGCGGCAAATCCAGATGCGCATGCTGCCCGATTCGCTGAACTATAACGGCTTGTGCTGCGATCACCGGATTTTCCCGTCGCTGATGTTAAGTGGTGATTTTCTCGACTATTTTGAGCTGGGCGAGCATCGGCTGGTGTTCTATATCGCTGATGTTTCCGGCCATGGTTCTTCGTCGGCATTTGTCACCGTGTTGCTGAAAAACCTTACCTATCGTTTGCGGCGCAATTATCGCCGGGGCTCCAGTGATGATTTATTGCATCCATCGCAGGTGCTCAGTCGCATGAATGACGAAATGCTGGCTACCGGGCTGGACAAGCATCTGACCATTTTTTACGGCATCCTGGATACTCGGGAGTCGGTGCTGGAATACAGCGTCGGTGGCCATTTGCCCATGCCCGCATTGCTGGATGCTTCCGGGTGTCGTTATCTTGAAGGCCAGGGGATGCCGGTTGGCCTGTTTCGTGAGGCGGAGTACACCACTCGCCACCTGGAGCTGCCGTCTGCTTTCCGGTTGTTACTGTTTTCTGATGGCGTGCTGGAAATTATTACGGAAGCCAATCTGGCAGCGAAAGAAAAGGCTCTGCTCGGTATGGTTGAGGATCAGAACGGTGACCTGGACGGGCTGACATCCGTACTGGGTCTGGGGAAAGAACTGGAAGTTCCGGATGATATTGCAATGGTCTCTATTGGTCGAGGTAAGCTATGACATCGGGTCAAATTCAGGTTGCCCAGCACCATGGGGTTCAGATTGTACGTTTGATCGGGGATGTTCGACTTAATCTTTGTACTGCATTTGACCGATATATCCGTCAGGTGCTCTCCGATGGTATGTTTGCCAACGTGCTGGTGGATTTATCCTCGGCAGAGGGGGTCGACAGTACAACACTGGGTCAGCTGGCGAAAATAGCGATTGTGAGTCGGGACCGGTTCAAAATCACCCCGACAGTATTTTCTCCTGACCCCAGCATTACACGCATATTGATGAGCATGGGTTTTGACCATGTGTTCCATATTCTGGAAGAGCCGTTTGCCAATGAGGCAGAGTTTCGCGACTGGGTCGATGATACTGTTGATGAAGAAGCGGCTCGGGTACAGATTATTTCTGCGCACAAGGCGTTGATGGACCTGAACGACAGTAATCGCGATACCTTTAGCCAGTTGGTTGAAACCCTGGAATGTCATCAAACCCAATAAACACCCGTCAGGAGATTTTTTGTGGGCATCCGCACAGCAGCCATCATTGGTGGCGGCAGTTTTGGCACCGTCACAGCCAATATTCTTGCAGATAATAATATTCAGGCTATTCAGTGGCTCCGTAACCCGGAAATAGCCGAAAGCATCAATCAGTTACACGTCAATGAGCAGTATTTGCCCGGCATTGCCTTGAATTCATCACTACGGGCAACCACCACCATCGAGGAAGCGGTAGTAGGGGCTGATGTTATTTTTGTCTCTGTCCCCAGCAAGTCGGTTCGAGAGGTTATTTCCGGCTTTGCGCACCTGATCAAACCTGAGCAGGGATTGGTCAGCACCACCAAGGGGATTGAACCCGATGGCTTTTTGTTAATGAGCCAGGTGATTCGTGATGTCTTTCCTGATAACCCGGTCGGGGTGCTGAGTGGCCCCAATCTCGCCAAGGAAATTGCCCGCAAAGAGCTGGCCGGTACCGTGATTGCCAGTGAAAACAGTGATCTTCGTCGTGATATCCAAGAGGCATTAAGCTGCAATTATTTTCGCGTTTATGCATCCAATGATGTGTATGGCGTCGAGCTGGGCGGGGCGTTAAAAAATATTTACGCTATCGTGTCGGGTTTTGTCGCAGCCTTGGGGATGGGGGAAAATACCAAAAGCATGATCATTACCCGCTCCCTGGCGGAAATGAGCCGTTTTGCCGACGCCATGGGGGCCAATCCACTGACTTTTCTCGGCCTGGCCGGTGTGGGTGATCTGGTTGTTACTTGCATGTCGCCACTCAGTCGCAACTTTCGGGTTGGTTATGCCATTGGGCAGGGGAAAACCCTCGATCAGGCGACAGAAGAGCTGGGGGAAGTAGCCGAAGGTGTTAATACCTTGCGCTATGTCAGGGCTAAAGCGGAGGATTCAGGTATCTATATGCCACTGGTGATGGGTGCTTATGAATGTTTGTTTAATGGCGCCGATCCCGGAATGGTCGCTCGAGAGTTGATGACCGGTGAGCATGCGTCCGATGTAGAATTTGCCTTACCCAGGCACGAAATATAACAGGAGTTAGCTACATGTCAGACGTCAACTTTAAAACCAATGTCACCTCAGATGCTTTTTGGCTTCGAACAATTTATACCGTTATCTTTATTTTTGTAATCAGAATGCTTGATCTGGTGTTGCTGTTGTCAACATTGGTGCAATGGGTGTCACGCCTGCTGACAGGCCGCCCTCAAAAAGAATTGGGCAAATTCTGCCAGTCGCTGGGAATTTACTACCAGCAGGTTGTGTATTACCTGACCGGCTGCAATGACGACAAACCTTTTCCTTTCCGGGAGTGGCCTGTCGTTGTTGTACCCGAAGACGAGCCAGATGCCGTCGTCGAACCGGCCAGTTCTGATGCCAGCAATAAAGAGACGCCTTGACCAGAAAGGCTGATGTTTTGTGAAAATCTGTATAGTTCGCCATGGTTCTGCAGTGATCGGCAGTATGGATGACCAGCACAGGGAATTGACTGAAAAAGGTCGGTTCCAGGCTCAGGCTGCCGGAGAGTGGATGGCAGAACAGGAATGGAATGACCCGGTATTATGGGTCAGCCCCTATTATCGAACACAACAAACCGCCTCACTGATTGCTGAATCCCTGCCGCTGGATATGGAAGAGCACGCTTTTTTGGTGCCTTCCTCCGACGTCAATACGGTTGTTGATGAGTTGCTATCACAAGAACGGGATATCATTCTGGTATCTCATTTGCCACTGGTTGGACGCCTTGCGGCTTATCTGGTGGAAGGGCAGGTCTTTGATCAGCCCTGGTCTCCGGCAGAGTGCTGGTTACTGTCTGGTGACGTGGCTGGCCCCGGCTGTTTGTCCGTTGAATCAGTCTGGTATCCGGTACTTTCCGGCCTCTGAGTCGTGGCACGGGCTGTACTCGTCTGAGTCTGTTGTCATAATGCCCACTCGCAACAGGTGAGTGGTGCTCAAGTTTGAAACCGATACAGTTTGATTATCCTGGTGGTCATATTGATGGCCTGGAATGGGGTGAGCCGGGTGAGTTAACGGTTATCGCTGTACATGGCTGGCTGGACAATGCGCTCAGTTTTGCTGCTTTGGCGAATCAGCTGCCGGAGATCCATCTGATTGCTCTGGATTTGCCTGGCCATGGCCTGTCTTCCTGGTCGCCGTCCGGCTATCCAATCTGGACACCAGCAGAAGCAATTCTCTGGGTTGCTGATCAACTCCCCCAATCCGTTCATTGGCTCGGTCATTCCATGGGGGCGGCTGCGCTGACGCTGGCTGCGGGCGCGTTTCCGGAGCGTTTCGCCAGTATCGTTTTGCTGGATGCTATTGGTCCGTTGGTCCAGTCTCCTGATCAGGCAGTCAGTACCTTTCGCCGTTATGCCAGTACCTCTGTACGTTCTCTCTTTTCAGGTTATTCAACTCCGGAACAAGCGATTGCTGCCCGGTTAAAAGCGACGCCAGCGGTCACTCCCACAGCGATAGCCCCTGTTATTTTGCGTAATCTTGAGCAGCGTGATCAACGTTGGTGGTGGCGTACTGACCCGGCTTTACGGCGTCCTTCTGCTTTTCGTTTGACGGAACCCATGGTCGAGGATTTCTTGCGGGCCATGTCTGTGCCAGCACTGGCAGTTCGGGCTAGTAACGGCATGATCCCGGAGGCCATGTTCTGTGCGCGGTTCGAGTGTTTGCCAATGGCTGAGCGCCTGGATCTGGATGGCCATCATCATTTACATCTGGAATCCGCCGGGGCGGTAATTCTGGCCCGATATCTAAATGCTTTCTGGGAGCGTACCAAGTGAAATATATTCAACAGGTCGGCTGGTTTTTTGTGCTTGTGTCGGCGTTGTTATTGGCATTGTCGTTGTCGTGGTTCGGACAGGCGGCGGCCTATTATGGTTTTGATTATTGGTATGAGTTTTATGATATTGATAACCATATTGAACGATATGGCCCGCAAAACCGCTATATCCGTGGTCTGGACAGTCTGGATAAAGCAGAACATGTACGCCTGTTTAATGCCATCAGTGAGGCGGTACATGACCATGGCGAGGGGCTGCAAGCCATCACCTTTGCTTATCGTGGCAAGACCCGGGTGTTATTGAGAAAGCCTGAGGTGGTTCACCTGCAGGATGTTGCCAATCTGATTGATGTCTTGCGCCTGGCTAGCGGGGTGTTTGCTCTGGTGGCAATTGGTGGCACCTGGTGGTTGCGGCGGCAGCGCCCACGCTGGGGAGTACAAGGTGCTTTACTGGGTGGGTTATTGGGGTTGACGCTGGTGTCGGTGCTCCTGATTGGTCCCAAACAGGTGTTTTACCATTTGCACAAAATGATTTTCCCACCGGATCATGCCTGGTTTTTCTATTATCAGGATTCACTGATGGCGACGTTAATGAAGGCGCCCGATTTGTTTGGCGGTATTGCCGTCACAATTACCGCCGGGGGCTTGCTGCTGTTCGGTTTTTATCTGGTGCTGCTGATTCGTTGGCAGCAACACCAGACAGGGGACAAGGGCTGATCAGAACGGTGCTGGCGAGAGAATATCCATACGCTCATCCGTAGTCGGATGGCGGAAGGATAATTCTCTGGCATGCAGATGCATGGTAGGTGTTTTTTGTTCTGAATAGTCTGCGCTGTAGAACGGGTCACCAATGATAGGGTGGCCAATCTGCTGCATATGCAGGCGTAACTGATGTGATCGCCCTGTTTTGGGGTACATTTCCACCCGAGTCATCCGCTGGCCTGTGGCATCGGTGTCGACCTCCAGCTTGCGCCAGCGGGTCAGGGCATAACGACCGTCGGTATGGCTGATTTTCTGCAGTGGGCGGTTGGGCCAGTCAACAATGATCGGCAGATTAATACAGCCGCCATTACCTTTGGGCTCTCCTGTTACCAGGGCTTCGTATACCTTGCGGGTTGTCTGCTTTTCAAACTGTTGCTGAATGCAGGTCAGTGCCGGTTTGTTACGGGCGTAAACAATAATGCCGGAGGTGTCGCGATCCAGTCGATGCACAATGTGTAATTCACCCAGCAGGTCTTGCAGTCGACCAAAGGCAGAGTCTTTGTCGTATAGCCCGGGAACACTGAGCAATCCACCGGGTTTGTTGAGAATGACAATTTCGCTGTCTTGGTAAAGGATTCGTTGTTTAATCATGATAGGGGTATTGGTGATTTTCCAGTATCTGCTGATAACTGCCGTCTTGTTTCATCTGTTGCAGCATCTGATTGAAGCCTTGCACAAGAACGGGAGCGTTGCTGAGTTGACGGTTAATGGCCAGATGAATGCTGGTTTTGGCGACATCACCAGGAGCCAGTACCAGGTGTTCGGCAATGGTGGGGCTATTGCTCAGTTCGGAGGTGGCAACCCATTCATCCACCAGCGCCAGGTCGAGGTTGTTATTGGCCACATCACGAAATAATTGCGAGCAGTAATCCCGGCCCTCGACCTGGAAATAACTATCGAGATTGTTCAGCCATGGGCCGTAGTTGATTTCTGAATAGACCCCCAGCTTGAGATCTGTGGCCTTGAGCTGGGCTTGGTCGACATACTGAAAATCACTGTCTTTGGGTTTGACGAAGCGTAACCGGCCGTGCAGATAAGCCTCTGACAATAACCACTGGTCGTCGTGCTGGCCTTCCCAGGTGGATAAGACGCCTTGGATCTCACCGCTTTTGATGGATTCCATAACACGCATCCAGGGCATGAATTCAACATTGACAAGATACCCGAGGTTACTCAGGGCGGTAGTGACCAGATCCGTCGCGATTCCATCCGCTGGCAGTTGTTTGCCGGCGTAGGGTGCCCAGCTGTCGGAGCCCAGTTTGATGACCGGACGATTGTCTGGGTACTCTCTGCTCAGTTTAACCATGGCCTGACTGAATCCATGCTTCTGAATCATCGCCTGGACCTGGTCGCGGAAGCTTTTGACCAGGCTCATGCCGGCAATAATGACATCATCAACTCGCCATTGGCCGCTGTGATAAAGACGGTAGTCGACCGCCAGTGGCGGTTGTCCGGCCAGTTCGATCTGGCTGGCAACCAGCGCCTGATTGTTGCCTCGGTAACGCGTGTCGAGAAAATGGACAGGCTGGCCGTCATATGCCCGGAAGGCGCCGGCGTAGGTGGTCAGTAATTTACGCTGGAAGGCTTCCAGAAACAGGATCTGTTGATCGCTCGAAGCTCGTCGCCAGTATTTGCCAAGAACCTTTTTGCCCATTTGCCGGGTATCGATCAAAGGCATGATATTGGTCGATAACAACCGGTTCAGATAGCCGGGGTGGTTGTTTATCCAGGTTTTGTCGGCCATCAGATGTTCGGTGACAAGGCCAACGGCAGATTTGACCATGCTCTCCGGGGTGTTGTCCGTATCAGCAGTTGCCCTGGTGGTGAAAAAAGAAAGGGATATCAGCAAGATAAGCGGAGTCAGATAGCAACGAATCAACATGGAAAATCCTGTAGGTTGGAAGGTTCAGTCTGGTTTATCAGCAAATATCTGGCAAGTTCCGCACCAGCATAACGTTTTTTGCAGCGGGTGTGACGACGTTAGCCGGAATACGAATGTCAACAACAAAGCCGGAGCCTGGTGCATCGTTGCGGATGATGCCCTTGCGATCCTGGATATGTTCGAGCATAAACGAAATATTTCCTTGCGGGGTCATCAATTCCAGCTGGTCACCGACCTCGAAGCGATTACGCACGTCTATACGCAGCAGGCCGTCGGCGGTTGTCCCCATGCTTTCCCCGACAAACTGCTGGCGGGTACTGGTCGAGGTGCCGCGTTCATAGTTCTGGTATTCATCATGTACATGGCGGCGGAAGAACCCTTCGGTATATCCGCGGTTGGACATGTTTTCGAGGGTATCCATCAGGGCTGGGTTGAATGTTTTGCCGCTCACGGCGTCATCAATGGCCTGACGGTAGGTCTGGGCCGTACGGGCAACGTAATAGTGGGATTTGGTTCGGCCCTCGATCTTGAGCGAGTGCACTCCCAGCTCAACCAGCTTTTCGATGTGCTGGATGGCGCGCAAATCCCGTGAGTTCATGATGTAGGTGCCGTGCTCATCTTCGAAGGCAGGCATGTATTCGTTGCTGCGGCCGGCTTCCTGTAGCAGGAAAATCTGATCGGTGGTGCTGCCACTACCGAGTGTTGGTGGTTCGGGTTGCTGCCCGGGGTTAAAAACTGGCCCGGCGGGATCAAATTCTTCCACACCTGCGGGAATAACGTCACCGGAGTCGGTTTCCCTGGCTTCGTGGGCGTCATATTTCCAGCGGCAGGCGTTGGTACAGGTACCCTGATTCGGGTCGCGATGGTTCATGTAACCGGATAGCAGGCAGCGGCCAGAGTAGGCAATACATAACGCACCATGGACAAACACCTCAATTTCCATTTCCGGGCAGCGCTGGCGAATTTCGGCAATCTCGGTTAATGACAGCTCGCGGGACAGGATAATGCGACTGACGCCTTGGCGTCGCCAGAACTCCACCGCGGCGTAGTTCACCACGTTGGCTTGTACCGACAAGTGGATGACGGTATCTGGCCAGCGATCCTTGACCAGCATGATCAGGCCCGGATCGGACATGATCAGTGCATCGGGTTGCATCGCGATGACGGGCTCAATGTCCCTCATGTAGCTATCAACCTTGCTGTTGTGAGGGGCAATATTGCTGGCGACGTAGAATTTCTTGCCCAGCTGGTGCGCCCGGCTGATACCTTGGTTCAGGTTATCCAGGGTGAAATCGTTATTACGAACACGCAAACTGTAACGAGGCTGGCCGGCGTAAACCGCATCGGCACCATAGGCAAAGGCGTAATCCATGTTTTTGAGTGTGCCAGCGGGAGAAAGCAGTTCGGGGATGATCATGATATTGGTTCTGAGTGCCGGGTTGGATAATGGGAATAAACGCGTCATTCTAGCGCCGTTTCAAATTGCCGCATTGATCCAGCCCGTATTCCTGTTATTCCGCCACACCGAACAGACTGACATCCATATCGGATAGCCAGACAAAAAAGTCTTTTGGCAAAGGGATATGCTTCACCTCATTGAATTGACTCTGGAATTCCTGCTGGATCGACGCAAAATAATGCTTCAGTTCCGATGTTTCAGCGCCCAGTTCCGTCATCTGCTGGTAGATATCGGCAACGTATTGATTCAGCAATATGGTGTCGTCGCAGGCGTCGTCAAAGACGCACTCGCTGGAGGCGTACAGGGCAGCATTGCACAGGTCGACAATTTGCCATCCCAGGGTGTCGGATTCAGTCAGTCCGGAGCGCCATTCACTGAACTGGGCAAAAAACCGTTCCAGATTGGCTCGGGAAGTCAGTTCTCCCTTGAGGAAGGCGGTTTGTTTGCTGAGCAACTTGGTGAATGGAGTTATATTCAGTTGTTGATCGTCTTGCCACATCTGCAAATGGGGCAAATTGATACGTGCCAGCATCAGGCAATAGGCGCTACGGCCAGCGGCGTGTGCAGGTTTCATAGGAGATCCTGTAGTGGGTGTCAGCATTTGGGTGTCTGGCACCAGAAGATAACAAAGCGTTGATCCGCGCTGATGCGCTGTACCTGGCTAAACAGGCGTTTGAGCAAGGGCGGGTAATTCAAATGCCGGTTGGCAACGACCAGCAAATTGCCATCGGGCTGTAATTGGCGGGCGGCATCACGGAACATGTCGTTGGCGATGTTGTTCAGCTGCTTGTGGCCATCGTGGAAAGGGGGATTACAGACGACCCAGTCCAGAGGCTCGCGAATGGTATTGAGACTATGGCCGTGATAACACGACACCTCAAGCCCGGCGTTGGCAGCGTTATGTTGAGAGGATATAACGGCTGGCAGGTAATCATCCGTCTGGATCAGCTGCAGTTCTGGCTGACGCTGCTTGAGCCACAAACCCAGGACTCCATTGCCACAACCGAGGTCACAAAGGCGGCCGCTAAAGGTCGGCAGGGCAAGCCTTGTATCTTCCAGTGTGTGTAACAAAAAGGCGGTGCCGGGATCCAGGTTGCTGCGGGAAAACACGCCGGGCAACGCTTGAATGTTTAACTGCCCGACAGTATAGCCTTGCCATGTCCGTAATCCGGGATCACTGACCGGGAGGCGGATTTGCAGTAGCCGGGCTTTGCGTTGGATCGGCATCTGCCGATACTCGGCACTGTGTTGTTCCAGCCAGTTTAACCAGCGCACCGGGATATGTTTGGCCATGCCTGCCAGGTACAAGGGTGTTTTGTGATCCAGGTGTTGATGACACAGCTGCAGCCAGTAACGTAATTGTTCAAAATTTTTGGGTAGCCGGATAACGACTTGTTGTACCTGGCTGTTTTGCAGGTGTGAAGCCTCGTGAATCCAGTGCTCGTCTGCCAGCTCAAGACTGTTACGCTGGCGGTTGTCGCGGCTGGCTCGTTGGGCGCAGGCGCTGTCGAGCCAGCTGACCGGTTGAGTCAGGGCGCAGGACAAAGCACCGTAGCGATCATTAAACAGCAGGGTGGGAGCATCACGATCCAGATGATCGAGCAGGTATTCATCGGCGCTGTCCCAAGGACGGGCGATTTGTTCCGGAACGGCGGGAAAACACGCCAGTTGCAAGGATGTTGCTTGCCACCAGGCCATCAATAAATATCTTTGAAATCTTTGTCTTCCAGTTGGTCGAGCAAAGAGCGTTCCGGGGCGTCAGTTTTGGGTTGACTGGCGGCGAGTGGTGCTTCTTTGGCTTCAACCTTGCGCTCGGTTTTTTTCGGGGTGGCCGCTGCTTTGTCTGTTTGTTGTTCTTTGTTCTGCGCCGCTTTGACATCAGGGTTGTCGGCCAGAAACTTTTCAAATACCGACGGAACGCGGTTTTTGACTCGTTTGCCGGTTTGACGGTCATTACCCGCTTCGCGTTTGAGCTTGGCAGTGTTGCCGGTTTTTACCTTGTGGATGCGTTTGAGAGATCGGTTTTTTTTCAGACGGGTCATGTTTGGCTACATCAACAAGAGTGGTGAACGATTAGCCAATAATAACAAAGAGCCGCAGTATTTACATCTGGTGCTGGCGCGTTATTGTGTCCGGCCAGTTGGCTTTAACACATGTTCATAAATAGGGAACTACCTTTTAAATGTATTGGCAATCCTTTGTTTTTACAGGAGAAATCATACTTCCTGTATTTCTTCTTGTGGTTCTCGGTATTTTCCTGCGGCAGCGGCGGGTGATCGACGATCATTTTGTGACGGTCAGCTCCCGGCTGGTATTTACCCTGACCTTGCCGGTATTGGTGTTTCTGGCCATTGCCAAAGTACGATTTGATTCCGGTGTTCATATTGAACTGATAGTGTTTGTGGCGCTGGCAATTTTGAGCAGCTGCCTGTTCAGTTTTGTATGGGCCAGGTTTGCGGGTATCGACGAAGATGACGTCAGTGCCTTTGTGCAAGGGGCATTTCGGGGTAACTTGGGTATTATCGGTATCTCGATGGTGGTTTATGCTTTTGGCGACCAGGGTACGCAGATTGGCGCTCTGGTGCTTGCGGTCGGTGTGCCAGCGTATAATCTGTTGTCCGTTGTGGTGTTGGCCCGGGGACAAGGTGTTAACTGGTCTGGGCAGTTGTTGATGATCGCCAGAAATCCGTTGATCATTGCCATTGTACTGGCTTTGCCTTTCAGTCTGTTTGGCTGGCAGCTGCCGAAACCGCTGCACAGTGCGGCCAGTAGTCTCGGCCAGATGACGTTGCCGCTGGCCTTGATCAGCGTTGGTGGTACGCTGGACTTCGGCGCGCTGAGAAAAGCCAACTCTACCACGCTGCAAATGGCCTTGCTAAAGCTGGTGATTTTGCCAATTTTGATTGTGTCCGCCGCGATTGCCATGGGTTTTCGTGGTGTCGAGCTTGGAGTGGTTGCCCTGATGATGGCGTGCCCAACAGCCGCAGCCGCTTTTGTGATGGCCAAGGCAATGGGGGCAAATCATGTGCTGACCGCCAATGCGGTTGCAGTTAGCACTTTGGGCTCTATGTTGACGATGGGCGGAATTTTCTATGTTTTACGGATAATGTCGCTGCTATAGTGACGCTCTTAGGCTGTTTTTGACAATTTTGGGATCGGTGGTGTAAATGCCAGAGGGGAAGCGCCAGTTAGTTTACTTGGCATCTAATCAGCAGGGACTTGAGCTGGAACGTTACGAGATTGAGCGCTTGCTTGCCCGAATGGATATGACCAATGTCAGTTTTTCCTGTCGGGAAGACGGTGAGGGTTACGATTGGGATCTGGCGCGTCGACAGATTGAACTGGCTGATTTTTTTATTCTTCTGGTTGGGGATGACTATGGCCCAATGGCACCAACCGGTATCAGTTATCTGCATAGAGAGTTTGTCCATGCCAGGACGGTAGGCAAACCGGTATTGGCATTCCTTAAAAAACTTCCGGTCGCCGGCTCACTGTCAGTCGAGCAGGGGCGATTGAAGGGTTTTTATCAGTTGGTGACTCAGCAGGTCAGTTATAAATTGTGGCATCTGCGGGATGAATTATTGTCGTTTGTTCGGGCAGCCATTGGCAGTCTTGAACTGAATGCCGATTCCGGTTGGGTTCGCTGGGCTGATGTAATGGGTGACCAGGTATCCGATCCGGTAAGTTCCGACCTGGCGACGGCCAGTAATGCCTCCATTTCCGATCTGGCCAGCACGGCACTCTCGGTACGGGAGCGGCTGGAAATGAGCCGCAAGTCCATCAATCTGATGGTGTCGGCCAAGGTCTATCAGGGGGGTAATCTATCACGTGAAGAAATGGTGTTGCCTGCCCGTCTGGATCAGCTGTACCGGGCACTGCGCAGTTCTTTTGTCGGTAATATCAGCGAAGATCGGCTGCGTGCCTGTCTGGAAGCATTTATTGCCGAGACCGTTCGAAAACAGTTGTTGGGACGTCGACCCAATGCCCATGCAGTTGATGATATTCGGGTAAGCAAGTCCCAATTCCGCTCCATTATGGAAACCTGGGAACGGCTTGGTCAGGCAAGTCGCACGGAAAAGTCCGGTCGTTATTATTGGGTGGCCAGCGAAGAAACGCCGGTACGTACTGTTGGCGCTCCCTGAACGCCAGAACAGTCTGGCGCATTGGTTCTTTATCCCTGTCCCTTGTTGATTCCTGGCTAGCTGCGAGTGCTGGACGAATTATCCAGCAACGACTGACGCTGCTCCCACTCTTCTTTCATGCTGTCGCAAACAGTGCCGCACAAATCAAAAATGAAAGGTGCGCCGATACTGAAATACGCCATATTGCCTTCCTGGCGACGGCGGACCAAGCCATGGGTTCTTAGTGTCGACAAGTGCTTCGACACATTGGGCTGGGAGGCTCCTGTTGCGGTCACCAGTTGACCTACGGATTTTTCTCCCGGTTGCAGCTGATGCAGAATTCTCAGGCGCATGGGGTCGGATAATAAACGAAATCGCTGTGCGATCAGTTCCAGCATTTCTTCAGATAAAATTTCTTGCATAGTGATTCTCTCCTTCTTGGTGGAGAGTGTACGTCATGTTCCAGCATTCAAATATAGGCATAAAGATATGAATGATGGAATTTTTTCATTTCAGCTTATTCTTTTTTGTTATTAGGGTAAGAAAAACCAGCCCAAACTGGCAGATGGTCTGACAGATTTTGTGTCGTCCGGGTGTTAATGACCTCTGGATTGTGTGCGGATAACTGTTGGCTGTAGAACAGATAATCCAGCGTTCTGTCCGGGCCGGAGACATCCGGGTCATTCGGGTAGTGGGTAAACCATGTGGCGGCTTCGCTCTGGATGTTCTCTACGGAAGGAACGGATGGCCACTGGAGCAGTCGGCGTAACTCGGTATTTTCCTGGTACAGATAACGCTGGCTGGGTTGCAGCTGAGCCAGTTGTCCTGGCATCAGCAAGTTAAGATCGCCACCCAGAATAAACGGCCGGTCCTGGCGGTCTTGCTTTTGCATCAGGCTGGCGGCGATATCCACCTGCTGCTCCATGGTATCGCTGCCTTGGGCAAAAGCGTCAAAGTGGGTGTTAAACAGTTGCCAATCCGGACCGCCCACGGTGGGCAGTCGAGCTTCCAGGATGGCCCGCTTGAGGTAAAACTGTGCGGAGACGATATCCATCGGAGGTTGTGGCAGACGGTGGCGCAGAGCATCACTGAGTTTATAGCGCGACAATGTCACCAGTTTCATGCCAACACTGCCCATGATCTGGGGGTGTGGAATGTAATCCGCTTTCCAGTAATAGGTGCTGGCAATACAGGGATAACGGTTTGCTGGTAACTGCTTCAGCAACTCGGCCAGTTGATCGCCATGGTCGGTGGCGGCTGCACCATCGTGAACTTCCTGCAAAAAAACAATATCCGGTGCAGTTTCTTTCAGTAAGGCAGCAATGCCGCTGATGGTGGTAGCTATGTCCTGGCTTGATGGTCGGGTATCTGGCCCCTGGTTGTCTGGCATATCGAAATAGAAAACATACTGTTTGCCCGCAAAAAACTGCACGTTGTAGCTCATGACCGATAAAGGTCCCTGGCGGGCATCGTACTCAGGGGTAGTGGTGGGGCAAGACAGTTCTGCGGTTTCTTGTGCGGCAGGATGATAGGTGCTGCTGTACACCCAGGCAGCAAATCCCAGTGCCAGAAGGGCAGCAAATCCTGCCAGGCTATAGATTGTTTTTTTCATCGATCCGGACTCCGTGTCAGAATGCAGGCCAGCGGTGGGCATCCAGGGCTAACTCACTGTATACTGACGCCGCCATTTCAGGGGGTGTCATGTTAAAACATTTGTTTGTTGTTCTCTTGGTAATTTTCACCGCCGCCGGGTGTAGCCAGCCGGATTCAGTCGTCAAGGTCGCAGGGCCGACCATGGGCACGCAATATCACGTCAGCTGGATCGGCCAGAACGACAGCGCCGAACTGATCCAGCATCTGATCGATCAGCGCCTGGCGGATATCAATCGCATTATGTCTACCTATGATCCTGACTCGGAGTTGTCGCAATTAAACCGGCAAACCCTGGCGCTGGATAATGTCACCTTGTCTGAAGAGTTGGCCGATGTATTGGCACAAGCACTGATGATTTATAACCAGAGTGAAGGCCGGTTTGACGTTACCGTTGGCCCTTTGGTTAATGCCTGGGGTTTTGGGCCGGGCAAACACCGCGACCAGAAGTTGTCGAAAGAAGAGGTCAACGGCCTGCTTGCCGGTATCGGTTCTGACGCTATTCATCTTGATGACCGGACCCTGTCAACCGACAAACCGCTGTATATCGATTTGTCTGCCATTGCCAAGGGATGGGCAGTTGACCAGATTGGCTATTTGTTGGAGCAGCAGGGGGTGGTCTCTTATCTGGTGGAAATTGGCGGTGAGCTGAGAGCGCGTGGTAGCAAGCCGGATGGCAGTGGTTGGCGGGTTGCCATAGAACGGCCTGCACTGGATAGTATGGCGCATCAGGTACAGCTGGTTCTGGAGCCAGGTGACTCGGCGTTGGCAACCTCCGGTGACTACCGCAATTATTTTGAAGAGCAGGGGGTGCGTTATTCTCATACTATTGACCCGCACACCGGCTATCCGATTACTCACCAGCTGGCGTCAGTGACCATTCTGAATCCCAGCTGCGCCCTGGCAGATGCCTGGGCAACGGCCTTGACCGTTGCTGGCCCTGAACAGGCTGTTTTACTGGCCAACCGTTATCAGTTGACGATGTATGCCATTGTACGTACTGGAGACGGCTTTACCGAGTTGGCTTCTGATGAATTTTTACGTCGTTTTCCTGGTCTGATGCAGGGAAACGAATAACGAGGATAATCTTATGACTATGATGCTTGTGGCCTTTGCGGTCATGTTATTGATTGTGGCTGCCATGGCTGTTGGTGTGCTGATGGGACGCAAACCTATTTCCGGTTCATGTGGTGGTATGGCAGCGATCGGCATGGAATCTGCCTGCGATGTGTGTGGCGGTGACAAGAAAAAATGCGAGAAAGAAAGCAAGATTGCAGCCGCCAAATCAGTCGGCGCCGAGTTTTACGACGCGACCAAGCGCTAACAACCTTACCTGGCCATTTGCTCTAGAATATGGCCAAGATCGGAATTGAATACTCACTGGATATGGGAGCACTGTTAGATGGCAGATTACCGCTATGATGTAGTCATTATTGGCGCCGGCCCTGCGGGAGAAGGGGCAGCAATGAATGCTGCCAAACACGGCAAGAAAGTGGCCGTCATTGAAGACAAGAAGATGGTCGGCGGTAACTGTACTCATTGGGGGACCATTCCCTCCAAGGCATTACGTCACGCCGTCAAACAGATTATTCAGTTTAATACCAATAACATGTTCCGGGAGATTGGTGAGCCACGCTGGTTCTCATTTCCACAGGTATTAAAAAGTGCCGAAAAAGTCATTGGCAAGCAGGTCAAGTTGCGTACCGAGTTTTACGGTCGCAACCGTATTAACGTATACACAGGCAAAGCCCGTTTTGCAGATGCCAATACGGTAGATGTATATCAAGGTGATACCAGCAATACACGCCTGCACGCCGACCAGATTGTGGTAGCAACCGGTTCCAGCCCATGGCGTCCAAGCAGTATTGATTTTAATCACCCGCGCATTTATGACTCCGACACCATTCTGACACTGAGCCATACGCCGCGGACCATTATTATTTATGGTGCCGGTGTGATTGGTTGTGAATATGCTTCGATCTTTTCCGGGCTTGGCGTCAAGGTGGATCTGATTCACCCCGGTGACCGGTTATTGAATTTCCTTGATGATGAAATCTCCGACGCATTGAGCTATCACTTGCGTGACAAGGGGGCATTGATCCGGCACAACGAGCAGTTTGACTCCGTTGAGAGTAATGATCGTTTTGTCACCATGATCATGGCGTCTGGTAAAAAGGTCAAAGCTGATGCTTTCTTGTGGGCTGCTGGTCGAAGTGGCAACACCAAAAACCTGGGGCTGGAGAATCTGGGACTGGAAGCCAATTCCCGCGGGCAGATTGAAGTCGACAAGGAATACCGCACTGCGGTACAGAACGTCTACGCCATTGGTGATGTGATTGGCTGGCCGGCGCTGGCCTCAGCAGCGTACGACCAGGGTCGTGCAGCGGCATCGGTTATTGCCTGCCCGTCTGACTTCCACTACGTGGATTCTGTGCCTACCGGTATCTACACCATTCCGGAGATCAGCTCGGTCGGTAAAACCGAGCGTCAGCTGACCGAGGAAAAAATCCCTTACGAAGTGGGGCAGGCGTTCTTCAAAAACATCGCCCGGGCGCAGATTACGGCCGAAGGGGTGGGTATGCTGAAATTGCTGTTCCATCGCCAAACGCTGGAAATCCTGGGTATTCACTGTTTTGGTGACCAGGCAGCGGAAATTGTTCATATCGGTCAGGCCATCATGAACCAGAAAGGTGAAGGCAATACCATGAACTATTTTATCAACACCACCTTTAACTACCCAACCATGGCAGAAGCCTATCGTGTTGCGGCATTAAATGGCCTGAATCGCCTGTAAATACAAGATGGCCTTGCTTGTAAATACACCGCCTCCTGGCGGTGTATTTGTCTCTGCTGCCTGATCATCAGGTCGGCGCACTCAGCGTTTTTCCATAAACACCCCGAACAGTCCCGGGTGTGTCTGATTGACGTGGTGAGCGTGGACTTTACTCATGGTGCCTTTGTGGCAGTACAGCAGGTAACGTTGCTGGCCACTGGTGTCGAGCTCTCGCAAGCGGCTTTCCAGTTCATAGAATGGAATATGTCTGACCGGGTTGTTGGCGAGTTCCAGAGGCGCGTCCGCCGCTTCGTCAGGATGGCGAATATCAATAATTTCATCACTCAGGGCGGGAGTTGTCAGCAAGGCAACATCCTCCAGACCACTGCCCGTTTCCTCTAACACCCGATCGATACGTTGATAGCTTGAACGCTGCAAGGCACGCTCCAGTACCGTAAAGTCAAAGGCCTGTTCGGCCGCTTCCGTTTTACTGCGCTCGCCATGGGTCAGTGGATTGACCGAGATGACGCCACAATATTCCGGCATATTGGCTGCAAAGGTTTCCGTTCCGATACGACGGGCAATGGTAATAATATCCTGCTTGTCCATCGCCGCCAGCGGCCTTAAAACCATATGCTCGGCAGCACGGTCAATAATGGCCAGATTGGAGATGGTCTGGCTGGATACCTGGGCGACGGCTTCTCCGGTAGCCAGGGCGTGCAGTTTCAGATTGTCTGCCACCTGTGAGGCGGCCCGCATCATCATACGCTTGAGCACTACCCCCATATGACCGTTATCGACCTTGGTCAGAATTTCAGCGACTACCTCTTCAAAAGGAATAGTGACAAATTTCACCCGGTGGCTTTCGCCATAACAAGACCAGAGGTAATGGGCCACTTGCTTGACGCCGATCTCGTGGGCGCTGCCACCAAGATTAAAAAAACAGAAGTGGGTTTTCAGGCCGCGCCGGGTGAGCAGATAGCTGGCGACGGTGGAGTCAAAGCCACCAGAGATCAATGACAGTACATCCCCCTGGCTACCGAGAGGAAAGCCCCCCAGGCCAGGGATACGGCGCTTGACGACCTGTACCTTGTCATTGCGCAGCTCGGCATGTACGACAACATCCGGGTTTTTCAGCGAAACACCAATGGCACCGGTTTCCTTCAGTAAACCGCCGCCCATATAAATCTCAGCGTCATGGGATGTGAAGTCGTGATTACCGGCCCGTTTGACGCGGACGCAAAAGGTTTTTCCTTCCAATACATCACGATTGGCTTCACGTACCAGCTGATAGGCCTGGTCCAGTGATTCGAACGGGTGTTCGTCAATTTCCAGCGCATAACCGATGCCGGGAGTGTGAGACAGGATCTGCACCATATGGCGGTGCGTCATGGCGATGTCTTCTGTGGCTGACAGATTGACCTCGATGACCAGGCTATCCCAGCGGTCCTGGACATCGGCCGAAATGTTTTGTTTGCGCGTCAGAGTGCGTAGGTTGGCGCGCAAAATTTTTGTCATTTGCTTGCGCACTGACTTGGATTTAATAGTAATCTCAGGGAAGAACTTGACGACAAACTTCATGGAAGACGATGACTGGCAGAAAAAGGGCAGGAAGTATAACTCAGCTCAATGTCTCATTCATCCGAACGCATGTAAGGTGTATCTAAACGTGTCAGAGTTAACGTTTGAATCGGTGCTAGAAGACAGTATTGATGAGATGCAATAGTCTGGTCACTGACGAGTTGTAAGATGGAATGCCGCTGACAACAGCAGCTGGAAAAACAGTAAACCGAAACGCAAAAGGAGTGGAAGGATGACAAAACGTATTGCATTGGTTACCGGTGGAACTGGCGGAATAGGAACTGCCATCTGTAAGCGACTGCATGATGATGGCTATCAGGTGGTCGCTGGATACTATTCGGGAGGGTCGCATGAGAAAGCCCAGGCCTGGCAAGAAAAGCTGAAAAGCGAGGGTTATGATATTGCCCTTGGTTTTGGCAACATTACCAGCTGGGAATCTTGCGAAGCCTGTATCAACAAGATTCGCGAAGAATTTGGCTCAGTTGATGTTCTGGTCAACAACGGCGGAATTACTCGTGATGCCACATTGAAAAAAATGACCCCGGAAATGTGGCATGACGTGATCAACACCAACCTGTCATCTGTTTTTTATATGACGCGTCTGGTGATCAACGAGATGCTGGAAAAGAAATGGGGCCGGATTATTAATATTTCTTCTGTTAATGCAGAGAAAGGCCAGTTCGGGCAGGCCAACTATTCAGCAGCAAAAGCCGGTATGCATGGTTTTACCAAAGCCGTTGCCCAGGAAGTGGCTTCCAAGGGTATTACCGTGAATACGGTATCTCCTGGTTATATTGCCACCAGCATGATCATGGATGTACCGGAAGAAATCCGTAACCAGATTCTGAAAGGTATTCCGGTTGGTCGTTTTGGTCAGCCAGAAGAAATCGCCAACGTTATCAGCTTCCTTGCCGGAGATGCGTCCGCGTTTGTAACGGGCAGTAATATCTCCGCCAACGGTGGTCAGCATATGTCCTGATGGGCAGTGCCCGGGTTAATACCCGGGCTTCAGTTTTTTGTTGCGGGCGCTGGCATGGCGCTCGCGCATTTGTGTATTAATATAACGGTCGGTAGTTGCCATGCTGGCGTGGCCTGCGTCTTCCTTGACGTGTTCTTTCGGTCGAGTGCGAACATCTTCCGATATGCCGGTATGCCTTAACCAGTGTACGGTGGCAACACGTAACTCCTGGGCTTCATCAGCCAATCCTTCCTGAGTCATTCGCTCCAGCGCCGTATCAAAACAGAATTGCACCAGATAACGAATTTGCCGAGTGCTGGTTACCGGACCCCGACCTTTCAGTTTGGGAATCAGGGCGGTTTGCTCACCAGGTAGCGGCAAACGCGTCAAACCGAGATATTCCCGATAACGCACCAGCGCCGCCAGCATATCATCGGATACCGTCACCATACGGGCCTTGTTCCCTTTGCCGACCACCCGCAGCCACCAGTTACCATCCTGATCACATTGAAAATCACCCATCACCGGGGTGGATCGTTCATCGGCGACCAGCTCGGAAATCCGCAGATACATGCCAAACAGGCACAACATGATAAACAGTGAGCGTTCATGCTCCCGGGGGTTGTCGTCTGCCAATTGGGTGACCGTTTCCCGAATATAATCCCACTGCAAGTTGGAGATGCGGCGAATCGGTTCGGCATAGGCGTGACGCTGCAGGTATTTGCTTTTTTGCCGAATCAGAGCGACGGGGTTGGTCTGGAGATAATCTTCCTGAATAAGATAATTAAAGTAGCTGGATAAAACCGCAAATACCGACTGCAGGCTTTTTTGCGATAGTGCAAAGACGTCGGGGCGCGCTCCCGCCAAAGATGACTTGTCGGGTTGAATCACAAACGGCCGCCATTTGCTGTTGGGGATTCGCCCTTCAGGCGTTTTGCTGAAACGTGCAACCTGGCTGGTGCCAATCCAGCAATCAGGCGGGGACTGGCAAAAACCGATGTAGTCTTCCAGGTCGACGCGCCGCAGCTCACCAAGAGCGCATTGACGTACAGTAAACGTCCATTGCAACAGACGTTCGATCTCACGGCGGTAGCTGTTAAAGGTAGCGGTTGAACCATTAAAGCTGACCAGGAATTCAAAAGAATGCACCAGATCGTCAAAGCTGCCTTCGATCTCTCTCAGGGATGGCTGGCGTAACAGGACTTGGCGGGCATCTGTTAATGGGCTGCTGAGGTAATTCAGATTGTCGATAAAAGCAATGGGAGGGGCCGTGGACATGGAAAATGAACACCTTTGGGATTATCGGAAATACAGGGAGTATTTATAGCAGCCCTTGAAGGCGCAGGGTAGTCAGCATGCCGCTGTACCGGGCAGCAGCCTTTACAACAAACGGACTGATTATACGATGACCAAAAACCCAGATTTTCCAACTATTTATTGATATAGGTTGGTGTCGCTATTGGGTGGTTGGATAGAGTAAGACCGAATTTTATGTAGCAAGGAGGCAGGCATGCAGCATTCCGAAGACACCCCCCCTACGAGTCGATGGCACAACACCACAACAGAGGCAGCGCTTGAGGCGTTCGAAACCTCTGCCAGCGGTTTAAACCCGACAGATGCCACTACGCGTTTGGCGGCTCATGGCCCTAACCGCTTGCCGCAAGCACCACGGCGTCATGTGTTGCTGCGTTTTCTGCAGCATTTCCACAATGTTCTGATTTATGTACTGATTGCTTCTGCAGTGATTACTGCGCTGCTGGGCCACTGGGTCGACACTGGCGTTATTCTGGCAGTGGTCGTGGTTAATGCCATTATTGAATTTATTCAGGAAGGCAAGGCCGAGCAGGCCATGGATGCCATTCGGCATATGCTGGCCCCTCGTGCCAATGTGATTCGTAATGGTGAGCGTATCACGGTTGATGGTGAGCAGTTGGTACCGGGCGATATTGTGTTGCTGGAAGCCGGCGATAAAGTACCTGCGGATTTGCGCCTGTTGACCGCCCATGGTGCCTCGATACAGGAAGCCATTTTAACCGGTGAATCGGTGCCGGTGGAAAAAGACACCCAGGCGGTGGCTGAAGAGGCATCATTGGGCGACCGGGCTTGCATGGCGTTTTCCGGCACCCTGGTCGCCAGTGGCCAGTGCAGAGGGGTAGTGGTTGCCACTGGCCCGGACACCGAAATAGGCCGCATCAGTCGGTTGTTGTCCGGGGTTCAGACTCTGACCACACCACTGGTTGCCCAGATGGATGTCTTTGCCAAATGGCTGACTATTTTTATTCTGGTGGTGGCTACTGTCTTGCTTGTATTTGGCCATTTTGTAGCGCATTACAATTTTACCGATATGTTTATGGCTGTAGTGGGGCTGTCGGTGGCGGCGATTCCGGCAGGGCTGCCCGCAGTGTTGACCATTACCCTGGCGATTGGGGTTCAAGCCATGGCCCGGCGTAATGCGATTGTGCGGCGCTTGCCCGCCATCGAAACACTGGGATCTGTTTCTGTTATCTGTACCGACAAGACCGGCACGCTGACGCGTAATGAGATGATGGTGGCCTCGGTACTGACGCATCAGCACCTGTTTTCTCTTGATGGCAACGGTTATGAGCCAAGCGGCGTGCTCAAGTCGGGGGCTGATGAGGTGCATCCTGCCAGGCACACCATGCTTGAAGAGCTCGCCCGGGCCTCTGTGCTTTGTAACGATGCTGCCCTGCGTGAGCATGATGCCGCCTGGATTGTGGAAGGCGACCCGATGGAAGGGGCCTTGCTGGCGTTTGCTGGCAAGATGCAGCTGAACCCTCCCCAGGAGCAGGCACTCTGGACGCGTACCGATGCTATCCCTTTTGATGCCCGCCACCGCTTTATGGCGACGCTGAATCACGATCATGAGCATCAGGCGTTTATTTTTGTTAAAGGTGCGCCCGAACAAATCTTGTCGATGTGCACCAATCAACGCTGTACCGAAGGTGCAACAGAACCTCTGGACCTGGGCTACTGGAATGCACAAGCCGAATCCATTGCGGCCCTTGGCCAGCGGGTGCTGGCTTTGGCGGTCAGGCCGGTTACCGCGGAGCACACCGTGCTGGAATATGATGATGTGGCGGACTCCCTGACCTTGTTGGGTATGGTCGGGATGATGGATCCGCCTCGCGCGGAAGCAATAACCGCCATTGCGGAATGCCACAGCGCGGGGATTCGGGTAAAAATGATTACCGGGGATCACACCAAAACCGCCGCCGCCATCGCCAAACAGATCGGTTTGCACAATGCAGACAAGGTACTGACAGGGGCAGATCTGGATGATTTGAATGATGCCGCTCTGAGTCAGGAGGTGCTGGACTGCGATATTTTTGCCCGAACAAGCCCGGAACATAAATTACGTTTGGTAATGGCATTACAAACCATCGGTATGCGCGTGGCCATGACGGGTGACGGAGTAAACGATGCGCCTGCACTGAAACGTGCAGACGCCGGTATCGCGATGGGGCAAAAAGGTAGCGAAGCGGCCAAGGAAGCTGCGGAGCTGGTGTTGGCGGACGATAACTTTGCCTCCATTGTCTCGGCCGTGCGCGAAGGGCGTACGGTTTATGATAACTTCAAAAAAGTCATCAGCTGGACCTTGCCCACCAACGCCGGGGAGGCGATGACCATTGTGGTGGCCTTGCTCTGGGGAATGACACTGCCGGTTACCCCCATTCAATTATTATGGGTTAACTTGATTACCGCGATTACGCTTGGTATTGCCTTGGCCTTTGAGCCAACAGAAGACAATACCATGCGTCGACCGCCACGTGCTCGCAATGAGCCGTTGCTGGGTGGCGAGCTGGTCTGGCATGTCTTGCTGGTTTCCTTTCTGTTTCTATGCGGCGTTTTTGGTATCCATCACTATGCCATCGGGCAGGGTCATTCGGTCGAACTCGCCCGGACCATTTCCCTGAATACCCTGGTGGTGATGGAAATCTTCCATTTGTTCTTTATTCGCAACATCTACAGCACGTCGTTGACCTGGAAGGCCGTTCGAGGAACCAGGGTGGTCTGGGCTGTGGTGCTGGTTATTATGGTGGCGCAACTCAGTATGACGTACTGGTCACCACTGCAAGCTATCTTTGAAACCGAAGCGATTCCGCTACTGGAATGTGTGCTGATCTTCGGAGTCGGCGTGGCGCTGTTTACTATTATTGAAGTTGAAAAGCAGATTCGACTTGCGCTTCGGCGTATGAGAACGGCCGCTGAGTCCTGACGGCTGTGAATCACCCCGGCAGCGGCATCAGCGTATTGTCGTCGAGCCGGGGCGATTGCTGATTGCTGATTGCTGATAGGCGGGGAAGGCAGGCAGGGAAGATTACCGTTACTGACGGTTAGTGGTTGGCATATGCAACACCGTATATGCCAACCGTTTGAAGCCCGGATTAACCGGGATGTGCTTGGTCAAGCCCTTCGAGTAACAATTCAGAGGCGCGGTCGGCGGCATCCTGGAAAGGCTCCAGAACAAGATCAACACCCAGCATATTCAGCTCTTCTGTTTCTGCCTTGCTTTGCGATACCGTAGCCAGCTTGCCTGCAAACCCTGCGGCGCGGGTTAATTGAATAATGGTTTTACGGGTATCTTCGGAGGAAACCCCGACATGGTGATGCGGAATCGTTGACACCACCCAGTGGGCTTGCCCGAGCGGCAGCTCGGTTATAAATTCTGCATCGGTCACATCGCCGTATTCGGTATCCAGCCCTAAATGATTCCAGCGCTTGATGGCTGTCGGGTTGAAGTCTAGCCCAAGCACCTTGATTCCCTGATTCTGCAGTCGTACCGCAATGGCTGTTCCCAACCGGCCCAGGCCAAAAATAATCACCGCATGCTTGGCATTGGTGTGTTGCTCTATCAGCTGCTCGCGGGGAGCACCGGCGCGCTCAAACAGCCCGATCACTGGCTCGAACAATGCGTAAAGCTGGTGAGAATAGGTGATCATATAGGTTGAGGTTGCAATGGTGACGATCCCCACAAGTGTGACCAGCCCGAGGATATCCGCTTGCACATGTCCCAGGCTGATTCCCATGGTAATAAAGATAAGAGAAAACTCACTGATCTGAGCAACGGTCAGGCCAGCCAGAAACCCGGTTCTTTTGCGATAGCCCATGGCTCCCATGATCACCAGAACAATCAGCGGATTACCAATCAAGACGAACAGCGAGAATATAATGGCGCCGGTAATATGAGAGCCGAGCAGTGACAGGTCCAGAGTGGAGCCCAGAGCAATAAAGAAAAACAGCAGTAAGAAATCACGTAATGGCGCAAGCCGCGCGGCAATGCTTTCCCGATACGGTGTTGAGGCCAGAGCGACCCCGGCCAAGAGGCCGCCCACCTCCATGCCCAGCCCGATCAGATCGCCAATCGCTGCGAATAACGCTGCTTGAGCAATGGCATAGATCACCAGCAATTCGGGAGCCTGGGCCAGTTTCTCAGTCAAGGGGTTAGCGATATAGCGAACAAATATCACCACCAGTAACACCAGTCCGGTGCCTGAAATAGCGACATTCCAGATGGACGTTGTGCTGGCACCATCATGATTGGCGCCGATGCCAATGGTCGCCAGTACAATCATGGCGAGGACCACGACCAGATCCTGAACAATCAGGAAGCCCAGTGCAATTTTGCCGTGTAGCGAGTCGATTTCCCGTTTATCTGACAGCAATTTCACAATAATGATTGTGGACGAGAAGGTCAGGGCAACGGCGACATAGAGGCTGGTGATTTGATCCAGCCCGATGGCCAAACCAATGAGATACCCAATGATCGAGGTAAAGGCGACCTGGCCCAGCCCTGTCATAACCGACACACCACCAATGGAGCGGATCAGTTTTACATCCAGCTTGATGCCAACGAGAAACAACAGGATCGCGATGCCAAGCTCGGACAACAGAGTGATATGAGCGGTGGAGTGAACAATATCCAGTACGGATGGCCCGGCCACCAGGCCAACGGCAATAAAACTGACAATCAGCGGTTGCCTCATTAACAGGCCAACGAACCCCATCAGCGCAGCCAGTACAAGCAGCGCTGCAATCTCTGTAAAAGATGATCGAGCGATGATCGCAAAAACATCCATATTTCTGACTCCTGTGTCTTGTTTGTTGTCTGCGCCTGCTTTGGCGCTGTGTGAATGTTTTTCTGGCGGCTACTTCTGCGGTATTCCCAACTTCAAACCAACCGATACAATATGGTCGCCCTCAATTTCCTTGACGATCAGTTTGACGCGTCCCAGTACCACATGGTCTCCAACAACGGGTTTACCATGAAACTGATGGACAATATATTGCTCGACGGTCAGGGCAGCATCAAGAGGATCAACCTCAAAGCCGTAAGCCAGGGCAACATCGGACAACCGGGCCTCGGAATGCAAGACAAACTCACCAAAGAAACGAGCCGATTCAAGCAGTGAAGACTGTGCGGCCGGTGCAAAAACACGGCCTAGTTCTGATTTGGCGCTGCTGGTCGCCAGGATCATTACCTGATCATCACATAGCAGCTTTTGCTGGTCGGTATCCTTTATCAGTATGCCCTGACGAATCACGCCTGCGACCTGGCTGCCTTCTGTTGCTGGCAAACGCCGAACGTTCAGGCCGACGGCACGACTGCCAGCCAACACCGGATAAATCAGCAATTCCTTGTCCTGTTCGTGCTTGATGGTCAGGTGTAAATGCTCCGGATCTTTTGCGGTTGGAGGCAGTTCTATCTGTAGCCATCTGGCCATCGGCGCAATGGTCCATCCTTGCAGAACCAAAGAAATCAACACAACAAAAAAGACCAGTTCAAAGTAGGTCTGGGTGTGTTCCAGGCCTGCGAGCGAGGGGAACAGTGCCAGAATAATCGGTACCGCGCCGCGCAAGCCACACCAGCCAATAAAAACCTGTTCCCGCCATGGAAAATGAAAGGGCAGTAATGACGCCGCGACGGCCAGCGGCCTTGCAATAAAGATCAGGACAAAGGCAATGGCCACGGCCGGGAAAATAATCGGTACCAGGTTGCTGGGCGTGATCAGCAACCCGAGCATTAAAAACATGCCGATCTGACTGAGCCAGGCAATACCATCGTGAAAGCGATGAATGTCATTGCTGTAGGGAAGAGGGGTATTGCCAATCATGGCTCCGGCGATAAAGATAGCCAGAAAACCGCTGCCTCCCCAGTGGGTTGTAAGGCCGAACAGACTAATGCCGCCCGCCAGTGCCAGCAGGGGATACAAGGACGAAGAGAGCGGCAAGCGCCGCAGCATTTGTACCAGTAAATAACCGCCAGCAAAACCGATGGCCAGCCCCAGCCCCATCTGGCGGAATAACTCACTGAGAATGGTCCAGATCTGATTGCCACTGCCGCTGAGTTGTATGAGGTGTACCAGAGTGATGGTCAGGAAGATGGCCATCGGGTCATTTGACCCGGACTCTATTTCAAGCGTGGCGCCGGTACGTTCCTTGAGCTCCAGACCAGCACCGCGCAGCAAGCCAAATACGGCCGCAGCATCGGTAGAGCCCACAATGGCTCCAATCAGCAAACCTTCTTGCCATGGCAGGCCAAGAATCATATGAGCGGCAAAGCCCGTTATGGATGCGGTCGCGATAACGCCAATGGTGGCGAGTGACAGTGCGGGTTTCAGGCTGACACGGAAGGTGTCCTTGCGGGTGCCAAGGCCGCCATCAAAAATAATAATTGCCAGAGCGACGTTACCAAACAGAAAAGCCAGGCTGAAGTCATCAAACTTGATGCCTCCGGGGCCATCTTCGCCGGCCAGCATGCCCAGACCAAGAAACACCAATAACACCGGAGCACCAATACGTCGGGTAAACACACTGGCGACAACGCACAGCAAGGCAAGGGCAGCTGCCCCGAATATGTATTGGTAAATCACTTCTATGGTCATATATTTCCCTGAGCTGATATCCGTCTGGTGTTATGAACGGTTTGAGCCTGCTTGATTCATCAGGCTGGTGACTTTATCCATCAGAATCTGTGACGCATTATCACTGAATTGCTGGCCTTCCTCTATGTACTCCCACACGGTGGCATCGTTCCGCCAGCCGCCCTGTTTCTTGATCAGTTCGAAGTCTATCCGTTCCCGTGCCGCGGATGTCGACAGGCCACGGCGAAAGCTATGACTACTGAGGTCGGGAGCAAAATCAAACTGGCACGCCTGCGCCAGTGACTTCAACAGCGTATTGATTGCCCCCGGATTCAGCTGCCGGGGTTGAATCTGATCCCAGCGGTTGATTGGACGAAACAGCGGCCCGCTGGTAATACCGGCCACGTCCATCCATATTTTGATGGCGCTGGCCGGGCAGCAGCTGGCATCTCCAAACGGCAAGGCCCGTACCAGTCCGGTTGCTTGCTGGTCGGTTTTTGAACGCGGCAAGTGAATCAGTAACCCCTCTGGCTCCCAGGTCAGATCTTCAGCCTGGATGGCAACCAGTTCGCTGCGCCGGAAAGCACCAAAGAAGCCGGTCAGGACAATGGCGATATCCCGCCGCTGCCTCGGACTATCCGGTAAGCCTCTCAAATAGGACACCATCTGTGCAAGGTGCTCCAGCCGTAATGCCTTGGCCTTCTGTTTGGGGCGACCGTGGGTGCGGCGAATCCCCTCCATGATTTTCCGCACCAGTGGATCTCGTACCGGGTCGGTCATGCCCTGATAGTGGTGCCACTGACTGATAGCCGTCAGGTGTAAATCCAGGGTTCTGGGGTTAAGTACCACCGCTTTTGCCAGGAGGTAGCGCACCAGGGTGTCGTGATCGCAAGGCAGCCGACCGCCCCATTTTTCGAATTGCCGGATGGCCGATCGATACGCTTGCCGGGTGTTGTCGGAAGTTGCCTGGGACAAATAATGCTGTGCCGCGGCTTGAGACGCTGGAAGCGGAGGTGTTGGGACCAGAGGCGGCGTTTTGTTGGCATCCCCGGTTGTGGGGAGAGGATGGCTGATGGGGGTTTTGCTCATATGGTTTCTCCCGTGATGTAACTGGCCTGTTGGGGGTTGTACCGCCGGTACAGGGCTGACAGGGTACCTATACTACTATAACCAACGATAACATTTATTATCGCTGGTTATATTTTTGAATTTTTATTTTTATATTTCCAGATAAATTATGTAATATTACGTGTTACGTAATACACTTTAAAATAACACGACAGAAGCTGGAATACGCCGCCTGAAGCAAGTACTTCAGCCAGCTGCCGAAAAAGTCAGAGATCCAGCCACGCAAAGGATCGGCAGGCCGTCCAGCAGCAAAGGCGGTAGCCAACGAAATCAATCGCACCAACATATCGGGGATAAAAAACAGTGGGCAGAACAGGGGTGACATATCAGGATGTTGACCAGGCCGCGGCCGCCATTACCCAGGCAGGCACCGAGCCGACAGTGGATCGGGTGCGGGAGCATCTGGGCACCGGTAGCAAGAGCACTATCGCGCCATTACTCAAGCGTTGGCGTCAGCAGCGTGACGAACACAGCAACAGCGACGGATTGCCAGCCGAATTACTCCAGGCACTCAAGCTGGTGTATGCCCAGGCTCAGGCGCTGGCAGGGCAAAAGATTGAACAGATTGAAGCCGACACCCAGCAGCAGCTGCAAACCATGCAGGAAGAACTGGCCCAGGCTGTTGCGCTACAACAACAGACCAGCCTTGAAAACACCCAGCAGCAGGAACAGATAGAAAGACTCAAGGCTGAGCGCAAACAGCTCTCGCAAACCCTGGAGCAGCAAACCCTGAAGCTGGTGAAAAGCGATGCGACACTGGATGAAACTCGCCAGCAGCTGGTCGAATGCCGGGCAACCATCGCCGAATTACGCCAGGAAAATCGCGATATTCGCGACCATTTTGAACACTACCAGCAGCAAATGGCCAGCGATCGCCAGCAAGAGCGCGAGCAATTCCGGTTTTCATTACAGCAGCTGGAAGACCGACAGCAGGATTTGCAGCAACAGCTGAACGCTGCCAGCACCAAAAACAACCAGCTGGACACGCTCAATATCAGCCAGGCTCAGCAGCTGGAGCAGCAATCCCTGGCAATGAGCCGATTAAAACAAGCACTGGCAGAAGCCAGCCGAGCGCAGCGGGAAGCTGACATTCACCTTGAGCACAGCCGCACAGCCATCGCGGACTTGCAGCAACAGAACGACACGCTGCAAGCATCACTCACCGCCAATAATCAGCAGCTGACCACAAGCCAGCATGAACAACAACGCTTGAGCCTGTTACTCGACAATGCAACACAGGCAGCGACTGACAACCGGACGGAGTGCGACAGACTGGCCGAGGAAAACCGCCAACTGGCAGAAGCCAAAGCGATCAGCCTTGGTCAGATTCGCCAACTGGAGGCCCAGTTAGCCGGAATACAAGCAAGGTAACCAGAGAAAGCAGCCGGATGTCGGGGTTTTCGGGTACCGGATCGGGTTATTCCTAAACTTCCGATAATATCAATTATCGGAAATATAAGAGAGATCCAACCATAAAACCACAACCCTCTGGCCATTCAGAATCACCAATAATTGCCATTGTGTGACGATGCTTCATCTCTGCCATTCCAAAATGTATTTTGGCCACAGAAACCCACATCAAAGGCGCCATCCTCATGGCCTCACAAGCAAGCATGCGGTAGACTTCGCGCCGCTCGCGAGTGTTTGATAGCATCTGAATATCACACGCTCTGACGTCTGTCTTGTTTAAAAGCTCGGGATAAATATCACTATGTATGCAGTTGGCCAGCGTTGGATCAGCGAAGCTGAAACCGATCTCGGTTTGGGTCTTGTTCAAAGCGTCGATTTTCGTTCTGTTACTCTCTATTTCCCCTCCATTGACGATGTTCGCACTTACGCAAGCCACAATGCGCCGCTTACCCGGGTAATCTTCAAGGTCGGTGATGTCGTTCCACTTCAGGATGGCTCTGTTATCGAAGTGGATGATGTGGAGGTGATGGACGATATCGCTTTCTATTTCACCAAGGGTCGTTCGGTTTCTGAAATCCAGCTCAGTGGCGCCATTCAGCTAAACCAGCCGGCCGATCGCCTGTTTTCCGGCCAGATCGATAACAATAGCCTCTACGAATTGCGTCAGCTTTGCTTCCAGCAAATCACCAAATTACGCCAGCGGCCTTTCTATGGTTTGCTGGGTGCTCGTACCAGCCTGTTGCCACATCAGTTGTATATCGCTCAACAAGTCACCCAGGATTCCATTCCGCGGGTATTGCTTGCCGATGAAGTTGGTCTGGGCAAAACCATCGAAGCCGGTTTGATCTTGCACCGGTTATTGCTGCAGCAACGGATCCAGCGAGTATTGATACTGGTGCCGGATCACTTGCTGCACCAGTGGCTGGTCGAAATGATTCGACGCTTCAACTTGCGCTTCAGCATCCTGCAGCAAGACGACATTGATGAAGCCATTGAAACGGGCAATACCGATTTGTTTGGTAACTCCCAGCTGCATTTGTGTCCGATGTCGATGGCCGATGAACCAGATGTCGCCGTGGCCATGATGAACACCGATTGGGACATGATTGTTGTTGACGAAGCGCATCACCTGACCTGGACACCGGAACATCAGGACCCGGCGTATCAGCTGGTCGAAGATCTGGCCGAAGCCAGTGCCGGCATCCTGTTGTTGACAGCAACACCGGAACAGCTTGGTATTGAAGGGCACTTTGCCCGTTTGCGCCTGCTGGACCCTGATCGTTACCCTTCCCTGGATCAGTTCCTTGCCGAGCAACAGGCCTACCAGCCCATTGCTGAATTGGCCGGTGCCCTGGCAGAAAACGAGCCGCTGAGTGCCGAGCAACAAGGCCAGTTGCAACAACTCTTGCCAGACCTGGCAACAGCACTGGAAGAAGACAAGGGCAACAACCGTTTGCTGGATGCCCTGATTGATCGTCGCGGCCCCGGCCGAGCCATGTTCCGGAATACCCGTCATGGTGTCTCTGGCTTCCCGGCTCGCGTCCCCCACCTGAATCAGCTGGCGATACCGGATTATGAAGCCGCGCCGGATGATATCAATGCCGTACTGTTCCCCGAACGGGGCCAGGCATTCTGGTGGCTGGATGACCCCCGGGTCAGTCACCTGCTGGAGCTGTTAAAACAAACGGGCAAGGCCAAAATGGTACTGATTTGCCATCACGCCAGCACAGTGCTCGACCTGGAAGCCTATCTGTGGGAAAAGCACGGCATGCAGGTGGCGGTATTCCATGAACATATGGATCTGGTTGAACGTGACCGTGCCGCTGCCTACTTCGCCGATCCGGAACAAGGCGCCCGCTTGCTGTTATGCTCGGAAATCGGCAGCGAAGGCCGCAACTTCCAGTTTGCCCATCAGTTGGTGTTGTTTGACTTGCCGTTTAACTGCGACCTGATTGAACAGCGCATTGGCCGTCTTGACCGTATTGGTCAGGCCAATGAAATCCAGATTCACAGCCTGGCCTTTGAGCAACATGCCACTGGTCGTTGGCAACAGCTGTTGCATCAAGGGCTGGATGTATTTACCCAGCCCAACCCGGCGGCCCAGACACTGCTGGAACGTCATCGCGAAGCCGTGCACAACGCCGTATTGACCGGTGACGGCATGGAAGCGCTGGTCGCCACTCTCAGCAGTGAACGACTGGAACTGCAACAACAGCTTGAACAAGGCCGTGACCGCTTGCTGGAATTACATTCCTGCCACCCCAAACGTTCACGTTCGCTGGCTCGGGATATGACCATTACCCATATCGAAGATGAAGCAGAGCTGAATGATTTTATTGAGCTGTTTGCCGATGCGTTTGGTGTGGAAGTGGCCGACCTGGACAACGACTGCATTGCCCTTGCCCCTGGGGACCATATGCTGGTGCCAGATTTACCGTACCTGCCAGAAGATGGCTTTATGGCCACTACTCGCCGCGAAGTGGCACTGACTCGGGATGATGTCCAGTTCCTCAGCTGGGAACATCCATTTATCGATCAGGCTCTGGAGCTGGTTACCAGTGGCCCGATTGGCAACGCCTCCGTCGGCTACGTTGAGCAACATGACTATAAAACCGGCGACTGTTTTATACAGCTGCAGTTTGTGGCTTCCTGCCCGGCGCCCAAGCATTTACAGATCGAACGTTATTTGCCTGCGGATGCCATGCACCTGACTTTTACCCCCACCGGTGAACTGAAAGTGAATGAGCCGGATTTGGCCGGATTTGTCTTGCCGCTAAAACGCGGAACCGCCAAAGGTCTGGCGGAACAAAAGATGAACGAGGTCAAACCGCTGATCTACAAGCTGGAGAAACTCGGCGGCGGTCAGCTGAACAAAATGATCCAGCGTGCCACCAACAAGGCCAACGAAGCCTTTGATGATCGCCTGCAGCGATTGCAGGCACTGGCGCAGCATAACCCCAACATCCCGGAACAGCTGATCAGCGATGTCCAGCAGGAACGGCAAGCGGTATTGGCCGCTATTGAAACAGCCCAGCTACAAATGGACAGCGTGCGATTGGTGTTCTGCGGCTAAATGGTCGGAACCGGTGGGCACGGACAGTGCCACCGGCCCCTGCGGTCTGCACCGCCTTCAGGCGGTGCCGATTCTGCGGGTACAGACTGCCGGATTAACGTGCCCGTGAACGCATGGTGACAAACTCTTCTGCCGCTGTCGGGTGAATCCCGATGGTGCTGTCAAACACAGACTTGGTGGCACCTGCGTTGATTGCGACGGACAACCCTTGCATGATTTCACCGGCATCCGGCCCTACCATATGTACGCCCAATACCTTGTCGGTACTGGTTTGTACCAGCAGTTTCATGAATGAGCGCTCTGGCATGCCACTGATGGTGTGTTTCATCGGTCGAAAGCTGGATTCAAACACGCTGAGATCACCCGCAAATTGCTCTGCTGCGTCGTCTTCGGTCATGCCAACAGTGGCGATATTGGGCTGGCAGAAAACAGCGGTGGCGATATTGTCGTAAGACAGTGGCTGGGTGTCGCCATCAAACTGCTGGTTAACAAACTTCATGCCTTGCGCCAGCGCTACCGGCGTCAGAGCCGGTGTGCCGATCACGTCGCCCAGTGCGTAAATGCTGGGCACTGTGGTGCGGAAAAAGTCATCGGCAACAATGGTACCGTTGCGGCGGGTTTCCACGCCGAGGGCTTCCAGGTTCAAGCCGTCGGTCATCGGGCGGCGGCCGGTGGCGTACATCACGCAATCGGTAATCAGTGAGTCACCGTTGTTGAGTGTGCAGACCAGTTCGCCCTGCTCGTTTTTGCTGATCGATTGAATATCGGTCTGGGTGCGAATATGAACTCCCTTGCTGGCAATCTGCTCTGCGGCAAACTCTTGCACCCCGGAGTCAAAGCCTCGCAGGATTTGCTCGCCGCGATACAGCAGTTCGGTCTCGGCACCCAGACCGTTAAAAATACCGGCAAATTCCACGGCGATATAACCACCGCCAACGACAACCACTCGCTTGGGAAATGTTTCCAGAAAGAAGGCTTCGTTTGAAGTGATCGCCAGTTCAGCACCGGGGACTTCGGGTTTGAACGGCCAGCCGCCGGTGGCAATCAGGATGCGCTCTGCGCGGTAGTCCTGACCATCGACGCTGACGGTATTGGCATCCTTGATGCTGGCGGTGCCGTTGATTGTTGTAACACCAGCATTACCGAGCATATTGCCGTAGATACCGTTCAATCGTTCAATTTCACGGGTTTTGTTGTCACGCAGTGTTGGCCAGTCGAAGCTCTTGAGTTCTCCTTCGATACCAAAGCCTTTGGCTTCAGCGAATTTATCAGCGTATTCGGAGGCATAAACAAACAGTTTTTTGGGTACACAACCGACATTGACACAAGTACCACCCAGGTAACGGTTTTCTACCACGGCGACTTTTGCCCCCTTGGCGGCCGCCATGCGTGAGGCGCGTACGCCACCAGAACCGGCACCAATAACCAACAAATCAAAATCAAATGACATAACGCTTCTCCGTGAGTGACCCGCTTATTCCAGCGCTGGTCGAATAACTGCGGTCGATGCTCTGAGTATTAGCGTCTGAGCGGCTCTTCCGCAATAAAATTTGGGCTATATGCTAGCCTGTTTGGCCCGGATTGCGAAACGGCCATAGTGATACGCTATAAAGCAGCAATAGAATAGTCATCCGCCACTGCCAGCCCCTCGACTACTCGTTTTCCAGCGTTGCCCGCACATCAACCCGGCCTGGCAAGTCGGAACTGTCGACGGTAATCTGACTCACGCGAATGCCGTGACGGATTTGCAGGGATTCGACCCAGGCGATGAACATATCGAATTCAATATTATCAAGCCAGATTCGAACCCCCTGCCCGTCCTGTTCATAGCGATCCAGTTGGATGCGGTCAGACCGTGCCGCTTGCGTGACCAGGGTCAGAATGGGGCCGGAGGATTTTTCCAGTGAGGCGCCACCAAATTTACCTGCGTTCTCTGCAATCAGGTTGTAAACGTCCAGTTTTTTGTCCAGATCACGCTGTACGCGCTGGTTTTCCCGTAACAGCGGAGCAAATATCAGGACGTACACCAGCGCAGCCCCTAATAGCCAGGCCAGACCTCGCACGACCAGTCGGTCTCTGGCAGGCAAGGCACCGTACCAGTTGCTGGCAGCTTGCACCTGAGGGATGGCTGTCAGGCGCTGGCGCATTTCGGTCAGTATCTCCGTATTCATGCGGACTCCCCTATTTTAAGACGACCCTTGACCTTTTTATCCTCATTGCTGGCAGAGGCCACTTCGGCATCGAGACCGCGCTCCGACAGGGCCTGGCGCAGAGTCTGTAACTCACTGAGGTTGCTGGCTTGCACCTCTATAATCAGCTCTTGCTGGCGTTCGTTATAACGCGCTGAGTCCAGCTTGATGGTTTTGAGGTTGACGGATTGAAACGCACTGGCGGTGGTATTGATCAGATACGCAAAACCATGATTGTTGCCATGACTGCCTTCGGCCAGTCGGCCGCGAAATTCCCGCTCCAGTGCCCGTATCCGCACCCCGGGGAATAGCTGTTTGTACAGCGCCAGACTTTGCTGATAAACATATTGGCTCTGATTGGCCAGCTGCCGGTTTTGCACATACAGCGTAACCGCCATGATCAGCAGGCAAGCAGTCGCCAGTGATGCCAGAGGCCGCCACCAGGAGCGTGGCTTGTCTGCCTGGCCATGACGTACCTGAAACTGGCCAATCAGCATATTGACCGGGCGGGCATGGGTGGGTAACGCTGGTGAGTCGCTGGTCGCCGAAGAAATATCGATGCGCTCGAAGGCATCTGCAAATCCGGTCTCAATCGTAGTGCGCAACAGGTTGGCTTGATCCAGCCCCGATGCATGAATGGTTAATACACCCAGGCCTTGCTGGTCTTCCAGTACGGATTCCAGCACCGGCATTATGGCAAACTCATTGACCCAGCCTTCGAATACTCCCGGCAGCTTGACCAGCCAGCCTTGATCCTGCCAAACGGCAATGGCTGCTTCCGGTAGCAGTTGGGTTTCCGGAATCAGTTCCCGCACTGTCAGATGTAAATGCCCTGCCTGTTCCAGCAGGCGCTCGACCAGATCACAGGCCGTTACGTAAGCCCGAGCCCGGACCCCCACTTTGCCTGCCGGTACAATCAGGTATTCACTGATATCGTTGATCAGGTTCTCTTCCAGCGCAAAAGGCAATGCCTGGGCCAGATGACGGCCTGAAACGCCCGGCAATTCGATCCAGTGGCAGCTGTAATTGGCCGCTGACAGAATCATCCGTACTGGAGTCAGGTCGGGTTGGTCAGCAGCCCAGTCTTCCAGGTTGCAGGGCGGGACAGCATCATTGCTGGGATCGCTCACCAGCCATTGGGCATCGTGCCCCTGCCAGGTCACTTTGATTGTGTTCATGCTGTTTCTCGCTGCATATCACTTACGCTGGTTGAATTTAATAAATCAAGGGGTGGTATTGGGCAGCTCAGGCAAACGCCTGGCTTCCCGGCGGGAATAGTCCCGATACAAGGTACGGAAATTACCGCTATCGGCATCGCGCTTGAGTAAAAACTCATTGGTACCAAACCAGTCTCCACTGGTGCCGATATCCACTCGCCCAAATACTTCAAAATATTCCGATTTGACGGTGAAATCGCTTTCGGTCCATTTGCTGTCGTTGCTGTTACTGCTGCCCGACACAAAACCTTTCACTTCATCCAGGTCCAGAAAATCACTGACACTGGCCAGCCCGCTATCACCTCGGGCAGATACAACCGCTTGTGCGTCCGTTATGGAAAAGTTGGCATCGAGGGCTGACATTACCAGTTCAGAGGCCGTGTTGATATTCAGCTGGGTCGTCACCGGCAAGCAGGTGACATAAGGCTCCAGGGCGTAATAAGTGTCGGTATCGACCCCTTCGAGCAGCATCAGATCAGAGGTGTGCTTACAGATTTGATAAGCAGGACGATAAGGCGGCTCCAGACTCATATAGTCATTTTCTACCTGGCTTTCGGCGTCCATCCAATCGGCCAGTCGCTCTGCAATCGTGACATCCAGCCCCAGGTCGTTAAGCAAGTTATACAGCCGCTGTTGCCACACGCTCTGATTACTGGCAGCCGGAGCCAGCCAGTTGAGATTGAATTTGCCCTGGGCATCCACCATCCGAATAAATACCTGGCCTTCGTCCATCGGAAACGTGCGGTCAATGGCCCACTCTTCCAAGCCATGATCGATATCCGGGTCGTTGTCCCAGTCCATATACAGGCCGCTGCGCACCACACTATCGATGCCATGCAAAAACGCTTGTGCCTGCTGGCGTGCCAACTGGGCCGTGGTTCGTTGGATATCCTTGGCCTGACGCTCAATCAGTACGGTGGCCAAAACGCTGACCACAGCGAAAATCAGCAAGACAATCAACAGGGCAAGTCCGGATTGCTGGCGGCGCATCACAGTTCCTCACCATCATGTGCCAACGTCCAGAGCCGGGTTGCTTCACCGATGATCGGCAAGGTCATTTTCCAACGCATCCCCTGGGGGATAACCGATTCATCACTACCTTGTACAATGGGCCAGCTGTCGTACCAGGTTGAATCCGTGACTTCATCGTCGCTGTTGACGGTGTCGGCCAGTAGCGATATGTCCAGCTCCTCAATCTGGTCGAGTACCACCATGCTTCTTGGCTCGCTGTCATAACTGCGATCCAGTACCGACCAGACATAGCGCACCAGACACTCGCCTTCTGGTTCTTCTATCCCCCAGTCGGACAGACGCCGCCGGGCGGCTTCGCAGGCATCACTGTCGATGCTTTCCAGTTGATAGGCGATACGCTGCAGCTCTGAACGCGGGTCTTCAACACCGGGGCGATTACGCCAGCCGGTACGGGTTAATTCGAGCAGGTAATCCCCGTCATCCAGCAGGAGAGCATCCTGTTCATCGCCATAGGCATCCAGAATGGGACGATTGATAAACTGCTCAATATCACGACTGACAATGGCATTCAGCCGCTGCAGTGCAATCATCTGGTCCGACCGGACTTCGGTTGAATCACGGGCAACAATAATGGTGTGCAGCAATTGCACGGAGCCAACACTGATGGATGCCGTAATGGCGACGGCGACAATAACCTCCAGCAGGGTGAAGCCCTGATAGCGCGTCATCCGTGTTCACCCATAATGGTTGCCAGGCTGACGAGGATATAGTCGGGTTCACTTTCGAGTGATACATCAACGGTTACCCGTACAACTCCGGGCCAGCTGGTTGATATCACGGTCGTCAGGGTTTGCCATTCGCGGGATGCCATATCAACGGTGTCCCGAGTGGTACCAACCTTGGGGGTTTCGTGACTGAGGCGAATTTCGGCGAGGCGATTTTCAGCCACCCAGGATGCCATGGTCTTGTTTTCCAGCGTCAGCAAGGTGTCGGCGGCCTGACTGGTGGTGCCACTGATAACGATGGCAATGGAAGCAAAAATAGTCAGTGCGATCATCACTTCGAGCAGCGTAAAACCATCGGCCCGCCGGCAGGCATTGAAGGTATTATTGCTCATATCGAACCACCTCTTTCCACACCGGATTGAAGCCATCGCCATGAATCACAAAGGCAAAGCTGTTGTCGGCGTCATGGGTAATGGTGAGTTCAAAGGCGGTGTACTCTTCTGATGACAGAAATTGCAATGCGGGTAATGGGCCTTCGTCGTTGTCCAGCAGCTCTTCAAAGTCGACATCGTCATCATCTATCACCAACGCCATGACCATACCTTCCGGCACGGTTGGCGCATTCAGGGATGCACTGGAATACGCTTGCCAGGGGTTTTTATCGATATCACTGAGCTCTTCCACTGACAGCGTGCCCTTGGCGGCCTGCTGACGAACATCTTGCCACGACAACAGCATCAGCTCGTCCCGGTCCATGGCCAGGCCAAGGTCCAGGTTGCGATAGGCGGCTTCTTCACGGTAGAGATTCATGGCGATTACCAGAGTTGTGGCAAAACGCCCGGTTTCATCCTGAATCTGGGTGTCGCTGGCATTCAGGTTAACCAGCGACAACAAGCCGCCAATAATCATCAGCACAACCAGCAATTCGAGCAGAGTGAATCCTCTTTGCGGGAGCGGGCGCTGGGCTGGTAATGTCATGGGGCGAAAGGATGTCAACACAGATGTCCATCTGCCGGGTCACCCCGGCAGTCAGTAGCTTGTTATTCGGGGTAGGAAATGTCGGCGTATTCAGCTTCGCCGCCTTCCTGGCCATCAGCGCCCAGCGAAACAATTTCGTACTGCCCTTTTTCCAGGTAGTACAGAAACTCATTACCCCAGGCATCGGTTGGTACGCTGTTGCCTTTCAGGTAACCACTGCTGCGGTAGTTTTTGGGTACTGGAGACGATGACGGCTTGCTGATCAGGGCCTCGAGGCCCTGTTCGGTGGTTGGGTAGGTGAAATTATCGAGTTTGTACATATCCAGCGCGCCTTCTATCAGCTTCATCTGGCTTTTGGTGGTCTTGACCTGGGCATCGGTAGCGGAACCAATAATATTGGTGGCGACCAGCGCCATGATGCTACCAATAATGGCCAGTACAACCATCACTTCCAACAGGGTAAAGCCTTGTACGCGCTTGCGGGTTTGCATGTGTTTCTCCTAACGAACCATGTTTTGCAATTCAAGAATGGGCATCATGATAGCGGCAACAATCAGGGCAACAATCGCCCCCATGGTAAGCAGCATCATGGGCTCAAAGATTTTGACCATCGCTGAGACTGTATTTTCCAGCGTAGTTTCCTGCTGCTGCGCTGTTTTTGCCAGCATGGCATCGAGTTCACCACTGTTTTCACCGCTGGCGATCATATGCAGCATGATGGGGGCAAAGTAGCCGGTGTGATCCAGCGACTTGTGCAGGCTCCCGCCTTCGCTGACTTCCAGCGTGGCTTCGGTCAATGCTTTTTTGATCGGTATATTGTCGACGACCTGACTGGCAATACGCATGGCGTCAACCAGGGGAACCCCGGAGCTGGTCAGAATCGCCAGCGTGCTGCCAAAACGGGCGGTATTGGCGTCCTTGGCAAAACCACCGATGCCCGGTACGGCAAGCATGAAACGGTGATATTTTTCACGGAATGCCGGACTTCTCATGGCCTGGCCAAACAGTACCGCCACCGCCACTACCGCCAGTAAAATATACAGTCCGAAGTCGGTAATCAAATGACTGAGATCGAGCATGAACTGGGTCAGTCCAGGCAGTTCCTGACCGTTTTTAACAAATACATCAACAATATCAGGTACGACGTATGTCAGCAGGCCAACCACAATCCCGATTGCCACGATACTGAGAATGATCGGATACATGGCGGCCAGCTTGATCTTCTGATCTGCCGACTGCCGCGCTTCCGTGTAATCTGCCAGCCGGTTTAACACGCCGTCCAGATGCCCGGCATGTTCACCGGCACTGACCGTCGAGCGGTACAGGTGCGGAAAGGCTCGCGGGTATTCGGCCAAGGCCTTGGCCAGCGTGTAACCTTCCAGAACCTTGGCCCTGATGGCGAGGATCATGGCCTTGATCTTGGCTTTGCCGGTTTGCTCAGACAACGCCCGCAAGGCTTCATCGATAGGCAGGCCGGCACCAATCAGGGTTGCCAGTTGGCGTGTAAGCAGTGCCAGGTCTGGTACGGACATGCCGGGGCCGCGACCACCGGAGCTGTGCTTCTGTTTGACGCTGGTGGATTCCACCGATAACGGCATCCAGCCTTTGTCGCGCAGCTTCTGCCGCACCTGTCGGGCACTGTCAGCTTCCAGCACACCTTTCAGCTGCTTGCCCTTGGCATCAAGCGCCTGGTAAAGAAATGCAGCCATAATTATCCCTTGGCAACCCGCAGCAGCTCTTCAATGGTTGTGCTGCCGCCCAGTACCTTGCGAATGCCATCCTGGGTGATGCTGGGACCAAGACGACGGGCGTGAGCGGTCATGGCCTGCTCCCCTGCCCGGTCATGGATCAGGGTTTTCAGGCCTTCATCAACTTCAATGATTTCGTAAATCCCCTGACGACCGCGATAACCCAGCTGGTTGCATTTGTCACAGCCTTTGGCGTGGAATATTTCCGGAGGCTGATCAGGATCGACGCCGAGCAACTCGCATTCACTGGCATTGGCAATTGCCGGTACCTTGCAGTCATCACAAAGCACCCGGACCAGTCGCTGGGCCAATACGCCCACCAGACTGGAGGATAACAGGAATGACTCAACCCCCATGTCTTGCAAGCGGGTAATCGCACCAATAGCCGTATTGGTGTGCAGTGTGGACAACACCAAGTGACCGGTCAGAGAAGCCTGAATGGCAATCTCAACGGTCTCGAGATCCCGGATCTCACCAATCATGACCACGTCGGGGTCTTGACGCAAAATGGCCCGCAAGCCTTTGGCAAAGGTCATTTCAACCTTGGCATTAACCTGGGTCTGACCAATACCGGGCAAGCTGTATTCGATCGGATCTTCTACGGTCAGGATGTTACGACTGGTGTCGTTAAGGTCACTGAGGGCGCCATACAGCGTGGTGGTTTTACCGGAACCGGTTGGGCCGGTCACCAGAATAATTCCGTGAGGTCGGCTGATGATATTACGCATGGTGCGTAAATCACGTTCCGACATGCCGAGCTGAGAAAGACTCAAGCGCCCGGCTTTTTTATCGAGCAAACGCATCACCACCCGTTCGCCGTGGCTGGATGGCATGGTCGATACCCGAACATCCACTTCCCGTCCACCGATCCGCAGGGCGATACGGCCATCTTGTGGCACCCGTTTTTCCGCGATATCCAGCTTGGCCATGACCTTGATTCGAGAGACAAGCAAGGCGGCCAGAGCCCGCTTGGGCTGCACCACTTCGCGTAACACGCCATCAATGCGAAAGCGCACCACCAGGCGTTTTTCGTAGGTTTCGACATGGATATCCGAAGCATTTTCCTTGATTGCTTCGGTCAGCAAGGCATTGATCAGACGGATAATCGGCGCGTCACCGTCCTGCTCCAGCAAATCTTCGGTTTCAGGAACGGAATCAGCCAGACTGGCGAGATCCATTTCATCGCCGAGGCCTTCCACCATTTCCATGGCTTCTGATGAGTCGGTCTGATAAGACAGCCCCAGGCGGCGATCAAATTCGTCGTCGGCCACACCTTCGAGCCGGAATGGCAAAGACAGGAAGCGCTGCACTTCCATAATGGCTTCTGCACTGACCGGCACCCGGTGTACCACCTTGAGCCCATCGGCAGCCCCTTCAACCAGCACACCAAAACGCTTGGCAAAACCGAAAGGCACGCGAGTAGCCAGCCCGGTGGAGCTATTGTTCTGGTCATTTGCCGTCGGGGTCGACGGGTCAATCAATATCGTTTCAGCACGGTCTTCGGGTTGATCTTGTACAAGGGTAGAACTCATGAATTATCCAACGTTGCGACCAAGATAAGTGGACCCAAGACTCCGTAAAACGGAGCACCTGGATCACACACCGACAATGGCCGTCAATAATAACCGGCTGTCTGCACAGCTTTCTGATAACAATAATACCTGACGGTCAACAATACAGACTCGCTGGTCACCCGGCACATCACTATCGACCCATGCATCATACTGATGGTTCGGTGGCTCCGACACTCCATCGGTAAAGTATTGCGACAAAACCGTCCGTAAATGCACTTCTTTTCGACAATACGACACTGGGGCGCAGCTTATGTCTATTTAATGACAAATCGGTGACACAAAAAAGCCCGGACTGAGCCGGGCCTTTTTAACGCCTTGATGTTAAACGAGTTTGTCCAGCTCTGGAACAGCATCAAAGAGGTCCGCAACCAGTCCGTAATCCGCTACCTGGAAAATCGGTGCTTCTTCGTCCTTGTTGATGGCCACAATCACCTTGGAGTCTTTCATGCCAGCCAGATGCTGGATTGCACCGGAGATACCAACAGCAATATACAGCTCTGGCGCAACGATTTTACCTGTTTGACCAACTTGCAGGTCATTAGGAACAAAACCGGCATCTACCGCTGCACGGGAAGCGCCGACTGCCGCTCCCATCTTGTCTGCCATATCAAACAGCATGGCAAAATTATCGCCATTTTGCATACCGCGACCACCGGCAACCACAACCTTGGCAGCTGTCAGTTCCGGACGATCGGATTTGGCCAACTCTTCACTCAAAAATACGCTTTTGCCGTAGGCGCTGACAAAATCAACAGCTTCGATAGTTGCTGAGCCACCGGTTGCGGCAACCGCATCGAAGCCAGTCGCACGAATCGTCAGTACCTTGATGGCATCGTTGCTCTGATACGTTGCCACAGCGTTACCGGCATACACCGGGCGTGAGAATGTATCAGCAGCAACCACTTCAATCACGTCGGACAACATATTGACGCCCAGCAGCGCTGCAGCACGAGGCAACAGGTCTTTGCCTGTGGTCGTGGCGGGTGCCAGAATATGGCTGTAACCTGTGCCTATGTTGGCAACCAGATCCCCCATGACTTCGCCCAGCTGGTGTTCATATACGGCGTTGTCCGCAACCAGCACCTTGGCGACCCCAGCGACTGCCGCTGCAGCATCCACGACAGCCTGACAACCAGAACCTGCAACCAGTACGTCAACATCACCGCCAATTTCAGCAGCGGCGGCGAGAACGTTCAGCGTAGCGCCTTTCAGGGTAGCGTTATCATGTTCCGCTATTACCAGAATACTCATTTCATTGACTCCTGTTTACAGCACTTTCGCTTCGTTCTTCAGTTTTTCGACCAGCTCTGCAACATCGGCCACCTTGATACCTGCCTGACGCTCTGCTGGTGGAACCACCTTCAGCAACGTCTGGGTTGACTCCATGGTGACGCCGAGATCTGCCGGTGTCATGATGGCCAACGGCTTACGCTTGGCTTTCATAATGTTTGGCAGGGTCGCATAACGGGGTTCGTTCAGACGCAGATCGGTGGTAACAATGGCGGGCAATTCAAGAGTGACAATACGCAAGCCACCGTCAACTTCCCGGGTTACCTTGACCTTGTCGCCGTCAATCGCAACATCAGAAGCAAAAGTACCTTGTGCCATACCGGTCAGAGCACCCAGCATCTGGCCAGTCTGATTGTTATCGCTGTCGATGGTTTGCTTGCCCATCAATATCAGTTGAGGCTCTTCTTTTTCGACTACCGCTTGCAGCAAGCGAGCAACAGTCAGTGATTCCAGTTTGTCTTCAGTTTCTATAAGAATGCCGCGATCAGCACCGAGAGCCATGGAAGTACGAATCTGCTCTTGTGCTACTTTAGGGCCAATGGAAACAACGACAATTTCGCTGGCGATGCCCTTTTCTTTCAGACGTACCGCTTCTTCAACAGCGATTTCGCAGAACGGGTTCATGGCCATTTTGACGTTATTCAGATCAACATCCGTATTATCCGGCTTGACGCGTACCTTGACGTTATAGTCGATGACGCGCTTTACAGCGACGAGAACCTTCATAGATTCCTCTTATCTTCAAATGATTGAAATTTTACCCCGATTTACCCAGTGGCGCGGTGATTCGGCGCTACTTTTCGGGGGCTTCAGACCAGAAGAATTATTCTGGACTTTTACCTTTACGTCAATAGTGAGGCTTGTTTGTTTCCAAAACGGCAGCATTCCCGAGCGATGCGGTTGCCTGAAACAGGCACGAACGTATAATGCTGCACCTCTATAAAGCGCTTTCTTAGTAGTTTGCTGATTATCACCAAAAAATCAAACCCGAATAGCACAGCCGTGGCCAATAACTCTAACCGTTAACAGGAGAGATCCGTATGGACCGTGATGTAATGGAGTATGACGTTGTAATTGTCGGCGCAGGCCCAGCGGGCCTCGCAGCGGCTTGCCGCATCAAGCAAGTCGCCAACGAAGCAGGCAACGAGATTTCGGTCTGCCTGGTTGAAAAAGGTTCCGAAGTCGGTGCCCATATCTTGTCTGGTGCGGTTATTGAAGACCGGGCGCTGACGGAGTTGTTCCCGGACTGGAAGGAAAACAATGCCCCTCTCACGACCCGGGTTGCCAGGGATGAAGTGTATTTTCTGCTTGGCGACAGCAAGTCGATACAGGCCCCTGGCTGGGCTGTGCCCAAACCGATGCATAACCACGGCAACTATATAGGTAGCGTTGGCAATTTGTGTCGCTGGCTGGGTCAGCAGGCAGAAGAACTCGGCGTTGAAATCTATCCGGGCTTCCCGGCGGCAGAAGTATTGCTTGAAGATGGCGTGGTCAAGGGTGTGATTACCGGGGATATGGGAGTGGATGCCGAGGGCAATCCCAAGGACAGTTACACCCCCGGAATGGAACTACGGGCCCGCTACACCCTGTTTGCAGAGGGGTGTCGTGGCCATTTGGGCAAGCGCCTGATCAATGAATATCAACTGGATGCTGGCAAGGACCCTCAGCATTACGGAATCGGCATCAAGGAATTGTGGGATATCGATCCTGCCAGGCACCAGCCTGGACTGGTGATGCACGGTACTGGCTGGCCATTGAACGAATCATCTTCATCGGGTGGTTTTTTTCTCTACCATGGGGATAACGGTCAGGTCATGGTTGGGCTGATTACCGATCTTTCCTATTCCAACCCTTATGTCAGCCCTTATGATGAATTCCAGCGCCTGAAACACCACCCTGCCATCGCACAGTATCTGGAAGGTGGCAAACGGGTGTCTTATGGTGCCCGGGCCATCACCAAGGGAGGACTGAACTGCCTGCCCAAAATGACCTTTCCTGGTGGTTTGCTGATCGGCTGTGACGCCGGAACGCTGAATTTTGCCAAAATCAAAGGCGTTCATACTGCTATGAAAAGCGGCATGATTGCTGCCGAGACGGTGATTGCCGCTATCGCGGCTGATCGTTGTCACGACGAGCTGACGGAATTCACCACCGCTTTTGAGAGCAGCTGGGCCTGGCAAGAGCTGCAACGCAGCCGCAACTTTGGCCCCGCGCTTCACAAGCTGGGGACTCTGGGCGGGGCTGCTTTCAACTTTATTGATCAGAATATTCTGGCCATGCCGGTCACACTGCACGACACCACGCCAGACTACGACACTCTGCGGGCTGCCTCTGAATGCAAACCGATCATTTACCCCAAGCCAGATGGCAAATTAAGCTTCAGCAAACTGGATTCCGTGTTTATCGGCAATGTTAACCACGCCGAAGACCAGCCTTGCCACCTGAAGCTGGCCGATGCTGAAATTCCTCTGGAGATCAATCTGGTGCAGTGGGATGAGCCGGCTCAACGTTACTGCCCGGCGGGTGTTTACGAAATCACGGAAGACGAGCAAGGCAAGCACTTCCAGATCAATTCGCAAAATTGTGTTCACTGCAAAACCTGCGATATCAAGGATCCGTCCCAGAATATTGAATGGGTGACTCCAGAAGGGAGTGGTGGTCCGAACTATCCCAATATGTAATCCATCCTGGATGAAAAACAAAAAAAGCCCGCAATCAATGCGGGCTTTTTTATCAACAACCAAATGGCTAATCAAATAGCCAATCAGGCACCGGGACGTTTGATCTCAATGTTGTCTTGTGCCCATTTGCGGTAGCTGGCGATATTGGCACGAGCTGCCCGATTTTCAAGCAGGCCCTTCTCTTCAGCGCTGACCGTCAGATCGGCCAGATCATCTACCTGTATATCATCGACCCGCACAACGGCAGCACCGCCCTGTACGTCCACTACTGCTACGACACCTTGCTGCAAGGCAAATGCTCTGGACTGGGCTTCGCGAGGAAGATCGGTCGTCTGGTCATAAGTGACTTCGACAGAAGTCCAGGCATCGGATTCTTGCTCTCCTGCGGCAATTTGAGCGGCAATGGTGTCGGCCAGTTCTGAGGCTCTATCACGCTTGAGCAGGTTTTCAACTTGCTGGCGGACAATTTCCAGAGGCAATGTTCGGGGTTCTTCATGTTCAGATACAGCAAACACATAGACTCCCTGCTCTGTTTCAACCAGCTCACTCAACTCCCGATCCAGCAGCAGGTTTTCTGCAAACGCCTGTTGGCGCACAGCATCATTAGCGGCCAGTCCTTCACCAAAATCACGAGTAAACAAGCCCGATTCCTGAACTGTCAGACCCAGTACCGCGGCAATCTCATCCACAGAGTCTGATGAAAACGCCAGATTGCTTAATTCTTGCGTTTGCTCAGCGATACGCAGCCCGGCTTTTTCGTTACGAATGTACTCGGCCAGTTCATCGTGCTGCTGTTCAAACGTGTCCGATTCCGACGCCTTGACATCAAGCAACTGGATAATATGGTAACCAAACTCAGTTTTTACCGGCTCGGAAATATCCCCTTGCTGCATCGCAAACAGAGCCGTTTCAAACTCCGGCACAAAGGTACCGTGACTGATATAACCCAGATCACCCCCACTGCTGCCACTGGCAATATCATCGGAACTGGTTTGTGCCAGTTCGGCAAAATCAGCACCAGCATCCAGTTCTGCTTTCAGTTCATTTGCCTTGGCCAAGGCTTCTTCACTGGAACGCTCATCACTGACTTCAACCAGAATATGACGGGAACTGCGTTGTTCCTTGGCGGATAGCTCATTCAGGTAATCATCGTAAGCGGCCTTGATTTCATCCTCAGAGACCTCTTCTGCGGCGGCCAGTGCTGCGCGGTCAAAACCGACATAACGAATACGGGCCTGCTCTGGCGATTGGAAGCGGGAACTGTTGTCATCGTAGTAGGTTTGCACGTCTTCATCAGAGAGTTCGATGTCATCCATCAAATCCTGGGCACGAATTTCAACATAGGAAACCGTGCGCAGCTCTCCGTTCAGCATGGCGCTAAGGCGAGTTTGATATGGCGTCGGAATGGACGTCATGGTCAATGCTTGCTGTGCCTGGTTTACTTTCAGATCTTCGCCCAAGCTGGCTCGAAATGTCAGCGGCGTCCAGCCGTTCATACGCAATACGCTGAGAAACTGTTCCTTGTTGAAACGGCCGTCCAGTTGAAAAGCCGGAATATTGACAATAGCCTGATCAACCACACTGGTGGAGGCATACAGACCAAAGCGATCAGCCTGTACGGCGTCAACTCGCTGCTGGATCAGCTGATCAAGCGCTGATTCACGTAACAACTGGTCATTAAACAGGTTTTCATCAAATTGCTCGCCAAACTGGCGGCGCAAGTTGGCCTTTTGCTGCTCAATCAGTCGCTGGATATCAGGCTCCAGTATCTCGACACCACCGACTTCGGCGACTGGCGTTTCGCCAGAACCAATATTGACAATGCCTTCAACACCCCACAGGGCGAAGACAAGAATAATAAAAAATACGATGACCTTGGCAATAATGCCTTGGGCACTATTACGCATTGTTTGTAGCATGCTTCCTCCGGGTATTCGCTACAGCAACATAAAAAAAGCGCATCCAGGATGCGCTCTTTTATCTGGGTAGGTAGTACAACAAGGTAAAAACCTGCTGTAACTACCCTGTCCGGCATGCCAGACCGCCTTGCCAGTCAGTGTGTCAAATCATTCTGACAGCTTAGTTAACGGCATCCTTAAGCGCTTTCCCTGGCTTGAATCCAGGCACTTTGGCAGCCTTGATCTGAATTGGTTCACCGGTTTGAGGGTTGCGGCCTGTACGTTCTGCGCGCTCTTTCACCGAAAATGTACCGAATCCAACCAGGGCAACCTGATCACCGTCTTTTAGCGCAGTACCAACACTTTCTATCATGGCATCCAGTGCGCGACCAGCAGCTGCCTTTGGAATATCAGCTGATGCGGCAATGGCGTCGATTAATTCGGACTTATTCACACTTTTCCCCTCACTCTGTGTGCAATATTAGATTCTTGTTATGCGACTGGGCGATCGCTACAGGAAATTAAAGAGCGTCGATTTATACCAACTGGGTTATGCACCGTCAAGCAGACTCAGTGCGTCTTTGGGCGAGAACCCTCGTCCTTGCTGACGCTTGCATCATCTGTCGGAACAATTGGTGCCGAAACACCATCAGGGCTTGACTCAAGCGCCAAATCCAGAACCTCGTCGATCCAGTCTACAGCAACAACCGTCAGGTCTTGCTTGATATTTTCCGGTATATCCCTGAGGTCTTTTTCATTCTCTCGAGGAATAATAACCGTTTTGATGCCTCCACGATGCGCGGCCAGCAGCTTCTCTTTCAAGCCACCAATCGCCAGCACCTTGCCGCGCAGGGTGATCTCCCCTGTCATGGCAACTTCAGCCTTAACCGGAATGCCGGTCAATACGGATGCCAGTGCGGTTGCCATGCCGATCCCGGCACTGGGGCCGTCTTTCGGAGTAGCGCCTTCCGGTACGTGAACATGGATATCGTTCTTTTCAAAAAACTCGACATCCGCTTTCATGCCTGGGGCGCGACTTCTGACGACTGTAAGGGCCGCCTGAATGGATTCCTGCATCACGTCACCCAGCGAGCCGGTCTTGATGATCCGTCCCTTGCCAGGAGTGGCCGCCGCTTCCAGTGTCAATAATTCGCCACCGACCGATGTCCAGGCCAGTCCGGTTACTTGTCCAACTTCGTTACTGGCTCCAGCCAGGCCGTAGCTGTATTTGGTAACACCGAGGAATTCTTCCAGCAACTCTTCGGTAATCACGCAGGTAGCGGTTGTCTGGCTCAGCATATTGGTCTTGACTACACGGCGACAAAGCTTGGCCAGTTCACGTTCAAGCCCTCGCACACCCGCCTCACGGGTGTAGTGCCGGATAATGCTGCGCAACTGTGATTCTGGCAGCTCAATCTCATCGGCTTTAAGGCCGTTTTGCTTGATCTGCTTTGGCAACAGGTAGCGCTGGGCAATATTCACCTTCTCAGCCTCGGTGTACCCTGGAATACGAATGACTTCCATACGATCCAGCAAAGGCCCGGGAATATTCATGCTGTTGGATGTGCAGACAAACATGACATCCGACAGATCATAATCCACCTCAAGGTAGTGATCTGCAAATGTGTTGTTTTGTTCTGGGTCCAGCACTTCCAGCAAGGCAGAAGCCGGGTCACCGCGGTTGTCCATCCCCATTTTGTCGATTTCATCCAGCAGGAACAAGGGGTTGCGCACACCAACCTTGGTCATGCGCTGGACCAGCTTGCCTGGCATGGAGCCGATATAGGTACGGCGATGGCCACGAATTTCAGCTTCATCCCGAACACCACCCAAAGACATGCGGGTAAACTGCCGGTTGGTCGCCCGGGCAATGGACTTGCCCAACGAGGTTTTACCAACACCCGGCGGGCCCACCAGACACAGGACTGCACCTTTGACCTTTTTGACGCGATTCTGGACCGCCAGGTATTCAAGGATGCGTTCTTTGACTTCTTCCAGACCGTAATGATCGGCATCGAGGATATCCCGGGCGCGAACCAGGTCATGATTCAGTCGTGAACGTTTTTTCCACGGCAGATTCAGCAACCAGTCCAGGTAGCCCCGGACAACGGAAGCTTCAGCCGACATCGGTGACATCATGCGCAGTTTGCGTAATTCTGCTTCGGCCTTTTCCTTGGCTTCTGTGGTCAAGCCAACCTTTTCAATTTTTTCGGTCAGCTCATCAAACTCATTGCTGCCGTCTTCCAGATCACCGAGTTCTTTCTGGATGGCTTTCATTTGCTCATTCAGATAGTACTCGCGCTGGCTTTTTTCCATCTGTTTTTTAACGCGACCACGAATCCGCTTCTCGACCTTGAGCAGGTCGATTTCAGATTCCATCAATTCCATCAGGTGCTCAACCCGCTCTTTGGGGTCGAACATTTCCAGTACAGCCTGTTTCTCTTCCAGTTTGAGAGAGATATGGGCGGCAATGGTGTCACTCAGACGGCTGACATCCTCAACACCAGAAATGGTGGAAAGCACTTCACTGGGTACTTTTTTGGACAGCTGTACATACTGCTCAAAGTGCCCGGTCAAGGAGCGGGTCAGTACTTCGTTCTCGCGTTCATCCGGGATGCGTGTTCCGGCTGGTACAACCTGGCCACGGAACAAGTCACTCTCATCGATCAGACGTTCCAGTGAGGCACGCTCTTCACCTTCAACCAGCACTTTGACAGTGCCGTCAGGGAGGCGAAGTAGCTGCAGGATGGTGGCTACTGTTCCAACGCTATGGAGCCCTTCAATGCCAGGGGCATCATCAGAGGCGTCCTTCTGGGCAATAAGCATGATGCGTTTGTCGCCCGCCATCGCTTCTTCCAGAGCATTGATTGATTTTTCCCGCCCCACAAACAAGGGAATAACCATGGCGGGAAAGACCACTACGTCACGCAGTGGCAAGAGAGGTAATACTTCTTGATTCATCAGATTAGGTCTCTGCTACAAAGCAATATTCTGAGAGTGGGGGTTGTGCCCGTTAAAAACAAGCAACAAACAAATAAAAAGGAGCCAATGGCTCCTTTTTATTGTTTTTCAGGAAAGTGTTAATCGCTTTCTGAAGAGGCCATGGCGACATCGCCACTCTCATAAATCATGATGGGTTCAGCGATACCATTAATAACGCTATCTTCGATAACAATCTTGCTGATATCCGGTTCAGAAGGCACTCGATACATGGTCTGCAACAAGGCTCCTTCCAGAATCGAGCGCAATCCTCGCGCGCCGGTCTTTCTTTCCATTGCGCAATTGGCAATGGCATCGAGAGCCGAGTCGCGAATATCAAGCTCTACTGATTCCATCTCAAACAACTTCTGGAATTGACGAACCAGTGAATTTTTTGGTTCGGTCAGAATCCGGATCAAGGCATCCTTGTCGAGTTCATCCAGCGTTGCCACAACCGGCAAACGGCCAATAAACTCAGGAATCAAACCAAATTTAACCAGATCAACGGGTTCTACTTCGCGTAATGCTGCACCAATTGATTTCTGGTCTTCCTTGCCTTTAACGGTAGCCACAAAGCCAATGGAACTACGCTCAGACCGATCCCGAATAATTTGATCCAGTCCGGCAAAGGCTCCTCCGCAAATAAACAGGATATTGGAGGTGTCCACCTGTAGAAATTCTTGCTGCGGGTGTTTTCGACCACCTTGTGGCGGCACGGATGCAACAGTCCCCTCGACGAGCTTCAGTAATGCTTGCTGAACCCCCTCGCCTGATACATCACGTGTGATTGACGGGTTGTCGGATTTACGTGAAATCTTGTCAATCTCATCGATATACACAATGCCTCGCTGGGCGCGCTCAACATCGTAGTCACACTTCTGCAGTAATTTCTGAATGATGTTTTCTACATCTTCGCCCACATAACCCGCTTCTGTCAGTGTAGTGGCATCAGCAATGGTAAATGGTACATTCAGCAAGCGAGCCAGTGTTTCTGCCAGCAATGTCTTGCCGCTGCCCGTTGGGCCAATCAGCAGGATATTACTCTTGGATAGCTCAACATCGCCCTTCCCTTTGCCTTTACCTTCACCAAAGCGCAGACGCTTGTAGTGATTGTAAACCGCCACAGCCAAAACCACCTTGGCTTTATCTTGACCAATAACGTATTCATCCAGAGTCAGACGAATTTCCTGTGGCGTAGGCAGGGTGTCAGAACCGCCCTTGTTATCGGTCTCCTGGACTTCTTCACGAATAATGTCATTACACAAATCAACACATTCATCGCAAATAAACACCGAAGGCCCGGCAATCAGCTTGCGCACTTCATGCTGACTCTTACCGCAAAACGAACAGTAGAGCAGCTTGCCGCCGTCTTCGCCTTTGCCTTTAGTATCGTCGGTCATTCGACTGCCTCATTCTGGTACATAGCATTCATATATAGGTGCACAATGGTCGAGTTTCAAGCCTGTCGGCCATCGTTTGGTCAATTTTATTGACCTCGATGGGTCAAAACCTTGTCAATAAGGCCATATTCAAGTGCCATATCGGCAGTCATAAAGTTGTCGCGCTCGGTATCCGCCGCAACTGTCTCGTACTTCTGGCCAGTATGATGCGCCAGAATGCTATTGAGACGTTCCTTGGTATGCTGGATATTGCGAGCATGAATTTGAATATCCGTTGCCTGCCCCTGGGCACCACCGCTTGGCTGGTGGATCATTACCCGTGAGTTCGGCACACTGTAGCGCTTGCCTGCTGCCCCGGCAGCCAACAGAAAGGCTCCCATGCTACAGGCCTGGCCAATAACCATGGTGCTGACGTCCGGCTTGATAAACTGCATGGTGTCATAAATCGACATGCCAGCAGAAACCGAACCACCCGGTGAGTTGATATACAGGTGAATATCTTTGTCCGGATTTTCAGACTCAAGAAACAGCAGTTGAGCCACGACCAGATTGGCCATGTGATCTTCCACAGGCCCTACCAGAAAAATCACCCGCTCCTTCAGCAAACGGGAGTAGATATCGTAAGAGCGCTCACCGCGAGCAGACTGCTCTACTACCATAGGAACCAGGGCATTCTGGATCACTTCCGATCCCTGAGTGAATTGGTCATTCATAAAATTACTCCCATACAAAACCAGTATCGAACCATCATTACAAAAACAGCCGCTATGTAGCGGCTGTTTTTGAGTGTAGCCATTGGAGACGAATCTGTCAGTCCCCAAGATACCAACTATTACATTGCTTGGTTGGCATTGGCAGCGCGAATAACGTCTTCGTACGAGGTTTCAACCACGGAAACGGTAGCAGCCGCTAACACTTTTTCGATCAATTGATCTTCCAGAGCCAATGATTGGATCTGTGATTTTTGTTCGGCATTGCTGGAGTAATACTCACGAACCTGTTCAGGGTCCTGGTAAGTAGAAGCAATTTCTTCAATCAGCTCAGCGACTTTTTCATCGGATGGCTTCATGTCGGCTGCTTCAATAGCAGCATTCATCAACAGACCAACCTTGACGCGTTGCTCAGCCTGGCCTTTGAAAATCTCGGCAGGCAGTTGTGAGGCATCCATTTGACCGCCAAACTGCTTGACTGCCTGCTGGCGCAGACGATCAATTTCCTGGTCAATCAGAGGGGTTGGTGCTTCAACTTCGTTGCTGGCAACCAATGCATCGATCACTTGTTGCTTGGTCAGAGTACGCAGGGCACGTTTCAATTCGCGATCCATATTGGTGCGAATTTCAGCGCGGAACTCGGCTTCATCAGCGGTTTCTACGCCGAAGGTATTGAAGAAGGCTTCGTTCATTTCAGGCAGTTCGCCCTTCTCGACTTTTTGCACAGTGATCTTGAATTGTGCTGGCTTACCCTTGAGCTCTTCCTTGTGGTAATCGTCAGGGAAGTTCACATCAATGGTTTTTTCATCGCCAGCGACAAAGCCGACAATTGCAGCCTCAAAACCTGGAATCATGGAGCCAGATCCCAAAGTCAGGGTGTGGCCTTCAGCTTTGCCACCCTCGAATGCTTCACCATCGACAAAGCCTTCAAAATCGATAACAACACGATCGCCATCTTCAGCAGCGGCATCGGTTTCTGTCCAGGTGGTGTTTTGTTGACGCAGGGTCTCCACCATTTTTTCCATATCGTCATCGGATACGGTGGCTGTCTTTTGCTCAATGGACAGCTCAGCAAAATCACCCAGAGCAACTTCTGGATACACTTCGAAGGTTGCCTTGAACTCAAGATCCTTGCCGTCTTCGTTTACCACAGGTTCAAAACTGGGCATTCCTGCCAGCTTGAGCGCTTGCTCCTGCACAGCCTGAAAGAAAGACTGCTGCATTTGCTGGTAGACAGCTTCATAACGCGCTTGCTGACCAAACATACGTTTGATCACTGCAAGAGGAACCTTGCCCGGACGAAAACCATCAATGCGACGACCTTTGGCCAGCTTTTTCAGCTCTGCTGTTACTTTTGGTTCTACTTCCGCAGCAGGAACGCCAATGGTCATACAACGCTGAAGACCACTGGTTGTCTCGATGGACACTTGCATAGATGCCTCTCAGATAAAGTGTTTTTTACGATCACTACCGGAAAATACCGGTCGCCGATTCAGAAAGCCGCGGAGTATAACGCAAGCCAGAGGACGAATAAACGAGAGAAAACAAACCACTGCAAATTGCAGAAACAAAAAAAGCAATCAGCAAGAGTGCTGGACAATAAAAATACAGAGAAAGTGCCTGAAGGCAGAAAGCAGCGAAGAGCAACTGACCCAAAGGTGTCGATACGAAGAAGCTGACAGGAAGAAGAAAAGACAAACAAGACTTGAAAATGGGGTGGCCGACGGGGATCGAACCCGCGACAACAGGAATCACAATCCTGGACTCTACCAACTGAGCTACGGCCACCATATCATGCTCGGGATGCTATTGGCGCACCCGGCAGGGCTTGAACCTGCAACCCCCGGCTTAGAAGGCCGGTGCTCTATCCAATTGAGCTACGGGCGCATGTCCATCTAACCTTCGAGATTAAATGGTCGGGGTAGAGAGATTCGAACTCCCGACATCCTGGTCCCAAACCAGGCGCGCTACCAGACTGCGCTATACCCCGTCACACTACTTGCAACAGTCAGTGTTTTGCTGACCCTCCCAAGTGGCTGCGCATATTATAGATGACCTGCCAGCAGGTCAACCAGAATTTGAAAATATTTCGATAAAACAAATACTTCACTGCTTTTGGCGAGAAACTGTCTGATAACTGATCAGTCATTTAGCTGTCGCTTTGTTTTCCTTCGCGGGCGTGAGAAAATTGCAACAGATACATCTCTACAACAGGTTTTTCATTTCATGACCGCACAACTGATTGACGGTAACGCCAGAGCGGAAGCTATCCGCACGCACATTCAGCAACAGGTTACCGAGCGCCAACAGCAAGGCAAACGCCTGCCAGGGCTGGCTGTTATCCTGGTAGGAGAAGATCCCGCTTCTCAAGTGTATGTCGCCCACAAACGCCGGGACTGCGAGCAGGTTGGTATTGCCAGCAAGGCCTATGACCTGCCAGCAAGCACCACGCAACAGGAACTGCTGACACTGATTGAGCAGCTGAATGACGATGCCACCATCGATGGCATTCTGGTGCAACTCCCCCTCCCCGATGGTTTGCGAGCCGACGAGATTCTTGAACGGATCGACCCAACCAAGGATGTCGACGGCTTTCATCCGTTTAATATGGGTCGCCTTGCCCAGCGCATCCCCCTGCTCCGCCCTTGTACTCCAGCGGGTATCATTGACTTGCTCGACAGCACTGGCAAAAAACTGGCGGGCATGCACGCGGTTGTCGTGGGGGCATCCAATATCGTTGGGCGACCAATGGGGCTTGAATTATTATTACGTGGCTGCACCGTCACTACTTGCCATCGTTTTACCCAAAACCTGGAGCAACACGTACGCCAGGCCGACTTGTTGGTGGTTGCCGTTGGCAAGCCCGGTATTGTCGATAGCGAATGGATCAAGGAAGGGGCAATCGTGATTGATGTGGGCATCAATCGCACACCAGAAGGCCGCTTGATTGGTGATATTGAATTTGCCGAGGCCGCCAGCCGTGCATCATACATCACCCCGGTTCCGGGCGGTGTGGGGCCAATGACACGCGCCAAACTACTGGAAAACACCTTGTTTGCCTGCGAAAACCTGCACACCTGAAACCGTTACAGGCACTCCCTGCCGGACAGTCCAGTCCATACAGTAAACAAGAAACACAACAGCCCGGACATGCCGGGCTGTTGTGTTCATCAGGATCGCTATCAGACGTGAAGGATCAACAGATCAGGCTGTGGTCGACTACTGCTTGATCCAGGTCGTTCCTTCCGGCCCATCTTTCAATACGATTCCCTTGGCTGCCAGCGTATCCCGCACCGCATCAGCCGCGGCAAAGTCCTTGGCTTTCTTGGCATCCAGTCGCTGCTGGATCATGGTTTCAATCCAGTCGGCTTCATCTCCAGCACCAGCCTGGAAAAAATCTTTCGGCTCCGACTGCAAGCACCCCAAAACCGACCCCAGATAACGTAATTGCCCGGCCAGTGCTGCCTGCTCTGCCCCCTCGGCCTTGTTAATGGCTCGCGCCAACTCAAACAGCACAGCAATTGCCTCCGGGGTGTTGAAGTCATCATCCATTGCTGCATGAAAACGTGCAGAAAAATCATTTTCCACATCTTCGATAGCACCAACCTCAACTCCATCCAGGGCATTATAGAATCGCTCCAGACGAGTGTGTGATTCCTTCAGGCTCTCTTCGCTGTAGTTGATCGCACTGCGATACTGGCTCGACAGCAGCAAAAAACGCACAACTTCAGCAGGATACTTGTCGAGAATTTCGCGGATGGTAAAAAAGTTACCCAATGACTTGGACATCTTTTCACCATCAACCCGCACCGCCCCGGCATGCATCCAGGTATTGACGTAATGCGCTCCATTGGCGGCCTCGGACTGGGCAATTTCGTTTTCATGGTGTGGGAATTTCAGATCTGGCCCACCACCATGAATATCGAAAGTATCCCCCAGGCAGCATTTGGACATGGCAGAACACTCGACATGCCAGCCAGGGCGGCCGATTCCCCAGGGTGATTCCCAATGTGGCTCGTCCGGTTTGGCTGACTTCCACAACACAAAGTCGAGAGGATCCTGCTTGTGTTCGTCAACACCGATCCGCGCACCCGCTTCCAGTTCATCCAGTACCTTGCCCGACAACTTGCCATAGCCGTCGAACTTGCGCACCGAGTAATACACATCGCCATTGGCTGCAGGATAGGCAAAGCCTTTGTCAATCAGGGTCTCAATCAGGGCAACAATATCGTCGATATGGGCTGTTGCACGTGGCTCCGCATCGGGCATTTCGATCCCGAGTGATGCGGAGTCCTTGTGCATCTCATCAATAAACCGCTCAGTCAGCACATTGAATGCTTCGCCATTTTCATTGGCCCGAGTGATGATCTTGTCATCAATGTCGGTGATGTTGCGAACATAGTTGACTTCAAAGCCACGATGGCGCAAATACCGCGCAATCACATCAAAGGCAATCATCACCCGGGCATGGCCCAGGTGACAGTAGTCGTAAACTGTCATGCCACAGACGTACATGCCAACCTTTCCGGGCACCAGGGGTGTAAACACCTCTTTTTGACGGGTCAGGGTGTTGTAAACGGACAATGTCATAACAGGGTTTAATCCTTTTTCAGTTCTTTGTCTTCACGCAGGCCAATCGTCAAGTTAAACACAGGCGCTGCAGCGGTATGATCTTTCTGGTCAGAAACGTAATACCCTTCACGTTCAAACTGGAAGTGCGTTTCAGGGGCAATGGATGCCAATGCCGGCTCAATCCAGCCATGCACAACCGTCAGTGATTCCGGATTGATCAGCTCCATCAGGTCGCCTTCAGCCTTGTCTGGCGTTACATGGGTAAACAGCCGCTGGTACAGGCGCAATTCAGCTTGTACGCCGTGACTCGCCGAGACCCAGTGCACGACCCCCTTGGGCTTGTTGCCGTCTTCAGGGTCCACACCCAAGGTGTTTTCAATCAGTTGGGCGCGTACCAATACAACCTGTCCTGCGTCGTTTTTCTCGTAATCCGTGGCTTCAATTACATAGCCATGACGCAGGCGAATGCGCTTACCGGGGGTGAATTTCTTCTTGAACTTCTTGCTGTACTCTTCCTTGAAGTCGTCTTGATCAATAAACAACTCACGGGTAAAGGGCATTGCGCGACTGCCAAGATCCAGCTCCTGGTGGTAGTCCGCACTCAGCATTTCCAGATGATCTTCGGCAAGATTCTCAATTACCACCTTGAGTGGGTTGATCACACACATGGCTCGCGGCGCATGACGATTCAGGTCATCACGCACGGCATGTTCCAGCATGGCGACGTCGACCAGACCATCGGAGCGGGTAACACCGATCATATCGCAGAAATTACGGATGGAACGCGGGGTAAAGCCACGGCGACGCATACCTGAAATGGTTGGCATGCGTGGGTCATCCCAGCCACTAACGATCTGGTTATCAACAAGTGCTTTCAGTTTACGCTTCGAGGTAACGGTATAATCAAGATTCAGGCGACCAAATTCATACTGTTTTGGCTCTACCGGCACCGGCAGATGGGCAATAAACCACTCGTACAATGGCCGGTGATCTTCAAACTCCAGCGTACAGACGGAATGCGTCACGCCTTCAATGGCGTCCGACTGACCATGGGTAAAGTCGTAGGTCGGATAAATACACCACTTGTCCCCGGTCTGATGATGGGACACCTTGCGAATACGGTAGATGATCGGGTCGCGCAAGTTCATATTGCCCGAGGCCATATCTATTTTGGCACGTAACACACAGGCGCCTTCGTCAAATTCCCCCAGCCGCATTTTTTCGAACAGCGCCAGGTTTTCATCCACACTGCGCTCCCGGTACGGGCTGTTTTTACCCGCCTCTGTCAGGGTGCCGCGGTACTGGCGAGCCTCTTCTGCGCTCAAGTCACACACATAGGCATTGCCGGTGCGAATCAGATGCAGCGCCCACTCGTGCAGCTGATCAAAATAATCTGAAGCGTAGTGAATGTCGCCCTGCCATTGAAAGCCAAGCCATTGCACATCAGCCTTGATGGCATCGATAAACTCCTGGCTTTCCTTTTCCGGGTTGGTGTCATCAAAACGCAAATTGCAACCACCGCCAAACTGCTCCGCTACGCCGAAATTCAGGCAGATGGATTTTGCATGACCAACATGCAAATAGCCGTTGGGCTCGGGTGGAAAACGGGTAACCACCCGTTGTACTTTGCCACCGGCGAGATCTTCTTCAATGATTTTGGCAACGAAGTTGTTACCACGAGCAGGAGCGTCTGTCATAACCACCTTAAAGCAAAAAATAATTGGCTCGCAGGGCGCTGCAGCCACCAGAATGGCATTTCCTCATGCCAGACAAGCATTTGCAACGCTGTAAGCCCGTAAAAAAGGCGCTATTATACGCACCCGAACACGCATGTGTTACACGAATTCATACGTATCACGCTCCAGTGATTCAACAACCGGAAGACAGTTATATGATTCTGCTTAAAACCAACTTCGGCGATATCAAGATTGAGCTGAACCACGAAAAAGCCCCGATAACAGCAGCCAACTTTGAAAGCTATGTCAAAGACGGTTTTTATGACGGCCTGATTTTCCACCGTGTCATCGATAACTTTATGGTTCAGGGCGGTGGCTTTACGCCCGGCATGACCGAAAAACCGGAAGGCAAGGAACCAATCAAGAACGAAGCAGACAACGGCCTGAAAAATACCACTGGCACACTGGCCATGGCTCGCACCATGGATCCTCACTCCGCCAGCAGCCAGTTCTTTATCAACGTCAAGGACAATGACTTCCTGAACCATACTGGCAAAAACATGCAGGGCTGGGGTTATTGCGTATTCGGCGAAGTCGTCGAAGGCATGGAAGTGGTCAACCGTATCAAGGCGGTTGAGACCACCAACAAGCTGGGCCATGGTGATGTACCAGTCGAAGACGTTTTGATCGAGAAAATGGAAATTATCGACTAATGGCTGTCTATTTCATCTCCGACCTGCACCTGACATCAGAAAAACCCGCCATTACTGCCGGTTTTTTGTCGTTTATCAACCAGTTGGTCGATGCCGAGGCCTTGTATATTCTGGGAGATTTTTTTGAGGTCTGGATCGGGGATGATATTGCTACCGGGCTGACTCGCCAGGTAGAGCAGGCGCTGGCGGCATTAAGCCAGCGCCATTGCGCCGTTTATATCATGCATGGTAATCGCGACTTCCTCATTGGTGCTGACTTCTGCCAGCGCACCGGTAGTCAGCTGCTGGATGAGTACGCCACCATCACACTGGGCAATGCACCCATCCTGTTACTTCATGGTGACAGTCTCTGTACCCGTGATCTGGAATACCAACAGGTGCGGCACATGTTCCGCAACCCGCAATGGCAACAGCAATTCCTCAGCCAGAGCATCGATGAGCGTATCGCCTTCGCCCGCCAGGCGCGCGAGCAGAGCCAGAAAAGCGGCCAAATGAAAGACAATGACATTATGGATGTCACCCTCTCCGAAGTAGACAAGGCGCTGGACGATGCCGGAGTCGATATCATGATTCATGGCCATACCCACCGCCCCGCCACCCATGAGTGGCAACACCAGGGCAAATGGCGACAACGCTGGGTACTGGGAGACTGGAGTGAACAAGATGGCTGGATGATCCGCTGGAGCGAGGACGATGGCCTGGTGCTAAAACAGTTTCCGCTACGGCTTGCTATCCAGTAACGGAACATACCCAACAGCGGTACACTTTGCCCAGTCCAGACCTCACGCGCCGAAGATCTGCGGCTCGGGTTCCAACCTGACCCCAAAACGCCGCCATACCGAATCAACCACGGCCTGCTGCAATGCCTGCACCTGTACCAGGGTGGCGGTTTCCGGGGCAGTCAATACCAGTGCTTGCTGCTGATGCATACGGACCGGCCCCAATGATTTCCCTCTCCAGCCACACTGATCAACCAGCCACCCCGCCGCCAGTTTTCGTTGTTGTGGCAAGCGAGCGGAATAAACCGGCAAGTCTGGGTAACGGGATTTCAGACCATCAGCGACAGCGGTCGATACCAGTGGATTTTTGAAAAAAGATCCGGCATTGGGTAGCTGCGCCGGGTCGGGCAAGCGGGATTGTCGAATAGCACATACTGCAGCAATCAGGCTCTCTGGCGTCATTCGACCAGCAACACAAGCCTGCTCTGCTGCCCACTGGGCCAACGGCGCATAAGAAAGGTTGGGCGAAAACTGTCGCTTGAGTGCAAACACCACCCGTACAACAATAAAATCATTGGCCAGTTCATGGCGAAAAATGGAATCCCGATAATCAAACCGGCAGGCCTGACGGGAGAGAATACGCCACTGCCGCGTACTGATCTGAAAGCCTTCAACCTGCTCGATCAATTCAGCGACTTCCACGCCATAAGCACCAATATTCTGTACCGGCGCGGCACCAACAGTACCGGGAATCAGTGCCAGATTTTCCAGCCCATGGCCAAACGTCGTACTGTTTAATACCCAGTCATGCCAATTCATGCCAGCATCAACGGCGACGGTCAGTGTCTCTTGAGTACACGTACGAACCGTGACAGCGGTCATCGCCGATTGTAATACCAGTCCATTAACTTGAGCCGGCATCAGTACATTACTGCCGCCGCCAATCATGCGAATGGGGAGCTGGTGGCTAGCCGCCCATTCCATGTGCTCCAACAGATCGGAAAGATCGCCAAAACGAGCAAAAAATTCGCTGCGCCCCGGTAAAGCCAAGGTGTTCATGGCCGACATATCCACGTTGGCGCAAATCAAGAGACAAGCCCTGACTGCCGTCGAATCTCTGCCAGCAAGCCTCGACAGCCATCTTCAACCATGTCCAGCACCTGGTCGAAGCCATCATCTCCGCCATAATACGGATCCGGCACATCCAGCAATGGAGTATTGTGCGCAAACTGTAAAAACCGGGATGGCGTTGTCACTATAGCGCCATCAGTCTGTAAGCCTTGTTGTTCCCTGGCGAGCTGTTGCAATTCGACCAGGTTGGCACTGTCCATCGCCAACACATAGTCAAACACCTGCAGGTCTTCAGCGATCACTTGCCGTGCTTTCAGTACCGACAGGTTATACCCGCGGCCAGCCGCGGCACTGATTGCCCGCGAATCCGGACACTTGCCGATATGCCAGGCAGCCGTACCAGCTGAGTCTATGCGCACTCGATCGGATAATCCGGCGTTATCCACCATTTTCTGGAAAACGCCGTGGGCGGTCGGTGAACGACAAATATTACCCAGGCAAACAAATAACACCGACAGTTGTGGTGTAGCCGTCACGGTCATTATGGCTGGACAGTCGTGGCTGATTGGGATTTGTCGAGCTTTTCGTCAACCGACAGACGGCGGGCTTCACCTTCCAGCATAACCGGCACACCATCAACAATAGGGAAAGCCAGGCCATCGAAGGTGCATAACAATTCTTGTGCTTCAGCATCGTATTTCAGCTTGCCCTTGCACAGTGGGCATACCAGCATCGCCAGTAGTTGTTTATCCATGGTATTTCTCTCCCCAGGTTGTCAGCAAGGTATCCAGAGCCTGCCGGGTAGAACGGTCAGGCACTGCATCCACCGGTACGTACCAGCAATTTTCAGTTACAAAGGACCGGCATTTTACCCAGTCCTTTTCGGTCATCACCACCGGCTTGTTATCGTCAAAAGCCAGATCATTCGCAGTAAAAGGATGATGATCCGCAAACGGGTGTTCAAGGGGTGTCAGGCCCAGCTGTCGCAAAGTATTGAAAAACCGTTCCGGGTGGCCAATCCCCGCGACGGCGTGAACCTCTTCATTCGCCAAGGTTAGCAGATCCATACGCTCAGCCGTGATCGCATTAATCATCGCCAACGGTTGCAGCACGAAATCCTTGCCGTTCACAATCACCCGATCGACACTGTCGAGCCGGGTTTCAGGTTCACGTAATGGCCCGATAGGTAATAACCAGCCGTTACCAAAACCCCGTTCGCCATCAACAACAACCAGCTCGGCGACTCGTGCCATGGCGTAATGCTGCAGGCCATCATCACTCAATACCAGGTCGACCTTGCCAGCCAGATAGTCAACCGCCCGTTTGCGCTGGGGATCAACCACCACGGGGCATCCCAGGCGCTCAAACAGTAATTTTGGCTCATCGCCGCATTCACTGGCCGGGGTATCTTGCCGCACTTCCAAAGGGTAGTTGTCCGTCTCACCGCCATAACCACGACTGACAATGCCAACACGCATATTCATTTCCTGGGCGCGATTAGCCAACCAGATGATCAGAGGGGTTTTGCCAGTACCACCCACACTGATATTGCCCACCACGATCACAGGGACCGCCGATGACAGGGGTGGCAACAGCGCATAGAAAAAGCGCCGCAACGTAACGGCCAGCCAGAACAGCCCTTGCAGTGGCAACAGCCAGATATTGAATAACGGCGACCGGTACCAGTGGCGCTCGATCCAGCGCGCCAGGCCATTGGTCTGCTTTACGCCGTCAGACATGCTTGCCTTCCGAGCCGAACTGCATCAGATACAGCTGCGAGTAGATGCCGCCCTGCTCCAACAGCTCCAGATGCGTACCGTCTTCAACCACCCGCCCGCTGTCCATTACCAGAATCCGGTCGACATGTTCAATCGTACTGAGGCGATGGGCAATAACAAAGGTGGTGCGCCCTTTCATGACCTCTTCCATGGCGGCCTGGATATGGCGCTCGGAACCGGTATCCAGTGCCGAGGTGGCTTCATCCAGAATCAGCACGGGAGCATCCTTCAGAATCGCCCGGGCGATTGCAATACGTTGACGCTGGCCGCCGGACAGCAATACGCCATTTTCACCCAGGCGGGTATCGTACCCGTTGGGCAATTGCTCGATAAACTCATCCGCATGGGCAGCTCGCGCCGCCGCCAGCACCTGCTCATCGGTATACTGCCCGGCCCGGCCATAGGCAATATTGTCACGCACCGAGCCGTCAAACAAAGTGACCTGTTGGCCGACAATGGCGATTTGCCGCCGCAAGCTGTCCAGAGTCAGATCCCGCAGATCAATACCATCCAGACGAATAACGCCGTCACTGACATCATAGAAACGAGGCAGCATGTTCACCAAACTGGTTTTGCCACTGCCCGATTTACCAACAATCGCCACCGAGGTGCCCGCTGTGATATCGAGACTCACCGATTTAACCGCAGGTTCCGCCGCTCCGGCATATTGCAAGACCACGTTTTCCAGCGACATGGTGCCATTGGCCCGATCGATTGTCTGGGTGCCGGCATCGCGCTCTTCATCCGCATCCAGCACCGTGAAGATGGACTCTGCGGCAGCCAGGCCGCGCTGCACCATGGCATTGATATCGGTCAACGCCCGCAATGGTTTGGCAATCAGGGAAGCAGCAGTAATAAACTGGAAAAAGTCTGCACTGGTCATGGAGCCGGCAGCCACGCGCTGGAACATGACAAAAATCATCACCCCCAACCCGATTGATACGATCTGTTGGGTCAACGGCACACTGATGGCGTTGGTCAGCTCAAACTTGAGCGCCTGCTTGCGATTGTATTCGCTGGCGGCAGTAAACCGGCTGCGTTCATAGTCAACGCCACCAAAGGTACGCACTTCGCGATAGCCCTTGATGCTGTCGTTAGTGACCTGGGTGACATCCCCTACCGACTGCTGCACCCGGCGGCTGTAACGGCGGAAAAACCGGCTCGCCAGCCCGACCACCGCAACAATAAACGGTACCAGCACCAGAAACACCAGTGTCAGGGTGTAATCCAGATAAATCAGGTAGCCCATCAGGAAAATGACCGTCAGACCTTCCTGGATCAATGTCGTCAGGGCTCTGGTTGAAGCCCCCGACACCTGATCCACATCAAAGGTGACCCTGGAGATCAGGCGGCCACTGGATTCACCATCATAAAAGGCGCTTGGCAGCCGCGTCATTTTACCAAACAGTTCGACCCGCAAGGAGTGAACAACGTTACGGCCGACAATGGCGATAAAATACTTGCCCAGAAACGTACCGACACCCCGATAAAAAAACGTCCCCATCAGCAAGCCGATCAACAGCAGGATTTTCTGCTCGGTCGGGTCACGTAAGGTTTCTTCAACCAGGCCCATCAAATGTGCCAGTACCGGTTGTGCCGAGGCGTATAATGCCAGCCCCAGCACACTGATCAGAAATGCGCCCTTGTGAGGCCAGACATAACGTAACAGGCGCTTGTAGAGTGTTTTGACGTCTTGCTGTTTCAGTGCCTTGTCCGCCGGATTACGCTCGGGATCAACTGCCATTGCTTGGCTGCCTGGTGGTAATACTGATATTAACCAATCCCAACTGCCCCGCTGCATCCATCGCCTTGACGACCGATGCATGTGTCGCGTTGGCATCGGCAGTAATAATCAGTGGTGCGGTCTTGCGGCCATCAAGCACCTTGAAAATCGCCCGTTTCAAGGTTTCCAGCTGCTGATTGATCAGCTGCTGTTCATTGACGGAATATTCGCCGGTGGCAGAGACCACGACCTCGATCGATGCCGCTGGTACAGCCTTGTCACTGGCAGCGGCTTCAGGCAAATCGATACTCAGGTGGCTTTCCTGGGTAAAGGTGGTCGACACCATAAAAAAGATCAGCAACAAAAAAACAATGTCGATCAGAGGCGTCAGGTTAACCGCCACCTCTTCTCGCTGCTGGCGTTTGAAATTCACTGACTGGCCTCTGAATTATCTACCACTTCCCGATCACCATGAAGAACATCGACCAGCTTGATGGATTCCTGCTCCATAAACACCACAATGTCATCGATTCGACGCTGCAACATGCGATGACACACCAGCGCGGGTATCGCAATCATCAGCCCGGCCGCGGTTGTCACCAGCGCCTCGGAGATACCACCGGCCAGTACACTGGCTTGCCCGGTACCCTGGATCATGATTTCCGAAAACACCTTGATCATACCGATCACCGTACCCAGCAAACCCAGCAGCGGTGCAACCGCGGCCACTGTGCCCAGGGCATTCAGATAGCGTTCCAGAATATGGATTTCCTGGGAAGCCACTTCCTCAATGCTCTCTTTCATGATTTGACGACCATGGCGAGAATTTACCAGCCCGGCAGCCAACACCCGTCCCAGCGGGCAAGACTCCTGCAATTCGCGAATACGCTCGGCATTCAACTGCTTGTTTTTCATCCATGACCAGATTTTGGCCAACAAGTCAGGAGGCGCAACCTGTACTACACGCAGCGTCCAGAAACGCTCAACGCTGATGCCTAATGCCAGTACCGAACACAGAATGATTGGTACCATCATCCAACCACCGCTCTGGATGATCTCAAACATGCACAGTCTCTCCATAAGTCAATTTGCGCGCTACTCTAGCACAAGCCCAGAGCTTGCATAAGACCATCGCCACCACCATCACAACAGCCTGAAACCCCTGTCACATCTCCGACAGAGCATTGCCCACAGCCGAATCGAACAGTTTTTATCCAACCAGCGGATATCACCGGCAACACCGGCATCAGAGTTGACGCCAGGGCGGTGCCCAGCCATCCCGGACAGCCGTCACCGTACCGGTCTGATCCATACGGATTGCGCCACGATCAATGGTGGATAGCCAGGGGATACCCAGACGCTCCAGGCGCTCAATCACGCTGGTCGATGGATGCCGGTAACGGTTGTTGAATCCGGCAGAAATCCACACCTGCCCTGGCGCAACCTGCTGCAAAAACAACCGGGAGGAGGAACTGGCACTGCCATGGTGGGACGCAACCAGCACATCGGAGCGCAACTCGCTGCCATAACGTGCGACCAATGCCTGCTCCGCCAGCCGGGAAATATCCCCGGGTACCAGAACCCGCCGCCCGAACCACTCAAGCTGCAGCACACAAGAGGCATCATTGTCGTTATCGTGAAGATGTTCAGCCGTACGCAAGAAACGAAAACGCACAGCCATCGGCTCGACAAAACCTGTCGACGCGGTGGTGGGAACATCCACAGACCATAAACGCCAGCGATCATCCCCATGACAGGTTTGCACCGACGCCAGGGGCCACGTCAGCCCGTCATCCCGAATCAAGGGACGATAAGCGGCTGGCGGCTGACCCAGCCAGATACGCGCGTTATGGCCATTAAAGCCACTGACCTTGTTGGCTCGCTGTTGTAACCAGATATTCAGACCGCCAGCATGATCCGAATCGCTGTGGCTCAGCACCAGGTCGGTTACTGCAGGATTCCCCAGACGCCGCAAAGATGGCAACAGCATAAATTCGGCAGCACTGAATTCAGGACCAAATGAAGCACCCAGGTCATACACCAATGCCTTGCCGCCGGCACTGACCACCAAGCTCTGCCCTTGCCCCACATCCAGCAAGCGTACCTGCGGCGGGGCCGGTGCATGCCACCCCGGGGGAGAAAACACCACCGCCAGCGCCACACTTATGACTAGAAAGGACAACCCGGGCCGCAACCCCAAATACACCAGCAGCATCAACAACAGCACTGCAGCCAATATCGTGTCAGGCAGAAACGTTACAACTGGCAAGGGCCACTCAAGCGCCTGCTCCAATCCGAGCCACCAGATAGCATCCAGCTGTTCCATTGCAGCGACAGCCCAGTCCACAGGCCAAACCAGCAACAAAAATGACAGTGGCAACATCACCAGCCCCAGTACAGGGATAGCAATTGCGTTACACAGTAAATGCACCCACCCCACCGCCTGCCCCCACCACAGCATCAAGGGTAACAAGCCCAGAAATACCAGCCATTGTGGCAGCCATAATCCCTGCCACAGATTAACCCGTCGGCCACCCAGAAATAACAATAAGGACGCCACTGCCATCATCGAAAAACCGAAACCTGCGGAGGTAAACATCAGGGGATTGACCAGCAGCACAATAACAAAGGCATAAGACAGCGCGGCCACCGGTGCCAGTCGACGGCGCAAGCCCATCACCAGCAACACAACCAGCAACATAATCCAGGCCCGCTGCAGCGCGATGCCCGCCCCGGCCAACAGCGCATACACAAGACACACCGTAGCGATCCATATGCCGCTGCCCCACAAGCGTCGCCCGGCATTTATTTCATACACTGGTGCCAACAAGCGGACAACCAGACCCATCAGCAAACCACACACGCCAGCGACCAAACCCAAATGCAGACCACTCACCACCAACAGATGCAAGGTGCCGGTATCCCGGGCCAATTGCCAGTGTCGCGGACTGAACGCATCCTGAATACCAAATACCAAGCCTGCTACCCAGCGGCGGCCAGACGCTGAGGGAATATGCTGCAGTCGCTCCAGACCGTACTGCCGCCATTGTGTCAGCAAAGGCACCTCTGGTGCCGCGTTATCTATCGCTGTACCAGAGGCCGCAATCGAGCGGATATAACCACGGCCATCAATGCCCTGGCGCAACATCCAGGCTTCATAATCAAAGGGCAAGCCATTGGCAAACCCCCGAATGGCTCGTAAACGGACCTGGGCGCGCAGCGTATCGCCTACCTGCAACACAGGCTCGGCCTGGTAATAACCTAGGACCAGACGTCGTAATGGCGGCAACTGCTGATCTCCAGCCAAGCCATCCAGCGGATGCTGCTGTATTACAGCAACGGTAACTTTCTGATAACCATCAGCCGGTTTGTCATGTCTGTTTTTATCGGCGGCTGGTGACGTGGAAGCATGGCTCGATACCGTTTGCAGACTATCGCCTTCCCGGGCGATCACCTCCAGCACCAGCTCGACATCGGTACGATCCAAAGACGCAGGCAAGCGGTGCTGGAGCTGCAAAGACAACCAGAGTTGGCCATAGATACTGGCGAATGACATCACGGCCAGCGCAACCAGCCAGCGAACCGTTATTCCAGTACGACACGAATGACTCGTCCGCTGCAGAAGCCATAGAAGAATCCAGATTATCGCGAAAAAAAGACCACTCCAGGGAACCATAACCCCAAGAATGATGCCGGCACCCGCCGCGACACATAGATGTTGCATTGCCACTCCCTGGCAGAATCGGCATAATCGCCGCGCATTCAAGCAACGGCGGCTCTCATGCCAAAGAAACTTCTCAAACGCATTTTTCCGACACCGGAACAGGTCCAGACCAACAAGTCACTGCAGTTCCTGTCCCCGCTATTCGCCAAACCGAATTTATGGCACCTGAATCGTCGTTCAGTGGCCAGAGCTTTTTTGGTCGGGCTGTTTGCTGCGTTTCTGCCGTTACCATTTCAAATGGGCATTGCCGCCCTGATTGCTTTTTATGCCAATGCCAATATGCCGATTTCTGTGGGGCTGGTGTGGATCAGTAATCCGCTGACCATTCCCCCTATTTTTTACACGACCTATCTCTTTGGCACCTGGATTCTCAACACACCCTCACGAGAATTTCATATTGAGCTATCACTGGACTGGGTGCTTACTGAGCTGACCCAGGTCTGGGAACCGCTGATCGTTGGGTCACTGACCACCGGGATCGTGCTGGGTGTCGCCAGTTATTTTATTGTTGACTGGAGTTGGCGCAAGCATGTTTGGGACAACTGGAAAAAACGCGCCGCCCGAGTACCAAAAGTGGTCAAAGAGGTGGTAACCGGCCACCACGAGCATCACAACCAGCCTCCGGAACAGGACAGCGACGATCGCCGCAACAGCAACGATCAGTCTTGATATCAGCCCATCACCGGGTCCACGGATACCAGCGTCTGCTCTTTCAGCCGCAAACACAGGTCCATACGCCGCGCCAATGATTCGTCGTGGGTTACCAGCACAAACGCGGTATCCACCTGTTTAATCAACTCCAACATCACGGCTTCAACCTGGGCCGCGGTCTGCTGATCAAGATTTCCTGTCGGCTCATCCATCAACACCAGCTTTGGCCGATTGACAATCGCCCGGGCAATAGCAGTTCGCTGACGCTCACCACCGGACAATTCCGACGGCTTGTGATCACAGCGCGACGCCATTCCCAAACGCTCCAGACACTCCCGCGCCCGTTGTTCCGCAGCCGCCGTCGCCACGCCAGCCAGCAGCTGCGGCAACATCACGTTTTCCAGCGCCGAAAACTCCGGCAACAGGTGGTGAAACTGATACACAAAACCAATGCTCTGGTTACGCAAACGGGTACGGGCTGCTTCACCCAGCGCATGAACATCTTCTCCCCCCAACAGTACCTGCCCTTCATCCAGGGAATCCAGCCCACCCAATACATTCAACAAGGTGGTTTTGCCAGAGCCGGACGACCCCACAATCGCCAGGGTTTCACCGGCGGCCAGCTCAATATCCACCTGTTTCCAGACGGTGACCGACTGCGGGCCACTGGTGTAAGTCTTGCGTAACCCCTTCGCCACCAGAATCGGATTATTCATAACGTAACGCCTCCGCAGGCTGAATCCGGGACGCGCGCCAGGATGGATAGAGAGTGGCCAGAAAACTCAACAGTAACGATGCCGATACCACCACCGCAACATCACTCAACAGCAACTGGGACGGCAAATATGAGATGAAATACACATCGGAGCTGAGAATCTGAAAACCAAATAATTTTTCTGCCCAAGCGACCAGATCCGAAATAGACAACGCCGCCATCACACCCAACACGGTGCCAAGCAACACCCCCACAATACCGATCGATAACCCCTGCACCATAAAGATCGCCATAACGGTACGCGGCTTGGCACCCATGGTACGTAAAATGGCAATGTCGGCTTGCTTGTCAGTCACTACCATCACCAGTGTCGAAATAATATTAAACGCGGCCACTGCCACAATAATCAGCAGCAGCAAACCAATCATGGTCTTTTCCATGCGGATGGCTGAAAACAGATTCCCCTGGGTGCGGGTCCAGTCACTGCCGGAATAACGGCCGTCAAGATTATTGACCAGTTGCCAAATCAAATCCGGGGCATCAAACAAGTTGGTAAACTTGATGCGTAACGACTTGGCCTCACCGTCCAAACGCCCCAGTTTGGCAGCATCCTGCAAATGCACCACCGCCAGATTGGAATCCAGTTCCGCGCCCACAGAAAACAAACCAACGACCGTTAATCGCCGCACCCGTGGAATCACCCCCGCCGGGCTAAAGGTCGCTTCCGGCAGCATCAAGGTCAGCTTGTCACCGACCACCACACCGAGGCTGCGAGCCAGCAAATCACCCAGCAGCACCCCATACTCACCGGGCTGCAAATCGGTGATTGAGCCAGCGGTCATATGATCAGGCAAAATCGATACTCGTGACTCAGCCTCCGGGGCCACACCTGTGACCATCACCCCCTTGACCCGACCATTCACTCCCATCATGCCCTGCAGTCGTGTCAGCGGTGCGCTCGCTTCAACACCGGGGAATTGCTCGACCCGAGCCGCCAGCGCTTGCCAGTCCTGAATACCACCGGCCTCATACAGCACGCCATGAGGCACCATCCCCAGAATGCGTTGCCGTAACTCCCGATCAAAACCGTTCATCACCGACAGCACCAGAATCAACACCGCCACCCCCAGGGTCATACCGACCATGGAAGACGCCGAAATAAACGAAATAAAGTGATTGCGGCGCTTGGCCGACAAATAACGCAACCCAATGCCCAGTGGCAAACTGCCCGGAGACAACGACATAATTAATCTGTTCCTGTAACCCGAAAGACATCTGAAGGCGCGGCTGCCACTCAGAGAGGCGCAAGTTTGCCCGAGACCGACGACAAAGGCGAATCTCACCCTGTACCCGACCGCAAAAGTTGCGATAATCGCGCCACTGAGAACCCGGCCAACCGCCAGAGTTCAGCCCTGTTTGCTTGTTGCCCGCCGTGGCAGTCACCCAAGAGAATCCGTCATTGAAGAAACGCATGCCCGCCGAATGGGAACCACAATCTGCCGTACAACTGACCTGGCCCACCAAAAGCAGTGACTGGGCACCCTTTTTGCCCCGTATTGAACCGGTTTTCCACGCGCTGGTGGCCTGTATCAGCCAGCAGCAACAGGTCATCATCAGCTGTGGCTCGGATCAGGATGCCAGTCGCCTGCGCCATCTTTACCAGAACCACGCCCCGGTACAGGTATTTCGAGCTGACAACAACGACACGTGGGCAAGGGACCACGGCCCGGTCAGCGTCTACCATAACGACCAGCTGACGCTGGTGGATTTCCTGTTTAATGGCTGGGGTGGCAAATACGACCACCACCACGACAACCAGATCAGCGCCACACTGCAGCAACTGGGCGCTTATGGCGAGACACCGCTGACCGCCAGCGACTGGATTCTGGAAGGTGGCAGCCTCGAAACCGATGGTCTGGGTACTCTGCTGACGACAGAAAACTGCCTGCTGAACCCGAACCGCAATCCGACCCTGACCAAAGGCATGATCGAGTCACGACTGGCTGAAGATCTCGGCATTGACCGGGTATTGTGGCTCAAGCATGGCCACCTGGAGGGTGATGACACCGATGCCCATATCGATACCCTGGCACGCTTCTGCACCCCTTCCAGCATCGCCTACTGTCAGGCTCGGCAGTCCGATGACCATTATCAATCCCTGCACGCCATGGAGCAGGAACTACAGGCTCTGCGCCAACGCAATGGCAAGCCTTACCAGCTGATTCCCTTGCCGCTCCCCAGTCCGATACGCAACACCGATGGCGAGCGCCTGCCCGCCACCTACGCCAACTTCCTGATTATCAACCACGCTGTTTTGCTGCCCGTGTACGGCGTCGCAGAAGACACCATCGCGGTTGAACGTATCATGCAGGCTTTTCCCAATCACTGGGTGCACCCGATCAACTGTCGTCCCATTGTTGAGCAGTACGGTTCGTTACACTGCCTGACCATGCAACTTCATCAGGAGACCAGCCATGTCTGATTCATCCCTGCTCGCGGTAGCTGCCATCCAGCAAGCCTGGCACGGCAGCAAAGCCGCCACCCTGGACCGCACCGAGCAACTGATCCGTGACGCCGCCGCCCAACAGGCACAACTGGTGTGCCTGCAAGAACTGCATGCCGGGCCGTATTTCTGCCAGCACCAGGCCGCCGACGTCTTTGACCTTGCAGAAACCATCGACGGCCCAACCGCCCAACGACTCGGCGCTCTGGCAGCCGAACTGCAACTGGTGATCGTTGGCTCCATTTTTGAGCGCCGTGGCAAGGGCGTTTACCACAACACCGCACTGGTTTTTGATGGCTCGGCCGAGCTGGCTGGTTTTTACCGCAAGATGCACATTCCCGATGACCCCGGCTTTTACGAAAAATATTATTTTATCCCCGGCGATGCCGATGAACCGGGTTTTCATCCTATTGCAACGTCTATCGGTAAACTGGGAGTACTGGTGTGTTGGGATCAATGGTATCCGGAAGCGGCCCGACTGATGGCTCTGGCCGATGCCGACATCCTGATCTACCCCACGGCCATTGGCTGGGACCCGACGGAACAGGCCGATGAAAACACCCGTCAGACCGACGCCTGGATCACGGTACAACGCGGCCATGCGGTGGCCAACAACCTGCCGGTGGTCGCAATCAACCGGGTTGGCCACGAAGCCGATCCGACAGCGGTAACCGATGGCATCCAGTTCTGGGGCAACAGCTTTATCTGTGGTGGCCAGGGGGAGTTTCTGGCCCAGGCAGACGCCAGTACCGAACAAGTATTGATGGCCAGCATCGACCTGGATCGTACCGAACAACTCAGACGCATTTGGCCCTACTTTCGCGATCGTCGAGTAGATGCCTATGGCGATCTGACCAAACGCTACCGCCGCTGATCAACGCAACGTTCTTGCGGGCAGCGTCGTTGGCTTATTCACTGACGCTGCACTGGCAAGGAATCAACCATGACCTTTCTGAACAGACTCTACTGTATCTCTCCGCGCCAACACCTCAATCTCAGCACACCACAAGTCGCCATACTGGTACTGGTGCTACTGTTCTGCTTGCCGCTCAAACTGCAGGCAGAACCGTCCTTGAGCCCCGACCAACTGTGGCAGCAATTACAGCAGCCCGGCTATCTGTTGATGATGCGCTCCGCTCGTGCCCCCGGATTTGGTGACCCAGCCAACTTTGACCTGACCGATTGCAGCACCCAAAGGAACCTCTCCAACGAGGGGAAAGATCATGCCCGCCGCATTGGTGACGCCTTGCGCCAGCACCATATCACCGACGTACAGCTTTATAGCAGCCACTGGTGCCGGACCCAGGAAACCGCCCGGCTGCTTGATCTGGGCACTCCCACGCCGTTGGCAGCACTCGACAAACGCCCTCACAGCCACGACGCCCAGTCATCACAACCAGATGCTCTGGAGCAATGGATTCAGCAACAGCCGCTCACCACGCCGGTACTGCTGGTAACACATCAGGCTAATATCACCGCCATAACGGGCATACACACTCGCTCTGGCGATCTGGTTGTTATCAGAAAAAATTCGAATGGCAGCCTGGTAGTGGCGGGCAAACTGTATATCCATTGAACAACACCCCACCGGCAGTGGGATAACGGCCAACAATCGTTGCCAGCGTCATCGCTAATAGCCCACACATGAAAAAGTCGGGTGACGTCATCGCTGCATCCGCATAAAGTAGCAGGACTGTCCGAGCAACGAAAAGTCCGTTATGACCCCGAGCCATATTTGTCCGTTTATATCCGTTTCTTTTTATTCACAGCAACGCCTTGCCTCACTGCTGGCATTGCTGGCTCTGGTACTTTGGGGTGCCCTGGGTCAACAAGCAGCGGCGGCGGAAGAAGTGGAAGCAGCGGATCAATATGAACAAAAGCTGATCAACCAGCTGCTGTGGGACAGCCTGAAGCAGTCACCAGGATTTGTTTTGCTGATACCGACGGCCGAAGCACATGGCGATCAACGCCCAGGCAGCACGAATACAGCCGAGTGTTACCAGCGCTTTAATCTGACTGAACATGGTGAGGTACTTGCCCGACGTTTTTATAACACCCTGCGCCGTAACGGCATTCACAAGGCGCTGACCTACTCGAGCCAATGGTGCCCTGCATTGGAGACCGCCACACGCCTGGGACTGGGCTATGTACATGAGCTGGCGTTGCTGAATGAATTTCCGGATGACGTCCAGGTTATCAGCACCCTGCAAACGATCCAGCTGAAAAACTGGATCACCAGGTTGGAGTACAACCGCAAAAACCTGCTGGTTCTGGTGACGCACCCCGATATCATGGCAGCAATCAGTGGCCAGATACCTGAGCCGCAGCATATGCAGGTGATGAACTTCAACACCCGCGACCAGTTGACCTACGTTGGCAGCTTGCCGCTCAACTGACCATTCGCTCGCTTATCAGTCCATTATCAGCCCACTATCGATCCAACAGACACAGCGGCTCACATTCGCCGTAACGGCGGTAACGAATCCAGCAACAGCTTGCCATAACGGGTGGTCGTAAGGCGTCGGTCCAGAATACTGATACGGCCACTGTCGGTTTCCTTGCGAATCAGTCGGCCACAGGCCTGCACCAGCCGGATCGACGCCGCAGGCAAGGTCAGGTCCATAAACGGATTACGGCCGCGGCTTTCCAGCCATTCACTGGTGGCCGCCTGAATCGGATCATCCGGCACCGCAAAAGGAATTTTGACAATCACCACATGGGTCACGTAGTGACCGGGCAAATCGATGCCTTCGGCAAAGCTGGCCAAACCAAAAATAATACTGCCTTCGCCCTTGTCGAGCCGTTCCTTGTGACGGCGTACGATTTCACTTTTGGGTAAAAAACCCTGACACAACAAGGTTTCATACCAGTCCCGAATAAAAGTATCCCGCGTGGCTTCGAGCTGGGCACGGGAGCTGAACAACACCAGCGTCCCCTGCCCCAAATCCAGCTGCGCTTTCATCCATTGCTCTATATCCGTCTGAAACTGATCACTTTTGGGATCAGACCCCAACTGCACCACTTCCAGCTGGCCCAGATTCGGATAATCAAACGGACTGGCGACCCGGTGATACCCGGCCCAGTCCGGCAAGCCGGTTTCCCAGCTCAACTTGCCGAAGCTGTTTAGCGCCGTCAGCGTCGCCGACGTAACGACAGCCCCATGACAGCGAGACCAGAGGTTTTTGCGCAACTGATCAGCCACCGCAATCGGTGAGGCACTGAGTTTGATATCCCAGTCTTCCCCAAACGGCGTTTTCGACAGCCAGCGCGCCACCGGGATCTCGCCTTCCTTCTCTTCTGCCGCCAACCAGGTGACGGCTTCCCATAAGGATTCCGCCCGCGCCAGCATCATGCCCATGGGCGCTTGCCAGCTTTCAGCAATATCCAGACTGAACTCACCTTCACCCTTGGTATCCAGCGAGGCTTGCAACATATCGTTGAGCTTGTCGAGTCCTTGCAACAGCGGCTGCAAGGGTGCCTTGATGTTATTCAGCAGGTCCCGCAGGTTGTCCGGTATACGGCCGAACTCAAACCGCTGCCGGTCCCGTTCTCCCAACAGATCAAAAGCCAGCGGCCACAGCAGATTCAAATGGTTGTTCAACTCACGACACTGCTCCGGGGCAGCCTGCAAGGAATGCATGATCGAAGGTGGCAAACCGGTGGCCGCCACAAATTGCTCAATCCCCTGCTCCAGCTGCTTCAGCCATTGGCGCTGGGCGCGCACACCAAATTCCAGCCGGAAGTGATTCAAGGCCTTGTCGGCCAGGTGATGGCCTTCATCAAAAACATAAATGGTTTTTTCCGGGGCTGGCAGCACCGCACCACCACCCAGGCTGAGGTCGGACAACACCAGATCGTGGTTGGCAACAATAATATCGGCATCTTCCATCGCCCCCCGGGCTTTGAAAAAGGCGCAATTATCGAAGTGCGGACAACGACGGTTGGAGCATTCACGATGCGTTGCAGTAAGGTGACTCCATTGGTTATCGGCCACCTCGTCATCCCAACGATCCCGGTCGCCATCCCAGCCGCCGCTGGCGTACTGGCTCAGCATCAGCTCGTACAGCTCGCGATCCTGTTCTTCCGGGGTTTGTTCAAACAGATCAACCGTCGACAGAATGCCGGACAGCTGTTGCAGGGATTTATCGAGTTTCAGCAAACACAGATAACGACCACGCCCTTTGGCCAGGGCGTACTGAAACGGCATGGAAATGGTTTCTTTCAGATTGGGCAGATCCTTGTCGAGAATCTGCTCCTGCAACGCTACGGTGGCAGTCGAAATCAGCAGTTTCTTTTCCTGCTCAATGGCTACCGGCAAGGTTGCCAGCAAATACGCCAGGGTTTTACCGGTGCCGGTGCCCGCTTCCACCACCACAATGCCAGACTCGTTGTTACGCTCACCCTTGTCATCGATGGTGATTGCCCCCAACGATTTGGCAATTTCGGCAATCATCACCCGCTGGCCATAACGGGGGGTCAGATCGAGCTTTTTGATGCACTCGCGATACAGGGCCTGAATACGCTCTTTGCTTTCTTGGCTTAACACTGCGTATTACTCCCCAATGGACTGCCAGCCGCTGTTACGGTTAATCGGAAATGGATAACCATCAACATCGAGCACCAGGCCGGATGACGTTATGGATTGCAAAAACACCCCTGGCACAATCATGTCGCCTTCGTACCACTGCCGACCGTTCATCGATACCGTGCGAGTGCTGCCATCCTGACTATAAATATGCCCGGTAATCACCAGATCAGGGACTTTGCGTAGCGATGACAGCGGCGGCAAATGGCGGCGTTCAAGCGCTGAGGAGTCTGCCACTGCCGGTGGCTCCGAGGTATTGGCTTGCGTACTGACTTGCGTGGATTCTGGTGCTGCGCTCTGCACCGAAGCCTTCTCTGGCGGTGTCGCCGCCTCTACCACGACCGGTGGTGGCTGTGGTGTGACACTAACAGTGGTTGTTTCAGCCATCTCCCTGGCTTTTGCCGGAACAAAATCGGTGGCACGAATGACTTCCGGGCGTAATTGTTGCGCTGATTCCACTGGAGGAACTGCCAACGGCGTCTCATTATTGATAGCGGCTACGACGCTGGGTTCCGATACAGAGCCTGTTGCTTCCGCAGTCGCAGGCACGGCAACCCTTTCCTTAACGTTTTCCTTAACGTTAATCTCCGCCACCACAGGCTCCATTCCGGGAGCTGGCACAGGCTCCGCACCCATAAAATACAGGGCAAACGCGCCCACTACGGCCAACAGAACAATCAGCACCAGACTCAAGGGCAAACGGGCCTCAACAACCGGCGTCGCCTCGGGCGTTACCAACAACGGCGCCAGCATGGCATCGTCGATACTGTCGGCGCGCTGCTGCTGTGATTTTTTCAGCGCATCCAGAATGTACGACATTATTGCGCCTCCTGCTGAGCCTGATAGGCTCGCCGTTGCAGATACAGCAGGGTTTGTGGGCCAATAATCCGGTCGGCCGTCAGTCCTTGGGATGCCTGAAACCGGGCGACCGCGTGACCCAACAGAGGATCATAAAAGGTTTTGTCCGGCCCAGCGGCCTGGGTATCACTGCCTGACGGGCCAATTCTTTGCCAGTCACCGTGCCATTCCACCCCCAGCTGCGCTCTCACCCAGGCAACCACCTCGGCACTAGTGCCCTGACGGACCAAGCCATGATAACCCGCCGGTGCCTGCCAGATCAGCAAGGCCTTCAGTACCCGGTCCGGGCGTATCCGGGCGCTTTCAAGGTCGGTCAACAACTGCCATTGATCGTCATAAGACACCGCCACCTGATACTGCAATGGCTGTAACTGGGAGTAAGGCCAGGCGACCCATAAACATTGCCAGCCGCGACCTTGTAACTGATCGCAGTTTCCGGCCTCCAGCCCCATCGCCTGACTCAGATGTTCGGCGGCGGCCTGGCGCGGATCAATCGGGGGATTATCGATCAACGGAAGCGAGGCGACCGTGCTCTCCGCAGCTGCTGGATCTGCAACCGACTTGGCCAGCACAGGCGCTGCTTCAAGTGTTTTATCGCTATTGTTGCCGTTACCGGCCGAATCCCGTGTTCCATCCGCTGTCCCGACCGGGGTTATCCAGCGCGCCAGCGTGGTACGCCAGGACGGCTCAACAACCAGTAATCCGATAGCAATCAGGAGCACGATCATCACACCCAGAGCCCCTGCCAGCGCAGCACCGGGCAATCTGCGGGTACGGACTTTGGGTATCGCGGCTTGGCTTGTATCCCCCAACACCTCGACCAGCGCCTGACGTGCAACCGGAGCATGAACGTCGTTATCACCCCGGGCATAGGCTCCCAGCAAAGCGCGGTCAGCAACACTGTTGATCAGACGAGGAATACCGCCGCAACCCCGGCAGATAATGCTCGCCGCGGCTTCATCAAACACCTGACGCTCACACCCCGCCGTTGCCAGCCGATGGCGCAGATAAGCATAGGTTTCGGTCTGGCTCAGATGCTTGAGGTGATAACGGGCGGTAATTCGCTGGTTCAGCTGTCGCAATTCATGTCGCTGCAAGACGTCGCGCAACTCCGGCTGCCCTACCAGAATCAGCGTCAGTAATTTGTTGTCGCTGGTTTCCAGATTGGTTAACAACCGAATCTGCTCCAACGATGGCACCGGCATGGCCTGTGCCTCATCAACAACACAGATAACCCGCTTGCCCTCGGCATACCAGGCCAGCAACGAATGATTCAGCTGTTGGTACAGGGCCTGCTGACTGGCTTCGGCGGCATAAGTAATATCCAGCTCGTCGCACAAGGCCTGCAACAACTCCCGTTGGGACAACTGCGGATTAAACAGATAAGCCGTTTTGATATTGTCGGGAGTCTGTTCCAGAAATGCGCGACACAAGGTTGTTTTTCCGGTTCCTACATCCCCGGTCAGACAGATCAGTCCGCCGTGCCCGGTCAGCGCATAATGCAAATGCGCCAGCGCCTCCTGATGCCCGGCCGACGGGAACAGAAAAGCCGGGTCTGGGGCAATGGTGAACGGGAAACGATCTAGGCTGAAATGGTCAAGGTACATGCAACGCCCGAGGAACAATAAAAGCGCGCATGATACCGGAATCGCCCCAACAAGCGTACCAGCGTCAGCCATGACCCAATCTTGACGCGGTTTGATTAATCAGCCGGATTCGTGCATTATAGTTCCATAATTGCAATCAATTAAAAGAAAAACAAAAGACATCCAAGCAAAAACAAGACAATCTGCTTATCTTCCCGATAGTCGTAAACTTTTTTCACGCCAGGCACTCAGTAACCCTGTCGCAACGGTTGATAACTCAATACTGACAATCAACCCACTGGCCAAATAACGAGGACACCATGACCCCCAAGTTCAAAATTGCCATCAACTCTTTCCTGTTTATTTCTGCCGCGTATCTGAACGTATCCACCCAGGCACAAGAATCAGAAGCCGTGAACCAATCCCAGGCAGAAGCCAGCTTCATGTCTGAAAAGTCTGAAAAAAACGCCCAGAAAAAATCCTCCTCAAATCTGACCTCTACCGACAACTAACAATAATAATCAGCTCTTGTTCATTCAGATAATCACGACGGCCCCAGTGCAGACACAACCTGTTTCTCTTTTGATGATGTAATGCAGTTGCAGCAAAGATTGCCATAATTTATCAAAAGATAACGGTATAACAGATACGGCCAACACCCATAAAAGATTGCTCGCCAATGCTGCGATTAATCATGGTACTTACCCTGCCCCGCAGGCACCATAAGACTTTTCTTTTCCCCAATATGGACGGTGTTATCAGAGCCGCACAAGGAGTCTTCCATGGGTACCAGCCTGATACTGGCGCTGATTGCACTGACGGCTCTGGCATGCCAATGGCTCGCCTGGCGCAGCAATCTGCCCGCCATTCTGTTTCTGTTGCTGGCGGGGTTGTTTGCAGGCCCGGTGAGTGGCGTGCTGGTACCGGACGCCATGTTTGGCGAATTGCTGTTTCCACTGGTTTCGGTCTGTGTCGCCATCATCCTGTTTGAAGGCAGCCTGACCCTCGATCTGGCTGAAATACGCTCCCAACGCACGGTCGTCCGCCGCCTGATTACTCTTGGCGCACTGGTCACCTGGATTTTGGTCGCCTGCGCCAGCCGCTGGCTGTTTGCCCTCGACTGGTCGCTTGCGGTGCTGTTTGGTGCCCTGACGGTAGTAACAGGCCCCACCGTTATTGCTCCCATGCTGCGCACTGTCAGACCCAAGGCTGAACTGGGCAAGATCTTGCGCTGGGAAGGCATCCTGATTGATCCGATCGGAGCCTTGCTCGTGGTGGTGGTGTATGAATTTATTACCGCCCAGAATCAGGCCACCAGCGTCGCACTGACCTTTATCAAGGTGCTGGTTTCCGGTACCAGCCTGGGCTTGTTGGCAGGCTGGCTGACCGGCATTGCCCTTGCCCGCCGCTGGCTCCCGGAGTATTTACAGAACCTGGCGGTATTGGCCGCGGTACTGCTGGCGTTCTCTGTTGCCAATTACCTGGCCCATGAATCCGGGCTATTGGCCGTCACTCTGATGGGCATGTGGCTCGCCAACCAGAAACATTTGCGACTGGCAGAAATCCTGCATTTCAAGGAAGACCTTTCGCTGCTGTTGATCAGTGGATTATTTATTCTGCTGGCGGCACGACTGGATCTGGCAGAAGTCACCCAATTGGGCTGGGCACCATTGATATTGCTGGCCCTGATGCAGTTTGTCGCCCGACCACTCACCATCTGGGTGTCCGCTTTTGGCAGTGACCTGAGCTGGAAAGACAAAGCCCTGCTGGCCTGGATCGCACCACGAGGGATTGTTGCCGCGGCGGTTTCTGCGTTGTTTGCCATCAAGCTGCAACAACAAGGTGCGGAAGGGGCTGCCATGCTTGTTCCGCTGATGTTTTGTGTAATCTTCGGTACGGTGATTTTCCAGAGTGCGACGGCGCGCCCGGTTGCCCGTTGGCTGGGAGTGGTCGAACCGCCACCGGATGGCATCCTGATACTGGGAGCCAATCCGGTAGCCTGTGCCATTGCCAAAGAACTGGCCCGGCAGAATATCCAGGTTTTGCTGGCGGATTCCGTTTACGACAATGTTCGCCGCGCCCGTATGGCGGGGTTACCGATATTTTACGGCAGTCCAATGTCGGACTATGCCAGCTCCCGCCTCCCACTCACCGGGCTTGGCAAACTGATGGCGCTGTCGACCGACAACCATCTGAACACCATTGCCTGCATGCACTTTCGCGATGAGTTTGGCCTTGATCGGGTCTTTGCCCTGCACAGCCGGATATTGGCGCACAAGGAAATCAGCTCCAGCAAGCGGCGCCATAAAACCAAACATTACAGCGGTGAAGACCAGCGCGGCCTGCCGCTGTTTGATGCCGACCTGAGTTACAGCCAGTTTATCAACCTGTTGGCCAAGGGAGCCCGATTAAAAACCACCCGGCTGAGCCAACGTTTTACCTATGCGGATTTCAAAGCGAATCATGCCGACCGGTCTCATGTTTTGCTGGCAATCACTCCGGAAGGCAAAGTACGTATGAAACTGGCCGGTAAAACCTTGCGTCCCAAACCCGGCTGGCGAATTGTCAGCCTCTGTCTGCCGCCTTCTGAACCAGCGACAATGGCTTGAATCACCAGGGATTACCAGTGGAACTGCCAACCCAGGGAAACATCCATATCCCGGGCCAGGCTGGAGCGAATATCATCAGTCGCCACGGCCAGCCGCATCCAGCGGCTGTTTAGCGAAACGCCCACTTGCGCGGTGCTGTAAACCGCCGCTCCGAGTTCAATGCCCGCCAGCGGCTGCCAGCGTTTCTCAAGCCCGAGCCGATCATAGTCGCCATGATGGTAGGCCAGTATCTGCCCCTGCCAGGGCAGATACTCTACCGCTACTTCGACAGTCGAACGTAACCGGGCAACATAATCTTCCTGCCCCGACTTGCCCGATGCTGTCGCCGTGCTGCTGCAAACCTGCTGCGATGGTGAATTAAAGTTAATGCAGGCATCGGTATAACCGGAGTCCGCCAATTGCCAGCGGTTCAGAATATCGTGCAGCTGTACCGCCACTCGCCAGTATTCGCCATCACTCCATTCACTGGCCAGATCCAGGCTGATACCCCAGCCATTGTTGGGATCGACGTCATAATCCAGAATCTTGTCTTCGCTGAAATGATAATCCAGAGAAGCCGAGGCGGTTTCACTCTCACCGCCTTCGGCAACCCCCGACAGTGAGCCAAATTGCCATTCCGATACCCGATACACGGTGAGTGCCGGAGTCACTGACCACTGCCCTGCCAGCCCCAGTGCTGCACTGTCCAGCTGCCATTGCGCACCACTGCGTATCCCGCGGGCCACCAGCATTCGGGCATCAAGCGCCAAGACTTCATCTGCCGCCAGATCACTCCCTTGCTCCAGCGAATAATAATAACGGGACATCCCCTTGGAGAAAGACAAGTCGTAATGCCAGCGCTGCTGCCATTCGACAAAATAACGCTGCACACCGAGGTCGGCTTCACTCTGGCCAGAGCTCCAGCTCACCCCGACCTGCGACCGGGCATCGGCATAAGCGTATTCACCGGCGCTAAATGGCCCATCCCAGCCGTTCACCATATCCAACACAGGTACCGGCTCCGAACTGGAAACCAGATCAACAGAGGAATACACAGAATCGGCGACAGCAAAGCAAGGGCCCAGTAACAGCCCCGTTGTGGTCAAAACCGAGACAGCCACCGGGACAAACGAGGTAACGCGCATGAAAGAACCAAACCCTATTCGTGGAAGGAGAGGAAAAGCCGCTCATTGGAACAAACCGCGACTGATTTGAAAACGCCGTTTACACAGCGTGTGCTTTCATGATGTTTTACAACGTTCCGCCGTAACCAGTCGCAGTGACCAATTGCAAGGTCTGCCTCTCTGCCCGATCACTACAAGGGTGTGCTCAACCGATAACCAACTCAGCCCGCCTGCCGTGCAGCGATTTTATAACTGTAGGTCTGCAAGACAGCATGAGCCAAAGTCAGATTCGGTGCCGCCACACCCATGGCCTCGGCCCGATGTAGCATGTCACCCACCACGTGCTCCCCTTCTATCGGCAAACCTTGTTGCATATCCCGGTACATCGACGCCGTAAACGATGACTTGGGATTGGTCAGCATCCGCTCAATGGCCGTAATGCCTTCCGCCGCCAACGGATAACCACTGGCCGCTGCGGTATCGGTGCACTCCCGGATGGTCGCCAACGCAATCGCGCCACCGGCCTCACTTTGCATATAGTCACCTACCGACCCTTGCAGCAGGCAGTTCAAGGCTCCCAACGGAGCCATCAGGCAGAATTTATCCCACATGGACTGCAGGATATGATGACCATCTCCCAGCGTAATACCGGCATCCGCAAACAAGGCCCGAATCTCAGCAACCGCCTTGTCTTGCGCTGCTGTACGGGCACCAACCGTGACCTGACTGCCCGGACTACGCACCACAACGGTATGGGTGTCGGCCAATGTCGCCACGGTTTTGGCGATCCCGCCCAGCACCTGCCCGGCACCAAAACTGGCATCCAGATCGTCCAGCTGCCGCAAGCCATTCAGCAACGGCAAAATCATCGTCTGCGCACTGACCAGCGGTCGGATATCTTTGATCACCTCCGCTAGCGAATAGGCCTTGTTGGTCAGTACAATCAGATCGAACGTCGCCGCCGATGTGGCCAATTGAGCCGCCGTGCAGCCACGCGGCTGAAAATCGAAGGTCTGATCAGGCAGTCGTACCGTCAAACCACTGGCCAATTCCAGCTGACGCTGCTGGCGAACCAGATACGTTACATCCACACCCTGGCGCTGCAACAGCCCACCGAACAAGCCTCCAACGGCCCCGGCTCCTACGATCAGTATTTTCATCGTCATCCCAATAATCGGTTATTCCATCACATATCATCACACTATACCGGCCCTCTGCCACGACACCAGCAAAGGCCCAACCGATTAGCATTAGCTATCAATTGAATTTATTTTAATTGAATGAAGTTATAAATGGCTCAACTATAGTAACGACATCAGCAAGCGCAACGAGCCGATATTTATTGTGCCCAGAACGTCCTTTGCGGCGAACCTTTCTGAGCAGCAACAGACCAATCGTCGTGAGCCTGATTTCTTTCATCCGGCGTGGTTGCCATACACCGTTGCAACCACCCACCAGCAGAACCGGAGCTTCATCATGGACAATACGCAATCATCCGCGGGCAAATGCCCGGTCATGCATGGCGCAATGACATCCAGCGGTCAGACCAACACCGACTGGTGGCCGAATGCCCTGAATCTCGACATCCTCCACCAGCACGACAGCAAGACCAATCCACTGGGTGACGACTTCGATTACGCCGAAGCGGTCAAGCAACTGGACGTTGATGCCCTGAAAAATGACCTGCGCACACTGATGACCGACAGCCAACCCTGGTGGCCCGCCGACTGGGGCAGCTACGTCGGCTTGTTTGCCCGTGTTGCCTGGCACTCTGCCGGTTCTTATCGCCTGTCCGATGGTCGTGGTGGTGGCGGCGCCGGCAACCAGCGTTTTGCGCCATTAAACTCCTGGCCAGACAACGTCAATACAGACAAGGGCCGCCGCTTGTTGTGGCCAATCAAAAAGAAATACGGCAACAAAATTTCCTGGGCCGACCTGATGCTGCTGGCCGGTACCATTGCCTACGAAGTCGCCGGGCTAAAAACCTATGGTTTTGCCTTTGGTCGCAAAGACATCTGGCACCCGGAAAAAGACACCTATTGGGGTGCTGAAAAAGAATGGCTGGCCCCCAGTGATGGCCGTTATGGCGATCTCGACCAGCCCGACACCATGGAAAACCCGCTGGCCGCGGTACAAATGGGCCTGATCTACGTTAACCCGGAAGGGGTTAATGGCCAGCCCGATCCACTCAAGACCGCCGCCCAGATCCGTGAAACCTTCGCACGTATGGCCATGGACGACGAAGAAACCGCCGCCCTTACCGCCGGTGGCCACACCCTTGGCAAGTGTCACGGTAACGGCCGCGCCGAAGACCTCAGCCCGGACCCGGAAGCTTCCGACATTGAAGCCCAGGGCATGGGCTGGACGAACACCAAAGGCCGGGGCATTGGCCGGGATACCGTTGTCAGTGGTATCGAAGGTGCCTGGACCGCCAACCCGACACAATGGGACATGGGCTGGTTCGAAATGCTGTTTGGCCATGAATGGGAACTGAAAAAAAGCCCGGCAGGTGCCTGGCAATGGGAACCTTCCGCCATCGATACCGCCGATATGCCGGTTGACGTGGAAGATGCCTCCATTCGTCTTAACCCGATCATGACCGATGCCGACATGGCCATGAAAGTCGACCCGACTTACCGCAAGATCTGTCAGAAGTTCATGCAAGACCCAGAGTACTTCGCTGATTGCTTTGCCCGCGCCTGGTTCAAGCTGACGCACCGCGACCTGGGCCCCAAAAGCCGCTATATCGGCCCGGATGTACCGGCAGAAGACCTGGTCTGGCAAGACCCGATTCCTGCCGCCGACTACATTTTGTCAGATGCCGATATCGCCGAACTGAAAACCACGATTCTGTCCAGTGGCCTGAGCGTATCGGAGCTGGTGGCAACCGCCTGGGACAGCGCCCGCACCTACCGTGGATCTGACTACCGCGGTGGAGCCAACGGTGCCCGTATCCGCCTCGCCCCCCAAAAAGACTGGGAAGGTAACGAACCGGATCGTTTACAGAAAGTCCTCGATGTTCTGACCGGCATTCAGGCGCAATTCAGCCACCCCGTCAGCCTGGCAGACCTGATTGTACTGGGCGGCACGGCAGCGGTTGAAAAAGCAGCACAGGACGCCGGAGTCGATATCACGGTACCCTTTGCTCCAGGTCGTGGTGATGCCACCGACGACATGACCGACGCGGCATCGTTCGACGTACTGGAGCCGATCCACGATGGTTTCCGTAACTGGGTGAAAAAAGACTACACCGTCAGTGTCGAAGAACTGATGCTCGACCGCAGCCAGTTAATGGGGCTTACAGCACCGGAGATGACGGTATTGATTGGCGGCATGAGAGTACTGGACACCAATTACGCGGGCACCAGCCACGGTGTATTCACCGACCGCAAAGGCGTCTTGAGCAACGACTTTTTTGTTAACCTGACCGATATGGCATACCAGTGGAAACCTGCCGGTAAAAACCTGTACCACATGGTGGATCGCGAAACCGGCGAAGTAAAATGGACAGCCACCCGCGTCGATCTGGTGTTTGGCTCCAACTCCATCCTGCGTGCCTACGCGGAAGTGTATGCCCAGGACGACAACCAGCAGAAGTTTGTCAAAGACTTCGCCAATGCCTGGGTCAAGGTCATGAACGCCGACCGCTATGATCTGAAGTAAACTCTGGTTAGAAACAGGCGACGCAGCCAGACAGGATTCTGATGCCAGAGAGCGCAGAATCCTGCGTCAATCCTACACCAGGGTGGTTTGATCACATTGGGTCATTTGTATTCGCCAGTGAGCAGAATATGGGCCCATCCGAAGGGTGAGATATGCGCCAGAAGGTCGGATGAGCTTTACGCGTGCCCCCTCCTGCACAGCAGGACGGGGCACGCGGTCTATCCGCCAATCCTCAACTTGCGGTATACCCGCCGTCGATAACCAGCTTCTGGCCAGTAATAAAGGAAGCCTCGTCCGACATCAGGAACACCGCCGGCTTGGCGATTTCAGCCGGAACCCCCATGCGACCGCCGAATTTCCCGCGCGGGACGATATCTGCATCTTTCACCGGGTCGTTACACAGCGGGTGCAGTGCCGCCAGCTGGGTGAAATCAAAGGCATCGGTTTCCAAAGTCTTCTCGTGCGACAACTTCTCTTTGTCGGTCGTGACAGCAGCCTGGAACAACGGCGTCATGATATAGCCCGGATTCACGGTATTCACCCGAATCCCGTATTCCGCAAACTGCAGTGCGAGAGCTTTCGACAGGCCGACAACGCCGTGTTTTCCCATCGTGTACTGGATCAGGTTGAAGCGTTCGATCAGCACCTCGCCTGTCTCTGCGTTCACCACCTTCGGGCGGCCGGCAACACCGTGGATGCTCGATACCAGCACGATTGAGCCCTTGGTCCCATGTTTCATCATCAGCCGTGAGCCGTAGAGCGCGGTATTGAACACCCCATCCTCGTTGATGCTCTGGATGAATTTTTTCGACTTCAGAACCGCCTCGGGGTCCTTGTCAAAATCCTCGGCCGTCGCCACACCGGCATTGGCCATGATGGCATCAACCCGGCCATAGGTATTCTCGGTAATCTCGAAAAGCTGCTCAACATCCTTTGGATTGGACACGTCGGTATGCACGTAGAGCGCATGCCCGGCACCATATTCCTCGTTCAGGGTCTTGGCAAACACCTCGCCCAGCTCGTCGTTGATATCGGAAATGACGACTCCCTCGGCCCCTTCGGCCAAGGCTTCGCGGACTGTTGCCGAGCCGATGGAATCGAACCCGGGAATGACCGAAACGGCCCCCGTTACCACAACAACCTTGCCAGTCAACTTACCCATCTTGAATACTCCTTTGGTTGAGATATTGGCAAATACATGCGGCGGTGTGGCCACCTTGACCCTCATCAGGTTCCGGAAGCCTCATGCAGCGCAAGGGCCTGGAACTCCCCTTTCCGCACGTTTTACCTCGGTTCTCGGCGCCTTTGCACCGACGGTCCGGATCGCCAGCCGCGGTGTTTTCTACTTGAAGGCACGTCATGACCCTGTTCTTCCAAACAAGGTCGGAACTGCAGCCAAACCACAGTAAAAACTGTCAGATCCAGTGATATTTTACGCCTGCATACTATCTGTATCCATATCCCATCCTGCGAGACTGCGGCTATCATCACGTAATCCGACGGACCGGAGGAAAGACAAGGAAAGACGAAGAAAGACGAGAAAGACGAGAAAGACGAAATGAGCTTGCGCGCAGACAGACACAAAAACCGGCAACGCATTCTTGATACGTCTACACGTGCGGGCGTGCTCTACCCCCATGCCATGCGGATATCATCGGTCACGAGAGGCCTTTTGGGTTTCGATCAATGGGTCTTGCTTTACCAGTCATTTGGACAACCCCAAAAAACAAAACCCCGATCAGCTACGCCAATCGGGGTTTGTTTGTGTCACCGTATCACCCGGCATTCCGGGTCAACAGACTACAGGCTACAGACTACAGGGCAGCCTTGTACTTCAGACGGTAAGCGTGCAGCAGAGGCTCGGTATAACCGCTCGGTTGCTCTTTACCTTTGAAGATCAGGTCAGACGCAGCCTGGAAGGCAATGCCGTCCAGCGCCGGAGTCATGGCGGTGTATTCCGCATCGCCCTCGTTCTGGCCATCCACGATAGCGGCCATACGCTTGAGGCTGTCTTCAACCTGCTCTTTGGTACAGACGCCGTGTTCCAGCCAGTTGGCAACGTGCTGGGAAGAGATACGCAAGGTTGCGCGGTCTTCCATCAGGCCAACGTTATTGATATCAGGCACTTTGGAACAACCAACCCCCTGGTTAACCCAACGCACAACATAACCCAGAATACCCTGACAGTTATTGTCGATTTCACGCTGGATCTGTTCTTCCGTCAGTGCAGCTTGCTGCTCTCCACTCATCAACGGGATGGTCAGGATATCGTCAACCGATGCGAAATCACGCTTCTTCAGCTCTTCCTGTACCGCAAAGACATCCACTTGATGGTAATGCAACGCATGCAGGGTAGCGGCTGTTGGCGAAGGCACCCAGGCGGTGTTGGCACCGGCTTTTGGATGGCCGATCTTCTGCTCCATCATCTGGCCCATTTCATCCGGAATGGCCCACATGCCTTTACCGATCTGGGCACGACCTTGCAGACCGTATTTCAGACCAGTATCAACGTTCCAGTTTTCATAGCTGTTGATCCACAACTGCTGCTTCATGGTGGTTTTGGGTACAAAAGCCCCTGCCAGCATGGACGTGTGGATTTCATCACCGGTGCGATCCAGGAAGCCAGTGTTGATAAAGACAACCCGGTCTTTGGCAGAACGAATACATTCGGCCAGGTTAACCGTGGTGCGACGCTCTTCGTCCATGATGCCCATTTTCACGGTAAACCGTGGCAGACCCAGAGTATCTTCTACCCGGCCAAACAGTTCGTTGGCAAATGCCACTTCTTCCGGGCCGTGCATTTTCGGTTTTACGATATTGACCGAACCCGTGGTGCTGTTCTGGAACGGGGCATTGCCGTTCAGGTCATGCATGGCGCACAAGGTCGTGACCATGGCGTCCATAATACCTTCCGGCACTTCGTTACCGTCTTTGTCGAGCATCGCCGGGTTGGTCATCAGATGGCCAACGTTACGAATAAACAACATCGAGCGGCCTTTCAGCTTCACGCTGGCGCCATTCAGACCGGTGTATTCACGATCCGGATTCATACGACGGGTAAAGGTCTTGCCGCCTTTGGTGACCTGTTCTTCCAGGTTACCTTGCATCAGACCAAGCCAGTTGCCATAGGTGATGACTTTATCTTCCGCGTCTACCGCCGCAACCGAGTCTTCACAATCCATAATGGTGGTCAGAGCCGATTCCATCAGGATATCTTTGACTCCGGCAGAATCAGTGGCGCCAACCATGCTGCTGGCGTCGATTTGCAGTTCAAAGTGCAAGCCGTTGTTAACAAACAGAATCGCCGTCGGTGCCGCCGCATCGCCCAGGAAACCTTGCAATTGCGCCGCATCGGCCAAACCAGTGGTCGAACCGTCTGCCAGTGTAACCTGCAACTGACCGTCAACAATGGTATACGCGGTGCTGCCAACGTGTGAGCCGGTCGCCAGCGGAATCGCCTGGTTCAGGAAATCACGGGCATAAGCAATTACCTTGTTACCACGTACTTCGTTATAGCCTTTGCCTTTTTCGGCGCCACCATCTTCAGCAATCACATTGGTGCCGTACAACCCATCGTACAGCGAACCCCAACGGGCGTTGGCGGCGTTCAGCGCAAAACGGGCGTTCATCACAGGAACTACCAGCTGCGGGCCTGCCATTTGGCCGATTTCCGGCTCGACGTTTTGGGTTTCTGCTTCAAATTGATCCGCTTGTGGCAGCAGATAGCCTATCTCTTGCAGGAATGCTTTGTATTCTTCTGCGTTGTGAGGCTGACCTTTACGCTCGGTGTGGTACAGATCAATCCTGGCTTGCAGGTCGTCACGCTTGGCCAGCAACTGACGGTTTTTAGGGGCCAAGTCGTTGACCACTGCATCAAATCCGGCCCAGAAAGCATCGACATCCACGCCGGTGCCAGGAATTGCTTTTTCATTTACGAAGTCATACAGGGCTTGGGCAATCTGAATGCCACCCTTCTGAACGTATCCAGTCATTTTTGGGCCTCTATGGTCATAATAGCTCCGGCAAAATACAGCTTGGGTACCGGAGTAACTCAGGAACTCGCGAGCTATATTGCCCGCTTATGTTAATCATTAATACAGCGGCCAGTATAGCCGTCCATCCCTCACCCTGATAACCGGTATGAAGGACATACTTGCCATTCATCAAACAAATAGAAGATAACGGTATAATGAAGATTGGACGACCAAAACAGCGCAACCACCGCCTCACGATCAATCAGCATTCCTCTGGGCATCCCTTTGATCGTTGCTTCAATGTTATATCCAGCAGGCTGTTGATTTTATCCCTGCTGCCTACTGGCTTCGGTAAAATGCTCTTTTTCAATGAATTCCCGGACTCCCATGCGTGGCGCTGACAATCCATTCCTCCGGAGCGTTTATTGAGAGCCTTGCTGCTGCAAATCCTCTTCAGTATTCGCAGCGAACGGCAGCTGGTCGAGCAGATTCAGTACAACTGCTCTATCGCTGGTTTGTCGGCCTGAGCATTGATAAAGCCCCATCTCTTTGAGATGTCTCCGCTTTTGCTAACGAATAAAGAACCGAATCCAGTAAACACAGGTTTTCTCGGTTCGCAGGCTGTAGCCGCGGGTGCGCATAAAGCGGCGAATGTCATTGAGAAAGGGGCTGGAAGTCATGGATCACTCCTTGATCTGACGTGTATGCATATCCAGTATAATTGAACGTTTGCCCAAATTAATGCGCGCTTTTTCAGAAGCCTTGCGCGCTTTCCCGGACGTTGTTATCGTCAAGGCATTGATACACGGAAAATTGTTGCGCAGGATTACAGATTAATGCACAAGGTACACAGGAGTTAATGCGCATGCTCGCCTTCACAGAATGGACTGATCTGGAAATGGATTTTACTTCCTATCATTCAAGTAGTTACGGTAATTTCCCAGGAACCGGCTTGCCCAGAAACCGCGCATGCGCACTAATAAACTGTTAGCTAAAAAGGTGCATAGGGAATTTATGACAAAAGCTACTCAAATATTCACACCAGGATCCTTCCCCACACACACTTTTATTGACGACCATCTAAAGGCGAAGAGGGAGCAGTTAATTGACACTCTGGATATGGGATCGATGCTTATTTCCATTTCTGGGCCATCAAAGTCGGGAAAGACTGTTTTCGTTGAACAATGTCTAGGGCGGGAGAATTTAATCCAGGTTACTGGGGCTAGTGTAAATCAACCTGAAGACCTGTGGTTGAAGGTTTTCGATATAATAGGCACGCCTGTTTCGCGCTCCACTTCTTCTACATCTGGTAGCGGTGGCAAAGTGGGAGGTTCCGGCCAGATCGAAGGAGAAATAGTTATAGCTAAAGCTAAGGCAAGCGTATCTACTGAGTCGTCCCATTCGGATAGTGAAACTACCTCGTCAAGCTTGGCAATTGATTGCTTGCAACTTCTAATTCGAGAAGTGGCAAACACCGACTTTGTTATTTTTATCGACGACTTTCATTACATATCGAAAGAGGCACAAAAAGAAGTTGCGAGACAGATTAAGGAGGCCATTCGTCAAGGCGTGAAGTTTATTTGCGCCTCTGTGCCTTACCACTCTGACGACGTAATAAGAAGTAATCCTGATTTGCGAGTCCGCGTCTTTTCAATCGATTTTCAGTATTGGAATAAGGATATTCTTCAAAAAATTGCCTACAAAGGCTTTCCTGAGTTAGGGATTTCCTACCGTAATACGGCCGTTGATGTTCTGGCCAGCGAAGCCGCCGGTTCTCCGCAACTGATGCAGTACCTCTGTCTGAATTCATGCTATGAGCTGGGAGTTCGTGAATCTGGCAGTGAGGCCGTAGAGATTGCCAATGATCCGTCATTGTTACAAAAGATATGCCGAAGGACTGTGCTGTCCACTGATTATGGGTCAATAGTCGAAAAGATGAAGGAAGGCCCCAAAACGCGAGGATCCGACCGGCTAATTCACAACACATCCTATGGATGGAGTGGTGATGTTTATCGTCTTCTTGTCAAGGCGCTGTCACTTGATCCTCCAATGCTCACTTTCCGATACGGACCGCTAAATGAGCGCATCACAGGTATGTGCAGGGAATCGACTCCAAGTGGATCGAGTATTACTGGTGCTTGTGAACATTCCGCTAGAATCGTAAACGATGCGGCATTAGACCGTATTGTTGAATGGGACGGAGGAAGCGATGTTTTTGACATACGTGATCCATACTTGCTCTTTTTCCTCCGCTGGTCAGATATGACCGATAGCTAACAAGGCAATGCACGCGACGAGCGCGTGATTGCAGCGTTAAGTGTCTAGTCTGCTATATAAGTAATCTGGGATATAAAATGACAAAAAAGGTATTTATTAGTTATGCGCACGAGTCTGAGCAGCTCTCAGATTCTGTTTTAGCTCTATCTAATTATCTGCGCAGCAAAGGCATTGATTCAGAAATTGACCAATATGAAGAAGCTCCTCAGGAAGGGTGGCCCAAATGGATGACGAGACAAATCCAACAAGCCGATTACGTATTGGTTGTTTGCTCTGAGTTGTTTTATAAAAGAGCAAATGATCATTCAGGAGATGAGAGCGGTCTTGGCGTAAAATGGGAAACAACTTTAATTATTCAGCAACTGTATAATCTAAATTCAAAAAACGACAAATACATTCCCGTCATAGCGAATAATTCCGATTCGAAACATATTCCTCTTCCTTTGCAACCATATACATATTATCAATTCAATAATCAAGAGAGCTTAGAAAAATTAAAGAACAGAATATTGGGTCTTTCAAAATCAAAAAGACCAGAACTGGGTGCAGAGCCGGAAGTTGAAGTATCCGTCAAACCTCTTGACCCGAAAGAAAGAAAATCAATGTTTTTTAGTAGCATAATAGACGTTGATTTGTGGAATAAGGCGAAGTGGAGAGGAATGGCCTTTGTAAGCGACCCAAGTTTGCAAGCTGCTCCTATTGCAGGGTTTTTATTCGAAGATGATGCTGCTGGAGAAGAAATATTTTCATCATTAAAAAAACAGTTCGGTGATGTAGATATTGAAGATGAAATCAGACTCAGTTTTATTGGAGAAATATCTGATAAAGCCCCTTTAGACTATAAAGTTCATATTGGATCTGAGCGGCAGGCAATCGTAAAAAAAATGAAATCAGCAGGTTTAAACCCATATGAATCACTTTTTGTGGGGGTTACTCGCACACATGAAATGAATCCACCAGCAGGGTCTAAAAGCCTTGAAGTTTTCAAGCATGCCTATAACTATTTTAAAAAATACTACATCACAAACATCAAAGTAATAGGTGGGCAACTGCAACCTGAGCTTCGCAATCTGATAGAAAAGAAAAAAGTGCATTTTAGAAATAAATCAGATGTTATAAAAAACTCGAATGATGAAGATATTGTCGTATTTGGTCGTGAATAAAGCACTTAACAAGCGGCTGCTAGGGACTGCATTAAGCTGCGTTCCATGCAGCCCCAGAGCCGAGCGTTAAATTTCCGAGTATGAAACTACTATCAAATAAAGGAATAGATGAGATTGAAGGGGCTCTAGCAGGCTGTTGATTTTATAAGGCGGAAGAGCTTCTATCAGCGAATCAGATACGAATTTCAACGGCCTGCTATATGTGGCACCAGCCGATACTCCAGAGAAAATCAGCTGACGCAAACCGCCTGATCCTTTGACCCCTTGCTACCTTAACGACTTTTAACGGCTCTTAACGGCTTTCGAGCCACTGTTGATTAACGCGGGCATATTGGCGCGACAAGGCCGAAGACATATCGTAACAGGCCGCCAGCACCTCCGCGTCACACAACAAGCTGGCCTCTCCGGCCGCCATCACCCGACCGTCCCGTAACAACATCACCCGGTCAGCCCAGGATGCCGCCAGCGCCACATCGTGCATCACGGCCAAAGCCCCGATGGCCGGGCCAACCATAGAGCTGACCAGATCCATCACCTCATGCTGATGGGCCGGGTCCAGCGCCGAGGTGCATTCATCCAGCAGGATATAAGCCTGCTGGCCATTACTTTGGTACTGGTAATGCCAGAGTTGTAACAGCACCCGCGCCAATTGCACCCGTTGCTTTTCCCCGCCGGATAATTGCGGATAAAGACGATGCTGCAAATGATGCACTTCTGTGGCTTTCATAACCTCTTGTTGCCATTCCAGGGTCTGCTGTTCGTCTCCCCAGGGAGAACGCCCCATCGCCACCACTTGCCAGACCCGGAACGGAAACACCAATTCCACCTGCTGTGGCATCACGGCGATACGCTGCGCCCGTTGTTCTGGCAACAGCTCCTTCAGACTATCGGCACCCAGCCACACTTGCCCGTCGTAGTCGGTATTCTCGCCACACAAACAGGATAACAAGGTTGATTTTCCGGCACCGTTCGCACCCAGTACCGCCAGCCGCTCACCAGTGCATAACACCATGGAAGCCGAGTCCAGCAGCGTACTTCGCCCTTTAACGACCGATACCGCATCAGCCCGGATCATCGTGACTGCCCTCCATTCTGCTGCATCAACAACAGCAGGAAAACCGGCCCACCCAGGAGCGCCATGACCAGCCCGACCGGTAAATCGGCCGGGGCCATCCAGGTGCGGGCCAGCGAATCAGCCAACAGCAACAGCAATGCTCCGCCCATCGCCGCCGCCGGAATCAGGCCACGATGATCAGAGCCCATCACCATGCGCAACAGATGCGGCACCACCAGACCAACAAAACCGATAATACCGGCTACCGCGACTCCGGCTCCTACCATCAAGGCTGCGAAAGCCAGCAACCAGCGTTTCGAACGCTGCACATCAAAACCCAGATGAATCGCCACTTGTTCGCCCATCAACAGCGCATTCAGAACCCGTCGATAACGCAGGCTCAGTAGTAACGGCACACCAATCAATCCGGTCAGGGCGGCCACATCCTGCCAGCGACCACTGGCCAGACTGCCCATCGACCAGAACGTCATATCCCGCAGTTGCTGATCGTCAGCGGCATAGGTCAACACCCCGGTTGCGGCGCCAGCCAGTACATTGATGGCGACCCCCGCCAGCAGCAGCATTCCTACCTGGGTTTGGCCACCGCGAGTCCCCAGCCGATAAATCACCAGCGTCACACCCAGCCCACCCATAAAGGCGGCCAGTGGCAATGCCAATGGCCCGGTCAGCGACACCCAGCCAGAGAGCAATGTTTCGTTCAGCACAATAACAGCCACAGCGGCCAACGCCGCGCCACTGGATACCCCAATCAGGCCAGGATCTGCCAGCGGGTTACGAAACACCCCTTGAGTAATAACGCCTGCCACCGCCAATCCTGCGCCGACAATCATCGCCAGCAAGGCCCGCGGCAACCGCAGTTCACGCACTACCCAGTCGTTGGCTGACCCGATCGGGGCAAAGGTGATCGCTCGTTGCAAACTCGACCAGACGTCATTAACCGCCACCGACACCGGTCCAATCGTCAATCCCAGAAGGAATACCAGTACCAGCACCACAGCCATCAGCAATAACACCAATCGCTGACCGGTCGCGCCCTGCGCCACAATCGACTCACGCCAACCATAAACAACATCACTCAGACGCCGGGAGAACAACAGAGCACGCATCATTGTTACATCCCCGTCGCCCGCGGCTTACTCACCGGCTCATTGGTCTGGGGGTACAGAATGGCCTGTAACTGCTGGATAGCATCGGGTAACCGCGGCCCAAACCCCAACATCAGGCTGACATCCACCGTATGGATACGACCTTGTTGACTGGCAGGCGTCATGGCCAGGGACTGCTGCAGTGATTCTGGCACCTCATCATCAAGCTGTGCCACCAGCACCACGTCCGGTGCAGCCTGCAAGGCACCTTCGGCGCTCACCGGCTTATAGCCGCTGTAACCCATGGCATTGCTGGCTCCGACCAGCGCCAGCATGGCATCGGCCTGCGTACCGGAGCCTGACGCCATAATGCCCCGGCTACCAGCGCCGAGCAGAAACATAACGGATGAGGCATCATCCGCCGGCATCTGCTGCAGCAGTGCCTGGCTGCGCTGATGAATACGTTCAACCAATGCCTGCCCTTCGCTCTCTTTACCCAGCGCTCCGGCAACGGCGGTGATTTTATCGAGCACCCCCTGTAACGAATAATGATTCGCTACCCGCACAACCCGTATGCCAGCCTGCTTCAGCTGGATAAAGACCATCTCTGGCCCAGCGGCCTCGGTCGTGATCACCAGATCGGGTTGCATCGACAAGATGCCTTCAGCGGACAGTTGCCGCATATACCCGACATCGGGTAATTCAGTCGCGGCTTGCGGAAAACGGCTGGTGGTATCCACCGCCACCAGGCGATCCTGGGCACCCAGCTGATAGATGATTTCAGTAATCGAACCGTCGATACTCACCACCCGCTGAGGTGCCCCTGCCGCCTTCCCATCCTGCGCCCACGCCGTAACGGGGAACAGCAGACCAGCAAAGACCGTCGCCGCCGACATAAAGGCAAACAGCGACAATATGGCGAACAACGACGCCAGCCGGTCAGGGCACTCAGCCGCGATTGACCGACTCTCGGCACCACGTGCCGCTGACGACCGGTGCAGGTTATCCATCAGGCAACTCCTTCTTGCTCCAGCGCATAGTGCTGTTGCAAGTTTTCCAGAATCAACCGCCAGCCTTCCAGTTCTGGCTGGCCGTTTTTACGTTCACCAAACATCAAGGCCAGCTGATTGCCATCGCCGTCGTACAGTTCCAATGAACTGACCACGCCATCCACGGTGGGTTTCCGCACCAGCCAGGCGCGATCAATCAGGGTGGTTTTGGCATGCAGGTTGAAGCCTTTATCCATGATATTAAACCAGTCGCCGGTACGTACCAGGTTGCTGATCGGGCCAGTATGAATCTGGATCACGCCCTCACTGCCAACAAACAGCATGATCGACAACCCCGAAGCCTGCGCCGCTTCCAGCGCGGCAACAAACACCTCCGGAGCCAGTTCGGTCGCGTATTCCTCACCAATCACTTCGTAGGCATTTATCCGGTTCAGGTGGTACTTTTTCAGCAGCGCCTGAAAATGATGAACATCCTTCAATGCCGACCAGTCCTGACGCAGCGCTGCCACATCCAGATCGGCAGGTGTGGTTTCGGGTGCGGTTTCAGGCGTTGTCTCTGGCAAAGGCTCCAGTACCATCCCCGGGGTTTGGTCCTCGGATTGAAAACGTGCCAGCAGCTGGGTGTATTGCTCCTGATCCGAAGCCTCGGTCAGATAGATCTTGTGTACGGCCTCTCCACGGCCATTAAAGAATTGCAGGCTGCGTCGCATGCCGTCGGCACCCGGCAGTGGCTCTTCCACCGCAAAGCCATAAACAAAACGGCTAAAGAAAATCCGCAGGTCTATAACGCCCAGCGCCAGGCCCATATTGCCGTTAACGGTCAGGCCTTTGTATTGACCGGTCTTTTCATGAACCATGGCGTTATTACGCGTCAATGCCATAACCTCACCGAGCAATTCGATATCCCGCAGCAAGCGCTTGAAATCACCGCCAAGCCGCACGACGCGACCGCCCCCGGACTCACCATCAAGCAAGCGGGTCGCCAACAGCTCCCCCTCACTGGCGCCCAGCCGTAACGCGGCGTCCCGAATCCGCATTTTGGGTTCTTGCTGCCGCAACGATTGCCATTGCTCCGCCAACACGTGAATATCAGTAACGTTCGTCATTATTACTCTCCTGTCGACATTGTTTGAAAGCGGATTTCCGGGCTGCCGGATGCTCCCAGGCTGTAATAGTCCGACACTTGCAGCGTGAAGTAGCTGGCACTGTCATCAGTGCTGTCGGTATCAATCAGATAGGTACGGAAGTTGGGCCACAGCAGATGTCCGCCATTGAGGTTATAGGCGTACCAGCTGTCATCCGAGAATGGGTTGGAGCTGCTGTCTTCACTGTAGTGGCTGGAAATATCATAGCTATCAACCAGCGTGGCACTGGTGTAATCCGCCAGCTCGGTCGCATCAATGGAACCAAAGACGGCACCATCACCATCGCCATACACTCCGCCATTGGTCCAGATATTAATTGCCCGGTTGCTGGTATCGACTTCATAAAGCAGGTCCCAGTCGGCACTGTTTTCGTCACAATCCACTTCGCTGGCGCTATCCAGATCCAGACATAACATGGTTGCATCGTCCGCAAAAGTGGCGCTGACACTCTGTTCTGTCCCGGCAAACTGCGCAGTATCCGCTGCCTGCGTTGTAAAACGGGCGGTGATATCGGTGTAACTGGCCACATCCAGGAAGACCTTGCTGTAGGTCTCGCCATCGGCATGGCGCAACAACCATCCCACCGTCGTATTGGCCGCAATATGATGGGTGCTGGTATCGTATTCATACCAGTCAGCCCAGGCCGCTTCGTTGGCATCGGTGCTGAACGTCAAGGCGCTGGTATCGTAACTGACCTCCAGAGCAGCTGCTTCGGTATCGGCAACCGCATTGGTAAAGACCGAGACATCGGCTGCGCCGTCGTCATCGTAGAATTCGTCTTGTGCATCCGCCAGTGCCACCTGCACATTGCCACTGCCAGACACCCCGCCATTCAACTTGATGGCCGTACGACGAAAAGCCAGCTGCCAGTCCGTCGAGGTAGCGGCTTCTTCATCAGTCAGATCCAGCGTTGCCCCGGTTGTCAGACTGACGTAGACCCAGGCATCGTAATCCGCGGCGTTGATTTGCAAGCTGCTATAGCTGACATCCTCCGCACCGGAATCGCTGTCATCACTGTCGCTGTCATCGCTGCTGCCACAACTGGCCAGCAACATGGCAGCCATCAGTACTGAAAAAGATTGGTATCGCTGTTTCATAAAACACTCCGTTGAATAGCGTTATTGTTGTTAAACATGTGAACCAGCTATGTAAGTTCACGATGTAAATTATCGATATGCGTTCACTGCATGGATTAGCTGCACGGCTTGCCGGCATGGCCTGAGCCACCAGAATCAGAAGGTCAGCTCAAACCCGGCATAAGGAAAGCGGCCCTCTGTCGGGCGGCGATCATAGGAGTCACTCGGGTCGCGGACGCTGTCAGTCAGATTATTGACCCCGGCATACCAGCGTAACGCCGGGTTGAACTGCCAGTTGCCTTTGATATCCCACTGCCAATAACCCGCCGACATCTGGTTTTCCGTGCCGCTGTCTTCATCTTCCACCTCGGTATAAGACGAACCGACGTACTCCGATATCAACGTCAGGTCGACCGTGTCGCTGACATCCCACATCCACAAGCCTTTGGCGTGATGCCGCGAACGCTCTGTCAGCGCGACGCCCAGTTCAAGATCGCGGGCATCCAGCAAGGAATACGACAGGCGTTGCTGAAAACGGGGAGAAAACTGCCACTGGACGGCAACATCAGCACCTCGCGTCATGGCACTGGCAATATTGCTGTAGCGATAAATCACCACGGTGCCGCTCTGTTCTGTCTCGCCAGTAGAAACCGCTTCGATCAGATCCGTGATCTGGTTATGGTATGCCGACACTTCCAGGTGCAGCCGTTTGCCATCCGTTATTGTCGCCGACAGTTGCACACTGCGGCTTTGCTCCGGCTGCAGGTCTTCGTCTCCCAGCACTTTGTAGCCGTTCACACTGTGATCAAACACGTAATAGCGATTTTTCAGATTGGGCACCCGGTAACCCATCCCGATCGATTGTCGGGTCTGGATCTGCCAGTCACCCTTTCCCAGTGACCATTGCCATTTCTGGCGACTGGCCAGGGCCGGCGACAGATAACCGCCAAAATCACTGTCATTTTGCCAACGCAACCCCGGCGACAGCTCCAGCTCAGCCAAACCGGCACCCTGTTGGCTTCCTGAATATTGCTGCGTCAAGGTTCCCTGCATAAAAGCCTCGACACTGTGGCGGGTTTCGTTCGGCACTTCGACGGTATCCACCAGGCAATAACCACTATCCAGAGTGGTGGTGGTCGAGGTACTGCCAACACCGGAGCAACTCAGCTTGATCTCCTGCTTCTGCTGTTCCATTTGTTCGCCAAAATGTTCAAGGCCGGTCACCATCTGCAGTGACGTACTTCCCAGCGTCCATTGCGGCGCTTGCCACTGGGTCATCAACTTGTATTGGCTATAATCGGCTGAACGCCAGAGATTACCGGCCAGAATGGCGTCATCCACCACCAGCTGGGCGGTATCATCTGTCTGCTGTTCGTACAACACGCTGGCTGACAGCCGCCCCGCCAGCAGCGCCTGATCAACATTGGCGGCCAGTCGCCAGCGTTCCAGCTGCTCTTCCTTGGCGCCTTCTTGATTGCTGCTGGTCAACTGTCGGTTAACCAGGTCTTCTTTATATTGCTCTAGTCGTATCGTCGCATGACCATCCACCGCTCCGGGCCCTGCAGTCCCCCAGCGTTCCTGCCAGGATGCCGCCAGCGTGGTTTTGGTACCGTCAAAGCCGTTACTGCTCCAGCTGTCGTCGTACAGATCGATATCCGAGCTTTTGCGCTGATCGGCACTCAGACTCAGCTGACGGTGACTGCTCAGGGCCAGATCGGCGGTGGCCAGATAATGACGCTGGGGCAACAGCTCATCCGACAACTCCCGCTCCTCACCATAACTGCCAGCATCCATCGCCAACCGGTAACGGGTTTCGCCTGTCATATCGCGAGTGATGATATTCACCACACCCCCCATTGCCGCACTGCCATACAGGGACGACGCAGCCCCCGGTATCATTTCGATATGGTCGATATCCAGTGCAGACAGTTGCGACAGATCCACCATTGAACCGGTGGTTGCCGATACCGGCATACCGTCCACCAGAATCAGTACCCGCTCGCCGTCCAACCCTTGCACCTGAATCGACTCACCGGTCTTGCCGTGGATTTCCCGCATCTGCACTCCCGGTATCACCCGCAAGGCATCACGGATATCCCGGGTGTGTAAGCGCTGGATCGTGGTTTCATCAAGAATCAGAGTCCGGACCGGGGTATCAGCCAAGGGCCGCTGGCCACGCGCTGCCGTTACCACCAAGGTATCCAGATAAAAGACATCGGCGTCTTCCTGAAGCGGCGTTTCTGCCGCAACGTCTTCCGCGATAACAACAGGCGTATATGTCACAACCACCAACAGGCCAACCGCCAGACAACTGCATCGCATTTGCTTTACCGTACCTTTAACAACACATCAGAGAGATAAAAAACCCAAATGGGAATGATCCTCATTATCCACAACATTCATTAAAATACAATGCTAATACGAATCAGTATCAATAATGACATTAAAAAAACGCCTTGCCGCAATGCGACAAAGCGCTTCAGAACAACCGGCCTGGCCATCGGCCAATCAGTCACAAGGAAGAGTCAGGCGTCAATGATTGTGGACATCAGGCGATATCAGGCAGGCCAAGCAAACAGGTGTGAGCCAGAAACATAGGTGCTTGTCACCACGACTTCCGGAGTAGCAAACACATCGGCAACGGCAATTTTGAGGATTTTGGGTGCCCGGTCATACGTCACCAGAAAATAGCGACCATCTTTCGTCAAGGTCACTCCCCGCGGCCGTACCAGCGTCAATGAATGCACCATGCGCTGTTCGACAATCGACCAGAAGGTCACCAGGTCGGCATCAGGATGTGTTACCAGCGCCATGCCGTTGGCAATCGCGACACTGAGGGCTTCACCTGTCATGCGTTTAACAATGGCTTCCGGTTGTGTCATCGAGGCCATCGGCAACCCTTGCAGACGAATACTGACACCGCCGTTTGCACGGAGGCTCATGCCAGTACGTGGCGCAGATACCACTACCAGACTGCCATCTTCCGCAATCGCCACATGACCGGTATTGAGGTCCGTGCGGGTCAACACCACCCGTTCAAGCAATTGCTGGCTGGCCACATCCACATAACAGACGCAGGGTATTGCTCCCCCCATTGGCCCACCGGCATTGGTGATCACCAGTGTCTTACCGTTATCAATCAGGGTGCACTCATGAGGCTCTTTGCCATAGCTGGGGAATTCCCCGAGATACGCCAGCGAGTCTGCATCACGCACCGCAATAACACCCTCCAGGCCATCCAGACGGATTTCTGTACTGAACAGCTGCTGATTGTCAGCGGAATAAGCCCCGTGTCCGTAAAAATAGCGCCCGGGACGAGCATCGATTTTACGGCTCAGACGCCGCGCCCCCAGATCTACCTCGGCGGCATGTGGGCCTTTTTTCTCAAACACCGCCAGCCGGTCAGGGGCGTCAGGGTGCCAGTGAATACCGTGCGGGAAAAAATCCAGATCGATCAGATCCGTCTGCTGTTGCTGCAGATCCACCAGCGCCAGCACGTAGCGCTGGCCGCTGCCATCCGGATTCATAAAACGACCACCGCCCAGCAGCAAATCGCCTTGGCGCTGACTGCAGCCGGTGGCCATCACCGACAAGGCCGAGACAGACAAGGACATGGCCGGCACCGCTGCCAACCAGCCAAGCAAATTACGTCGCGATAGCGTCATGAGGCAGCCTCGTCTGATCAGCTTGTGCAAGTTACCCTGGTGGTTAAGCCAGCTCGTCAACCGCTACCTTGTAATTGGGGTCTTCGATCACGTTGACCTCACACAAGCTGCCAGCCTGTTTCAGCAAGGTGCGACATTCCTGACTCAGGTGCAGCAAATGAATTTCCTTGCCCTCGGCGATATAACGCTCCGCCAGTGTATCAATGGCTTCCAGCGCAGAATGATCCATTACCCGACTATCGGCAAAATCGATAATCACCTTGGTCGGATCATTGCTTACGTCAAACAGATCCTTGAACGAGGCCACCGATCCAAAAAACAGCGGCCCATACAGCTTGTAGACCTTGGAGCCATCCGCCTGTTTCTGGCTGAGCACATGAATACGTTTGGCACCCTGCCAGGCAAACACCAGCGCCGACACCACGACACCAATAATCACCGCAATGGCCAGATCCGTCAGTACCGTCACCACGGTCACCAGCACCAGTACAAACAGGTCGTGTTTTGGGATCTTGCCAACCATACGGAAACTGGCCCACTCGAACGTGCCAATCACCACCATAAACATGACCCCCACCAGTGCGGCGATCGGGATTTGCTCGATCAGCGGAGAAGCGAACAGAATAAAACTCAGCAGAAACAGCGCCGCCGCAATACCCGACAAACGACCACGGCCACCCGAACTGACATTGATAATCGACTGGCCAATCATGGCACAACCACCCATGCCGCCAATAAAGCCAGTCACAACATTGGCTGTCCCTTGGGCAACACACTCCTTGTTGCCCCGGCCGCGAGTATTGGTCATCTCATCGATCACCGTGACGGTCAGCAGCGACTCAATCAAACCAATGGCCGCAAAAATGGCCGAATACGGCAGGATAAACATCAGGGTTTCCAGATTGAACGGCACATCCGGTACACCGATCGGCGGCAAGCCCCCGGCAATACTGGCCAGATCACCCACTGTACGGGTATCCAGATCCAGACCAAACGCCAGCAGGCTGGCCACCAGAATACCGGCCAACGCCGACGGCACGGCCTTGGTCAACTTGGGCAGATTGATGGTAATAAACATGGTCAGCGCAATCAGGCCAAGCATCACGTACAACTGCATGCCACTGAACCATTCACCGCTCAACCAGCCCCACTTACCTTCGGGGGTGCTGATTTGCAACTGTGGCAACTGCGCCAGAAAAATCACAATCGCCAGGCCATTCACAAACCCCAGCATGACAGGATGAGGCACCAGGCGGATAAACTTGCCCAGTCGCAACGCCCCGGCCGCGATCTGGATAACCCCCATCAGCACCACCGCTGCCAGCAAATACTGCAGCCCCATGCCATCGCCATACATGCGTTCGGCATCGGCCACCAGCGCCACCATCACCACCGCCAAGGCACCGGTTGCACCGGAAATCATCCCGGGACGACCACCGATACAAGCCGTAATCAGACCCACCATAAACGCGGCGTACAACCCCACCAGAGGATGAACACCGGCAACAAAAGCAAACGCCACCGCTTCAGGCACCAGCGCCAAAGCCACCGTCAGACCGGATAACACATCCGTTTTGATGTTGGGAGAGAATGTTTCAGCAAACTCACGAAAGAAAGACATGGTATTGGATACCCCCAGGAACCGGAAAGCCGCGCACTATACCAGCACAAGGCGCCAAATTCAGGATCGATCGACAGCAATGCGCTCATATCCATTCAGAAGCCATCGTCGCCAAACAAAGAGTGTCACTCCAAAGGTAATATGCGCATCAAGCGCCATACAATCCAATATTTCCAACACAATCCATCAAAAGGCAACAACCCCATTCGTTACCCCCCTTCACCAAAGCTCACCAAAGCCGACGAAACGGAGTGATACCTATTTACCCCTGGGTGGTGGATCTTTTGGTCATGGGACTGATTTGCCCGGCTTCCGGTATTTCTGAACCAGTAATCAGCCAATAAGCGTATTCTGGCCATAATTTTCCCAAGGCTTCCAGCTCTTCCGCATAGGGCTTGGCTATCTTGCTACTCATGTTTTCCCAACGCTTTGCCTTGATCCCAGTCGCTTTTTCAAGCATCGGACGAGTGTATCCCTCTTGTTTTATAACAAGATTGATCCGTTCAACGAGTTCCATATTCCAAACCAGAATTTCCCTAAACACCAGGGATTCCCTAATATTTAGGGTGAGTGTTGAAGCCACTCGTTAGTATTAACCCAAACCCGAAAGCCTATCACGAACTGCCACTTTCCCGGCAGCCTCGCGGAACAAGGAGGTTTTGTGTCTTGTTTGTGAACTCATATGATCGCCGTGAAAGCCAATTGATAACAGGGCAGCCGGAAGAGATGCGGCAGCCAATCACCGGCAATTATTTCGCATTCGAGTCATGTCACCCGCGCATTTTTATACCCAATGGTAAGGAAGGAACCTGTGCAACCGATTCGTTGGAGCCCGGAATTTGAAACCGGCATTGATATTATTGACACTCAGCACAAGCGTATTTTTGACTACCTACAAGAAGTTGAGACTGCCATCAAGCAACGGGATGACCAGAAAATTCGAGCCGTCGCCAAAGCACTGATCGACTATTCCATTTCACACAACGCCTTCGAAGAAAAACTCATGGAGCAAGCAAATTATCCAGTATTAAAGGCCCATGCCAAAGTGCACGAAGCCTTTCGGCGGCGAGCGCTCAGCTACGACCAGAGACTGGAAGATGGCGAAGACAGCATCAAAGTCGCCAAAGAAGTGCGCTCAGACATTGGCTTGTGGCTGACCAATCACATCCAACGCGATGACAAGCATTATGTCCCTTATGTCAAAAAAACGCTGGAGGGCAACTTTGTTCGACGCATGGTGAAACGCTTTTTCGCTTAAATACAAATAAAGCCAGCCTGCATCCGTGAACAGAATGCACTCTGACTCTGAATGCAAAGACTTTTTTTGGGGGGACTATACAGTCTGAACGCTTTACTCACCGGCAAATCATGAACGAAATCGAGTAACTTATCCGGGAGCAACAAATTATCATGTAGAAGCTTTACTTGATGTAGAGAGAAACACACCTGCACTGATAAAAACACCACCAGTTATTCTATTAAAATATTTAGCCCTACCTTCTTTTAGCAACCAATTTGACGACTTAGCACCCAAGTATGAATATATCGTCAACCAAGAAATCTCCATAACTGCAAAAGTAATTGCGAACACCCAATATTGTATTAATAGCGACTCAGATGTGTTAATAAATTGAGGAAATAAAGCAGTAAAAAACACTATTGCTTTTGGGTTACTGGCCCCAACAATGAAGCCACCAACATAAAGAGATTTTTTTGTGACCACTGGCATTGTTTTTTCTTGTTCAGATATTTGATAAGTCTCTTGCTCGGAAGCAAAAGATTTATATCCTAAATATATTAAATAAATTGCACCGGACCATTTTATAATATTAAAAGCCACTTCTGACGTAGCAATAACCACCCCTAGACCAGAAAAAGACAAGGTCATTATACTAACAATTGCTGTAAGACTGCCTAAAGCAGTAAACATAGAATTTCGAAAGCCTTCGGTTACAGCCTTAGTCATACATAATAGAACGCTAGGACCTGGAGAAGCAGTTAATATTAATACCGCTAGCGAATAGTAAAACCAAGTTTCTACATTCATATATCTACCATTTTAAAGTTGTTTTTAACTGATATTTCTTCGTCGCAGACACATAACACCGAATTAAGGTGTGAGCAACGCCACCACTCAACCTACTGCACCGTAACCCACTTGACCATGAAAATCACCATGAAAATAAAAGACATTTGTATGTCGGTAACAACAACTTCATTGGCTGACTCGCCATTTGAAACAACAACGGAGCCTTTTATCCTGGTTGGTTTGCTTGCAGAGTTAGTTGGCTCAGATATGTCGACATACCAATCATTACCAACTTTACGACCAACGTAAAACCCATCTCTTACCATATCAATTGCTTTTGATGCAGTGATTCCTTTTAGTTTTGCAAATTCCTCGACCGGAATCATTCCTTCTGGTGCATCTGACATAATGTATTTCCTTTTGATTGCCTAACGCCGCCAACAAGCGCCAACAGTAAGGAGGTCGCATTGCCTGGCCTTATAAAGCTACTATTCATAATGAGCCCAAAGCTTGATAACTTTAATGGCGTTTTCTTTTTCTAGTACTTGGTAAACGAGACGATGCTGTATATTTATTCTTCTTGAATAGGAACCGGCTAGATCCCCAACAAGTTTTTCGTAGGGTGGAGGATTTTGGAAAGGATTAATTTCGATTACCTCTAGCAGCTCTTTCGCTTTGGCCTTGAGGCCAGAAGATGCAAGTTTCCGAGCATCCTTTTGAGCTTGCTTGGTGTAATAAAGCTTCCAGCTCACCAATCAAGATCCTGGTCACATTCACTGAGCTTAGTATCCAATCCTTCACGAATAGATTCCCGCATTCCAGGTAAAGAAAGCAGGTAAAGTGATTCGTTTATAGCGTTCCAATCCTCTTCTGCCAACAAGACTGCATTCCCTCTCTTGCCGGTAATGATGATAGGTTGGTGGCTAGCAGAAGCCTCATCTATCAAGGCGTACAGTTTTGAGCGTGCTTCAGTCGCATTAAGTATTGTCATAAGTCATCTCCGAACTCAAAGCGTACGTCTATACGTACGAGGTGTCAACATCCGAAAAAGATTTAACGCCTGCCATAACCGGCACCAAAAGCGGAGCGGAGTGCATCTTTTTGTGCGTTCGCGCTTATGGCATTGTTAGCAGCGCTGCATGCTATCTTTAATAAATTTATTATAATCTTCGACAGACTGAAATCACCGCCATTAAAAGAAGAACCGATATCCGGCTCTGCGGCCGAGACAGTCAAAGGGCATGTTAATAAAGCGACCACAACAGTCCATATTGCATACGTTACAGACATAAATATTCACTCAACCTGATATCGGATTGATACAACCAAAAAATCATGCGTTTGCAACCATCTACCCCGGATGCGTCTGGCAATCACCAGCTGGCTTATTCAGTACAGGGCAACAACTCACTGCCTGTGGTCATATTCCCGGGCTATGTATTGAATCCGCACAAGGCGCTACCAAACAAATGGCATTTTGCGCATCTGACGATCAACTATTCAATGGCTCCGCCGTACCCGACAATTTGCTCAGTAACTGATCCAGCAATACATACAGGGCAGGCAACACCAGCAAGCAAATAAAGGTGGTAAACAGAATCCCGAATCCGAGTGATACCGCCATGGGGGTAATAAACTGCGCCTGGCGTGAGGTTTCAAATACCATGGGAGCCAACCCACCAAAGGTGGTCAGAGTGGTCAACAAAATGGGCCGGAAGCGTCGCACTCCGGCTTCACTGATGGCTTCCAGTGCCGTCAGCTGGCGTTTTGCCCGGATGCGGTTGGCGTAGTCCACCAGAATCAGACTGTCGTTCACCACCACACCGGCCAGTGCCACAATCCCCATCAGGCTGATAATCGACAGTCCGTATCCCAGGATAATATGACCCAGAATCGCTCCGGCCGCGCCAAAGGGAATCACCAGCATCACCAGCAATGGCTGGCCGTAACTGCGGAATGGAATCGCCAACAAAACGTAAATCAGCAGTAACGAGAACAACCCGTACAGCTGCATCACACTCATGCTTTCACGGGTATCGGCCTGACGCCCCCGAAAATCAAAGTCGAGGCTGGGGTATTTGGCTTTCAGGTCGACAAAGGCTTCTTCCTGTAACACCGTCATCACGGCCGGGATTTGCGTACGCGGTTCGACATCGGCGGTTACGTTCACCACTTGCCGCCCGGCCCGGCGTGAAATACTCGATGGCGAGACGGTTTTCTCCAGCACCGCGACTTCTGCCAATGGCACATAACCACCGGCTGGCGTACGGATCATCAAGCGCTCGATATCGGCACTGTAGCGACGTTCGTTCTGGGGCAACCGTACCAGCACGGTGACTTCGTTACGCTGGCGTTGCTGCCGCAAGGCCCTGGCACCGTACAAGGCCGCCCGCACCTGCATGGCCACATCATCCGACTCCAGCCCAAGGCTGCGCCCGAGGTCGTTAATCGCCACATCCCATTGTGGTTTGCCACTGGTAAAACTGCTGGCAACATCCTTGACGTTACCCAGATGCGACATAAACACACTGAGGTCTTCACTGGCTTGCGCCAGCAGGTCGATATCGTTGCCGCGCAGCTCCACCGTCAGGCCGCGACCACCGGACGGGCCGCCACCGCGTTCAGAATCGAAGGTAATGCTGCGAATACCGGGAATTTCTCCCATGGCGGCACGCCAGCGTTTGGCCACTTCGTGGGCGCTGATGGGACGGATTTCAGAGTCCACCAGCCGCGCTTCCACTTCGATGGTTGAGCCATTGATACTGCCTTCAATACTCAGCAGCAAGGGCGTTCCGGCAGCTTCAACCGGCTCGACGATATCGCGCAGCCGGGCTTCCAGCTGTAACCGGACATCCAGCGCCTGTTCAAACGGCGCATTGGAGGGCAGCTCGACCGCCGCAACGGTAAACTCGCCTTCCAGGCGCGGAAACATACTGAAACCCATCCGCCCGCTGAATGCCCAGGCCAACACCGTCAGCCCCAGTGCCAGCGCGATGGCCAGGGTCAACCCCGGGTTGCGCAAACTGACTTTCAGGGTCGGGCGATAAACCCGGTCGATAAAACGTCCCAGACAGCCATCAACCTTGAGTTGCAAGGCATCCATTTTTTGCCCTAAGCGGCTCTCCGGTTTTTCTTTCAAATGCGCCAGATGGGACGGCAGGATAAACAATGCCTCCAGCCAGGAAATCAGAAAACAACTGATCACTACGATCGGAATCGCCAGGAACAATTTCCCCATCATGCCAGGCAGTGCCAGCAAGGGCAGAAAGGCTGCCACGTTGGTCAGAATGGCAAAGGCCAGCGGACTGGCGACTTCTTTGGCACCCACCACCGCCGCATCGGCAAACGGCATGCCTTTCTGCATGTGTTCGTAAATATTTTCACCGGCAATAATGGCGTCATCCACCACAATGCCAAGGGCCACAATAAAGGCGAACATCGAGATCATATTGATCGACATATCCACCGCAGGCAGCAACAGCAAGGCGCCTAAAAACGCCGTTGGAATCCCCATGGTAACCCAGAACGCCAGCCGGTATTCCAGAAACAGGCTTAACAACACCAGTACCAGTGTCAGCCCGATGGCGGCGTTTTTGATCAGCAACCCGACCCGCTGGTTGTAGGTTTTGCCATCGTCATCGGTGACCACAATCTTGACCCCCGGGGGCAACCAGCCACGAATCTCGTCGAGTTTTTCGTGTACGGCGGCGGCCACGGTCAGGGGTGTTTGTTGTTCAGAACGGTATATGTCGTAACGGATGGCTTCCTGGCCGTCATACGTCACCAGTCTGCGGCTGTCGCCAAAACCTTCGCTTACCTGGGCGATATCCCCCAGCCGCAGCCGTACACCGCCAGCATCGGCGATCACCGGAATGTCGTTGAATTCTCCCGCCCAATAGCGCCGCTGGTCGAGCGCCACCAGAATATCGCCTCCCGGGGTTTGCACGGTTCCGGCACTTTGTTCGATGGCATTTTTGCCCACCGCTGCCGCGATATCTTGCAACGACAAACCATAACGCTGGAGTGCAGACTGGGGAATTTCGATATGGATTTCTTCGTCGGGGGTACCGGTCAGCTCGACCTTGGAAATCTCTGCCGACGATAACAACTCATCCTTGACCCGTTCGGCCAGACGTTTGAGGGCAAAGGTGTCCAGCGGGCCAAAAATCGCCATTTCCACCACGCTGATATTACGGCTGGCAATACTGACGCTCGGTGTCTCCATTTGCCCCGGAAAGGTGGTAATCCGGTTCACAGCCTGCTGCACATCCTGATACGCCTGCTGACGGTCCGTGCCGTTATCCAGCTCAATCGTGACTCTGGCGCTGCTTTGGGAGGCGGTTGAGTTGATCTCTTTCAGGCCATCGACTTCTGCCAGTTCATTTTCAATTGGCAGTACCACCCCTTGCTCCATCTCGGTGGGCGTTGCACCGGGGTAGCTCACCTGAACGATGATCATGTCCGCTTCGTAGGATGGAATAAATTCCTTGCGGATGGTCAGCGACATCAGAAAGCCGCCAATGATCAATACGGCCATCAACAGGTTGGGCGCCACGCCATGGCGTGACATCCAGGCGATCGGGCCATTCCCCTGCGCCGCACTCATGGTGTCACCTCTGGCTCACGACTGGAGGTGCCGTCGGCGGCTTCCACAGCCGCGCCAGTATCCGCCCGGTTGGCCAGCCGTACCGGCAAGCCTTCCGTTACACTGTCCAGCCGGTTAACCAACAACTGATCATCCGGCTGCAGGCCTGCGCCAATCCAGGCCTGGGTCCGGCCCCGGTACAAGACCTCGGGGGTGCGCCGTACCATTTGGTTGTTGTTCACGACCCAGAGGCTGCCATCGTCATTCAGCTGCTGTAATGGCACGGTGACGCTATTGGGAATGGCCTTGCCTTGCAGCTCGACAGAGACAAAATCATTCAGCATCAACACCGGCTGGTCCGGGTTCTTGAGGCTCAGTGGATCACTTACGGCAACCATTAGCCGGGCCTGGCGGTCACGCTCGTCGACGTCGGCCAACAGGTTCAGAATGCGGGCTTCGCGGCTCTGTTTACCCCAGCTGGGGTGATAAAGCCGGATCGGGGCATCCACATCCAGCCAGGCCAGAAAATTGCGCGGCACTTTGACTTCGATCCAGAATTCATCGGTATTCACCAGTTCAAACAGCTCGACTGAACTGCTCACCTGACTGCCAACCGCCACATTGCGTGACAGTATCTGACCGTTAAACGGCATCGTCACACGGGTACGCGCCAGGTTCAGTCGGGCCTGGTCGGTCTCCGCCCTGGCACTGAGCAACTTGGCCCTGGCACTGGCCAGCTGCGGTTCTCGTAACACCAGCGCCCGGTCGGCACCGGTCAGCTCTCGCTGCGCCAATTGGTATTCGTCGGCGGCCAGGGCGGACTGCCCCAGCTCCAGATCCAGATCGGCTTGCGCCTGAATGCGAGCCGCTTCGTATCGCTGCAACGCCAGCTCATAATCCCGTGGTTCAATGGTCAGCAGGCGCGCACCGGCCTTCAGGGTCGCTCCCGGCAATGCCTCGCTGGCCACCGAGACAACCCGACCGCTGACCTGGGCCTGCAGCAGGATTCGCTCTGCCGCTGACACCTGACCACCCGCCGTCCAGGTTGGCCGTCCGCCAGCGCCCGGGCGCTGCACTTCAACCAGCCGCGCCTGCACCACGGGTTTTACCCGCTCCGGCACCGGGGCGGTGGTCAGCACGATCCAGGCTGCCGCACCTCCCAGTACAAGCACCAGCAGTACCAGCCAGACATTACCGGTTTGCTTGTGCAAGCCTGTGGGTTGTTTCATCTTCCGGTTGTCCTTCACGGTTGTGATTCTCCAGCATCCGCCCCGGTGAAATCGCCGTGACTGACCGATCGATACAATTGAATACGGTATTGCAACTGCTGCCATTGGCCATCGAGTACTGTTTGCTCCAGCGCCAGTACGTCCTGTTGTACGTTGAGCAACGCCAGAAAATCCCCCACCCCGCGCCGATAGCGCGCCAGCTGGAAGGCTTCTGTTTTACGGGCCAGGTGTAATTGTTTGACCAGGCTGGCCAGCTGGTCACTGGCCTGTTGTTCCTGTACCAGGAGTTGCTGCACGGTCTGGGCTGCCGCCAACAAGGTTTGCTGATAATCCGCCACCGTCGCCTGCACTCCCGCTTCCGACGCGGTCACCGCTGCGCGGCGACGGCCACCATCCAGCAGGGGTGCGACCAGACCCGCCGCCAGATTCCCTACCCAGTTATCAAAGATATCGGCCAGGTTGGCGTCGGATGCCGAATAAGACGCCGACAGCGTCAGCCTTGGATAGCGGTTGGCAATGGCTGCCGCCAGCGCAGCATTCGCCGATTGCAAGGCAAACCAGGATTGCTGCACATCTGGCCGTTGTTGCAAGGCTGACAGAGAAACACGGGGGGATGAAGACGGCAGTCGTGGCAACGGCCGTGGTGGCATGGCGGCCAATTCAGGAACAAGCTCACTCTGCAGCCAGTCGCTGCGACCCAGCCAGACCGCCAGTTGCTGCTGATAGATAATTTGCTGGGCCTGATCAGCACTCAAACTGGCGGAGAGATTTTCCAATAATTGCTGCTGTTGCCAGACATCTGAAATAGCCACCTGCCCACGATTGAATCGCACTTCGGTGATAGCCAACGCCGAGCGAACCCGCTGTTGTTGCTGGCTTAGCAACTGGATACGACCTTGTTGCCGCAACCAGCCAAACCAGGCCTGGGCGACTTCTCCTGCAAGCGTATTGGCTGCTACCCGCACACTGGCTGCGCTGGCCAGGGCATCCAATTGACCTTGCTGTTCCAGTGCACTGACCCGCCCCCAGAAATCCACTTCATAGGCAGCCGATAACCCGGCCTGCCAGCGATTGGTACCGGCATCCGGCCCAAATGAGCGGCTGCGCGACAAACTCGCATCCAGGGTGGGAAACTGTTCCGCCCCGGCCTGCCGGGACAACGCCTGACTTTGTTGCAGCCGGGCCCAGGCGGATTGCAGGGTAAAATTATTCGCCAGGCTGTCTTCAATCAGACGATTGAGCATCTGATCATCAAAGGATTGCCACCAGCGGTCCGTGACCGCCTGCCCGGCAGCAACAGCCGTGGGAGAGGAACTGGCAACAGGTTCAGCCAGCCCGGAAAAGGTCATCGGCTCAGGCTGAACCGGCTCAATCGAACTGCAGCCAGCCACCGCAGTGACCAGCAACAGCAGCAGTCCCGACCGCTTGCGGCTTTTGGAACCCGCAGTGACATACGATCCAACATCCCTCACCCAGTATCTCCCTGGCAATTAAACGGCAAATGGGGCATAACCAGACAGAAGTGATATCACCGCCGTGAGGTAAAACGCCGCTTCAGACACAGTTATTTTTTGAAAAGTTCCGTCAATAATAACGGTTAACTATCTGACACATCACCAGTACAAACAGCCGTTTGCCAATCACAACGAATAGCGGTTATTCCCCTTGTTATGGCAGGCCAACAGCCGGTTACAGACCCTTAACCGCATAGATGCCCGGCAAATTACGCCAGAAGCCACGGTAATCCATACCACAACCAAAGACATAACGGTCTTCAACTTCCATACCGGCGTAATCAACGGTCAGTTCATCGGTTTTGCGATCATGCCGCTTATCGACCAGAACGGCGGTGAGCACCTCTTTGGCACCCTGTTGACGACAGGCTTCAACGACGGCCGCCAGGGTATGACCTTCATCAAAAATATCGTCCAGAATCAGTACTGTACGATCCGTCATTGGTATCGATGGCGGTGCTTGCCACTGCAGTTCGGTACTGCCTGTCACATCACCGCGATAACGGGTAGCGTGCATATAGCCAACCTCGAGCGCAAACGGCAGCCGGGGCAATAACCGCCCGGCCAGTACCAGACCACCATTCATAATGGTATAGACCACAGGAACCGTATCTTGCAGACGCTCAGTCAGATCAGCGGCGAGCTGATTGATCGCGTCATCCACTTGCTCCGGGGTTTTCAGCAAGTCCGCTTCTTGCAATACAGTATCCAGCTGATCTTTTGTCAGTGTCTCACTCATGGAGGCTTCTCGGCATGTCAGTAAAAAACCGGCATAGTAACACGCGGCCAGAACGGCGAAACCTGCCGATCTATTCTTCTGGCACTGATATCAAACCATTGGCTATCAACGTCATTCAGCACAACAGGGAACTTGGCTTATGTACTTTTTTCGTCATACCTCACAGCACCACCCTCACTCTCTGCGCCACTGGCAATCCGGCCTGCGATGCAGCGCATTGGCACTGCTGCTATCCGGCTGTGCCAGCTACCCGTCATCAGTCGCAGTACCTGACCCCGATATGTTGCCGTCATTGCAACAGATACAAGCCAACCCGGAGCAATACCAACATCAAACCGTTGTGTTGGGCGGGCAAATTATCAGTGTTATCAATGGTGATCAGCACACTACGCTGGAGATATTGCAGCGCCCGCTGTGGGATTCTGGCCAGCCGCGTTCAGACAGCGACCGTTCCGATGGCCGCTTTCGGGCCGAGTTCGATTATTTTATTGACCCGGAAACCTACCAGTCCGGCCGGTTAGTTACCGTTCGGGGACAGCTGACCGGTATGGATGAAGGGCATATTGGTGAGCACCCCTATCGTTTTGCCCATATCCAGGCCGATGGCATCGAGCTTTGGCGCAAAACATCAGCCCCTGAGGTCCGCTATCACTTTGTCTGGGGAGTAGGGCCCTATTACGGCTACCCCTATCCCTACCGCAGCGCGGTTATTACCGGTGCCAAACCGCTCAAGCATCCTGTCCCCAAACACCCCGCCCACCCCAAAGCCAGCACGCCCTGAGGACAACACCGGTGCCATTACCATCAGTGATCGATACCGGTGTTTCACCACCGCGCAGTGCGACGCGCTTTATCCCGCTCAAGGCTATGGTATTATCCGCGCCCGTTTTCGCCCTGCACCAACCTCTGGAGTTGTCATGTCCCCTACTTTACAACTGGCTTGCGACCTGATTGCCCGCCGTTCCGTCACCCCGGAAGACGAAGGTTGTCAGGCGTTAATGATGGAACGTCTTGCCAACGCCGGATTTACCAATGAGCCATTGCGCTTTGGTGAAGTCGATAACTTCTGGTCCCGCCGTGGCAACAGCGGCCCGCTGGTCTGCTTTGCCGGCCATACCGATGTTGTGCCTACCGGCCCGGAACAGAACTGGCAATATCCGCCATTTGAACCCCAAATTGTGGATGGCATGCTGTATGGCCGCGGCGCTGCTGATATGAAAGGTTCACTGGCTGCCATGGTGGTCGCAGTTGAAAACTTCACCGCCAAGCACCCGGACCACACAGGCTCGATTGCTTTTCTGATCACCAGCGATGAAGAAGGCCCGGCCCACAACGGCACCGTCAAGGTGATTGAAACACTGGAAGCCCGGCACGAAAAAATCGATGCCTGCATTGTTGGTGAACCCTCATCGACCCATCTGGTGGGTGACACCATCAAGAATGGCCGCCGGGGTTCACTCGGCGCAGTATTGACAGTCAAGGGGATTCAGGGACACGTGGCTTACCCGCACCTGGCCAGTAACCCGGTTCATCAGGCAGCACCCGCGCTGGCTGAGCTGGCCAGTGAAGAATGGGATCAGGGCAATGACTTTTTCCCCGCCACCAGCTTCCAGATTTCCAATATCAATGCCGGCACCGGTGCGACCAATGTTATCCCTGGCAGCATGACCGTGGTGTTCAACTTCCGTTTTTCCACCGAGCTCACAGCCGACATTCTCAAACAACGTACCTGCGATATTCTCGACAAGCACCAGGTCGACTACGACATTGAATGGAACCTCAGCGGCCTGCCATTCCTTACCGACCACGGCCCGCTGGTTGATGCCTGCGTGGATACCATCCGCGCAGTGACCGGTCGCGAGACCGAACTGTCAACCGCCGGAGGCACCTCCGACGGCCGGTTTATAGCCCCGACCGGCGCACAGGTCGTGGAACTCGGCCCTCGCAACGACACCATTCACAAAGTTAATGAATGTATCAATGCCGCCGACCTCGACACCCTCACCAGCCTGTACGAAGGCATTCTTGAGCGCCTGCTAGGATAGCCAGCCGATGACAAGCACAGACACAGAACAGACCATCCCCCAGGCAAACGATATTCTGATCTGCCCGGTTTGCCAGCAACCCTTACCGGAACTGGCAGGCGCTACCGACAAACACGGTTCCGCCCGCAGCCGGGGCTGTGCCAATGGCCACAGTTTTGACCGCGCCCGCCAGGGCTATTTCAACCTGTTACTGGTCAACCAGAAGCGTTCGCTCAATCCCGGCGACAATATTGAAATGGTCAGGGCCAGACAACAGTTTCTCAACGGCGGTTATTATCAAGCCATTGCTGATGCCATCAACACCGCCCTGATCCCGGTATTGGCAGACCGGGCAAACACGTCTGCCTCCCAGACACTCCATATTGCCGACAGTGGTTGTGGTGAAGGCTATTATACCGCCTCACTGGCGCAACAACTGACCGCCAACCATATCCACCACCATCTGTACGGCATCGACATTTCACGGGATGCAGTCCGTACCGCCTGCCAACGCAGCAAGCAGATTGACTGGCTGGTGGCCAGTGGCAGTCGCCTGCCGTTCCAGCCTGGCAGCCTCGACGCCATACTCAGTGTGTTTACCCCGACCATGGCCGACCGCTGGGCGGAATTGCTCAAACCCGAAGCACCCGTCTGGCTGGTTACACCGGCACAGCAACACCTGCAAGAACTCCGGCAGCACATTTATACCGACGTTCGCAGCGACAGTTACGATCCAACTGATGACATGATAAAACAGGGATTTGAGCGGGTTGGCAGCAGCGAGCACAGCAGCCAGGTATTTATTCCGGCCGCCGCCCTCCCCGACCTGCTTACCATGACACCACATGGCTGGCGCATTACCGCCGAAAAACGCCAACAGGTACTGGCCCTGAATGGTCTGGAACTGACTATTAGTGTCCGTATCTCGCAATTTTCAGCGCATTCATCAAACGATCAACCCGCACCGGCAGAGAACATATAAAAGATCCTCGTTTAATAGCATCAAGCGGTTTGAAAGCCCCCCATCAACCGGGTAGCATTCAGTTTATTAATGACCTGCAACAACGGCAGCCACGCCTCGCATGACCGATATTCTTTTTTATGTACTGGCCGCGACCACCATCGACGAGCAACAGCACTTTGTCTGTCGTTTGACCGAAAAAGTCCTGGCCCAGGGCAAGCATATTTATATCCATACCGGTTCTCGCAGCCATGCCGAGCAACTGGACCGGCAGCTGTGGGCGTTTCGTCATACCGCTTTTGTGCCACACAGCCTGGTCGATGAACAACGACCCGTAAGCCAAAGCCCGGTACATATAGGCTGGCAAGATGCGCCGACAGAGCAGCATGACGTACTGATTAACCTGAACGACCAACTGCCATCTTTTTTTGGCCGTTTTGATCGACTGGTCGAAGTTGTTATCCAGCAGGATGACGTACTGGGACATACCCGCGACCATTTCCGTTTTTTGCGTGACAGGGGCTACCCCATTACTCACCAGGATATGAGACTACGCACATGAGTACCGACAACGATTCGCGTAACTTACTCGACGAACTGGAAACCTTGCAGCGCGTCCTCGACGATGCCGCTGGTGAGCAAATTGACCTCGAGCAAGCCTTGACTCAGCTGAATACTGTCGACGATGTCCCGGTATTGAGCGACCTGTTCAGCCAGGATGAACCGCCGGTATTACGCAATATCAATCCGCCAAACAAGCGTCCTCCTCATCTGTCCGCTGTCAAAAGTCCGGAAGCGGATAGCCAACCCCGAATTGTCGCTAGCGACATTCTGGAATACTTGCGTCAGGAAATGGTACGCAAGAACGAATCCGACCACAGCTCCGACACCCTCGACGCCATTTTTGGCCCGGTCGAAGATAACTACCCGGCACCTGAAAACCTGCATATTGAGCCGGTCGCCCTCAAGCCAGTCCAGTCTGATACACCGACGCACAAGCCAGCAGCCCAACCCGCCGCTGCCCCAGACCCGGCCAGCACAACCTCCAGCGTCACCTCCGGCACGGACACCATCCCGACGCTCACCGAGAGCAATATCCCGCAAGACGCCATCACACCGGCACCACAACAACCGGAATCCCCCACTCTGGAGCCCCTGCATTTTGAACCGGAACCGGAACCGGAAGCACCAGTCCTGCCTGAGTCTCCAGCAGCTGACGCTGACGTGCCGGAGATAGCTGCCAAGATATCGTCCAACCCGTTTTTGCCGCAGTCGATACTGGACCGCCTCACCTCCGAGCGTCTGGCGGCCCAACACAGTGCCGAAGAAGCGCACCGCACCATGCAACGGGTGACAGAGCAAAAACAACAGCGTGACTCCGATGCCATCGCCCTGCTGGGGGCCACCGAGAAGAAGCAACTGATCGAGTCCCTTGTCGATGAGCTGACTCCAGTGATCCAGGCCCGCCTGCGCGAAAAACTGCGTAATATCCTGATGAGCAAACCTCGCGACTGATACTCTGGCTCCCGAACGGCCAGGCCATACGCCCAGACCCGCGCGTGGCCTGGGCTTCACTGAACGAACTTCACTGGCCAACCATTCCACCACACCCCCAGCAACTCACCCTGAAAACACATCCGGCCCATCCAGCGGCTGAACACGCGCCACGATTCCGCTATACTGGCCGCCATTTTTTTATCGTTTAATCAGTCGCTTGCCAATCTACCCGGCTACCCGGATGGCATGCCGCACCACCATTGAGATCACACCGCCGCCATGGACAAGACCTACAAGCCCGACGCCATCGAACAAACCTGGTACCAAGAATGGGAAGCCAAAGGCTACTTCAAGCCCTATCAGGACGGCCTGGATGGCGAAGGCTACTCCATCATGATTCCACCGCCGAACGTCACCGGCTCCCTGCATATGGGCCACGCGTTCCAGCACACCATTCAGGATGCCCTCACCCGTTATCACCGCATGCTGGGCAAAAAAGCCCTGTGGCAGGTCGGTACCGATCACGCCGGTATCGCCACCCAGATGGTGGTTGAACGCAAACTGGCAGCTGAAGGCCAACCAGATCGCCACGAATTGGGCCGTGAAAAATTCCTCGAAAAAGTCTGGGAGTGGAAAAACCAGTCCGGTGGCACCATCACCCGTCAAATGCGCCGCCTCGGCAACTCCGTCGACTGGGATACCGAACGCTTCACCATGGACGACGGCTTCTACAAAGCCGTGCAAGAAGTGTTTATCCGCTTGCACAAAGAAGGCCTGATCTATCGCGGCAAACGTCTGGTCAACTGGGACCCGAAACTGCACACCGCCATTTCGGATCTCGAAGTTGAGAACAAGGAATCCAAAGGCAGCATGTGGCACCTGCGCTACCCGCTGGCCGATGGCGAGACCTGCACCGACGCCGATGGCAACACCCAGAACTATATTGTGGTCGCCACGACACGTCCGGAAACCATGCTCGGAGACACCGGTGTTGCGGTTAACCCGGAAGACCCGCGCTACCAGCACCTGATTGGCAAATTTATTGAACTGCCGCTGGTGGGTCGCCGCATCCCGATCGTCGGTGATGAACACGCCGATATGACCAAGGGCACCGGTTGCGTCAAAATCACCCCGGCGCACGACTTTAATGACTGTGAAGTGGGCAAGCGCTGCGGCTTGCCGATGATCAACATCCTCACCTTCAACGCCGATATTCGCGACGAAGCCCAGGCGTTTAACAGCGACGGCTCGGTCAACACCGAAGTCGACACTCATATTCCGGAGAAATACCGGGGCATGGAACGCTTCGCCGCCCGCAAAGCCATCGTTGCCGACTTCGACGAACTGGGCCTGCTCGATGCCATCAAGGACCACGACCTCACTGTGCCCTACGGCGACCGCGGCGGCGTCGTCATTGAGCCAATGCTCACCGACCAATGGTACGTCGATGCCAAAACCCTGGCCAAACCGGCCATCAAAGCGGTCGAAAATGGCGATATCCAGTTTGTACCGAAAAACTACGAAAACATGTACTTCAGCTGGATGCGTGATATCCAGGACTGGTGCATCTCCCGCCAGCTCTGGTGGGGCCATCGCATCCCGGCCTGGTACGACACCGAAGGCAACGTCTTTGTTGGTCACGATGAAGCCGAAGTGCGCGCCCAGAACCACCTCGCCGACGATGTTGAACTGACGCAAGACAACGACGTGCTCGACACCTGGTTCTCCTCTGCCCTGTGGACCTTTGGCACCCTTGGCTGGCCCAATATCGACGACAAGGAAGTGGCTCGTCGACTGGCCGACTTCCACCCGACCGATGTGCTGGTGACCGGCTTCGATATCATCTTCTTCTGGGTTGCCCGCATGATCATGATGACCATGCACTTCTGTAAAGACGACGACAACAAGCCCCAGGTGCCGTTCAAGACCGTCTATGTTACCGGCCTGATCCGCGACGAAGTTGGCCAGAAAATGTCCAAATCCAAGGGCAACGTCCTTGACCCGCTGGACATGATCGATGGCATCAGCCTCGATGAGCTGATGGAAAAACGCACCGGCAATATGATGCAGCCCAAGCTGGCGGAAAAAATCGGCAAGCGCACCCAAAAAGAATTCCCCGATGGCATCGCCCCCCACGGCACTGATGCCCTGCGCTTCACCCTGGCAGCCATGGCCTCCACCGGCCGCGATATCAACTGGGACATGAAACGCCTGGAAGGTTATCGTAACTTCTGCAACAAGCTGTGGAATGCCTCGCGCTACGTAATGCTCTCCATCGCTGGCGAAGAAGCCGTCGAAGCCGCGGCCGCCAACAACACCGCCATTGCCATCACCGACGACATGCTGGCCGCCTGTGGTGCCACCGGCGAAGCCGCAGCCCTGAGTCTCGCCGACCGCTGGATTATCTCGCGCCTGCAACGCACCGAAGCCGAAGTCCGTCGCCATATGGACCAGTACCGCTTCGATATGGCCGCCCAGACACTGTACGAATTTATCTGGAACGAATACTGCGACTGGTATCTGGAGTTGTCCAAACCCGTACTGTGGGACAAAAACGCCAGCGCCGAGATTCGTCGCGGCACCCTTGGCACCCTTGTACGCGTGCTGGAAGCCACCCTGCGTCTGGCCCACCCCATTATTCCGTTCATCACCGAAGCCGTCTGGCAGCAAGTGAAAGACCTCGCTGGCAAAGGCGGGCCTGACTCCAGCGCCTCCATAATGCTGGCCGACTACCCGGTCCCCCAGGAAGCCCTGATCGATACCGAAGCCGAAGCCGATATCGAATGGCTACAGGGTGTTATCACAGCGGTACGTAACATTCGTGCAGAAATGAACATTGGCCCCAGCAAGGAACTCGACCTGTTGTTAAAAGACGGCAATGACGACGACTTCCGCCGCGCCGACGACAACCAGACCTTCCTTGCCAAGCTGGCCAAACTCAGCAGCATCACCTGGGTCAACGACGGCGACACCGTCCCCATGGCCACCACCCAACTGGTTGGCCATATGGAAGTGCTGGTGCCCATGGCCGGACTGATCGACAAAGACAAGGAAATCGCCCGCTTAGGCAAAGAAGAAGAACGCCTGGGCAAAGAAATTGGCCGCATCAGCAACAAGCTGAACAACGCCGGTTTTGTCGCCAAGGCCCCGGCTGCCGTGATTGAAAAAGAGAAAGACAAGCTAACCGGTTACGAACGCGATCTGGGCAAGATCAAGGAACAGATCGAAGCCATCAAGGCGCTGTAACCCAACAGAACATACAACATGCCGACCGGCGGACACGGAATGCCGCCTGTCGGGCACGGACGCTAGCCGACGACTACGGACGCCACTCGACGGTCTCTACGCAAATGCACAAACACCTCTCCTGCCTGACAGCCACAAACAGGGCCGTATAAAAATCTGTCATTCCGGGCCGACCCCGGAATCCAACGGCCACGGACAGGGCCGCTCCCCACGTAAATTCAAATCCTTCCAGAACCGAACCACCAGGCATCCATCCATTCGCAATCACTGCTCCTTCTGCGGGATTGTCCGCTGTGTCGAATAAGACCCATTAACAAATTGATTGTTTATTGACCTGAATGGTTGAGATATTGATAATCCCCGCAAGCTGACCACATGGTCAGGTTTTACAACCAAGCATTCTCAGGTCATTAATCGTGATGAATATCAAACCCGTTTCCCTGCTCAGCCATATTGGTTCTGCCACTACCCGATTCGCCTTCTTCGCTGCCGTACTGGCCATTGGCTTATTGCCAATCATCCTTTCCAGTACCGCTTATGCCTCCCCCATCAAAGCTGCCTTCATATTGGTCGGCCCAGCCGATCATGTTGGCTGGAGCTATTCTCATAACCAGGGACGTCTTGCGATAGAAAGAACATTTGGCGATAAAGTCGAAACAGAAGTCGTTGAATTTGTTCCGGAAGGACGCTCTTCACGTGAGGTATTACAAGACCTGGCAGACCGAAACGATATCGTATTTGCTACTTCGTTTGGTTATATGGTTTCCACCGAGAGCATTGCCCGCGATAATCCCAATGTCATTTTTGAACACGCCACTGGATCCCGCCAAGGTGGAAACCTGGGCAATTACGCGACTCGAGCCTATCAACCCAGATACCTCTCTGGCCTGATTGCTGGCAGCATGACCAAAAATGGCAAAATTGGTTACGTTGCTGCGCATCCAATACCGGAAGTTATCCGTGGCATCAATGCATTCACCATGGGAGTCAGGGAAGTTAACCCAACGGCTGAAGTCGAAGTACTCTGGACCTATAAATGGTACGACCCGGAAAAAGATGTTGAGCTGGCCAATCAGTTGATTGAATCCGGTGTTGATTTATTAACACACCATACCGACTCATCCGCCATTGCCGAAATCGCCGAGCAGAAAAACGTTTATGTTATCGGCTACCACTCAGATATGCGTCCATTTGCACCCAGCAAACACCTGGCGTCGGTTGTTCATAACTGGGGGCCTTATTATATCAATCGTATTCAAGCCCTGTTAAACAACACCTGGAAGCCCGACAGTGAATGGACTGGCATGGCAGAATCTACCTCTCAGCTGGTTTCAATCAGCCCTGAAATTCCCGCGGATATACGCCGGCTGGTAGCCAATAAGCAACAAGAAATAATGTCCGGCCAATACTCAGTATTTGCTGGCCCGATTAAAAGCTATCGTGGCAGCACCCGCATCAAGGAAGGTAAAGAATTATCTGACGATCAGCTATTACGGATGAACTGGTACGTAGAAGGTGTCACAGGCTCGTTATTGGCTTTCTAGCCTGTTGACCCAGGGAACGAGGCATTACAACCGCGACCCGGATCACCAGACAGCCATTCCGCTGGCAGGCAAGAAGGTTATCATGGGGCAATACCTTGCCCCGGCCGGTAAACTTGGCAACTCCCCCTGATTTGGTATCAAGGATACGATGCTCTGCTGCCACAGCCATTTAACCCGATCAGAGCAGGCGGTTACGGCTGATCCATACCAAAACGTTTCAGGCGTTCATTAGTGCCGTAATAAAAGTCTCGCAGCTTTTGGGGCACGCTATTAAAGTCGGCTTCGGTGTAGGTTTTCACGCTAACGCCCTCCCCGCGCAGTTGCTTCAGGTCGGCTTGCTCCGCTTTTTCCAAGCCAGCAAAAGTTGCCTGCTCTGCCTGGGTAAAGGCCGCACTGATGACCTGCTGCTGTTCTGGCGTTAACGCATCCCACCAGCTTCTGGACACCACAAACACTCCGGGAAAAGCCATATGCCTGGTGTACATCAGGTTGGGAGCCTGGGTAGACAGCTGCAAATCAACCGCCGTAGCCAGGTCGATATCAATAGCGTCGATTTTTTCCTGTTCAAACCAGAGACGTATATCCTGAATCTGGATCGGTTGCGGATCGGCCCCCAATTGCCGATACCAGTTGTAGAATACGTCGTTGGGGAAGGTGCCTACTTTTTTACCTTTCAAATCCTGGACAGAGGCCATCGCCGCCGGCGACATAATCACCCGCATACCGGAAAAGGCATACCCCAACGCCACCAGATTGTGGCGCTCCAGACCGACCAACATGGTTTTGGCATCATCCCGCTGCGCCGCCCGACGTAACTGCCCGGTATCGGCGAACTGGTATGGCATCAGCCAGCCATTCAACGCAGGATCAAGCGTGGTCAGTGAACCAACCGCAACAATCGCCGCCTGTAGCTGTCCTCGCCCCAACAGCTCGATAATGCTGGACTCTCCACGGACTTTGGCGAAGCGGGATTCACGCACCCGAATAGTATTGCCAGAGCTGCTTTCTACGGTATTTTTAAACTGCTGCATCAGCCTGGACCAGGCGTGATCTGGTGTTGTGATCATGCCAAAGCGAATGGTCTCGGCAGCCGCGCTGGTCGCCGTGACCATGAGTAGCAGTGCCAATATGATTGTTCGGTGCTGTTGCTGCCTTGTTATTATTTTTATCATTGCTGATCCATGCCATTACGTGGAGCGGTCGTTCGTTCACCAGAGTCATGCATCTTCGTCCGTCCACCGGAGCGTCTTTTAGGTGTGTTACGGCAACCTCTGGCTATTGCTGTTCCTGCAGCCAGATGACGTATCTGGGCATAGAGAGCCAGCATCTCTCGACCCGCGGATAACAGGAATAATACTTAAGGGCTTGAATCGCACTCCTTTAGCCCGACCAAATCACTACTACTTTTGCTGCAATACCTGCCACGACTTCCCCATAAGTATTTCAACCGGGTTGGGTTGTTTACGGTCAAACACAATGTTTTAAATATGAACCAATTCGTTTTACAGCAAAATTTTTGCCAACAATGCAATCACGCTTACGCGAGCTATGTCATAAAGCCTACAATTCCATCCATCTGGACAGTGTCATAAAACTTACATTCTATTGTCATCTATATGACAAATAAACCCTGTTCTCATTTTCAACCCATTGATTTAAAAGAACTTAATATTGGAATGCCTTTTGCTGTACTAGCGTATACTTAAAGGAGGAATACACATGCAACAGTTCCAGTGGGTGCCCGGATTCGAAACAGGAATCGATGTAGTTGACTCTCAACACAAGCGAATTTTTGAGTATATCCTCGAGGTCGACAAGGCGATAAAGATGAAAAACCCGGAATCTGTAAAACAGATTGCCCGGTCTCTGATCGACTATTCCATCTCACACAATGCCTTTGAAGAGACTCTGATGGAGCGCGCTGGCTACCCCATCCTTGATGCTCACGCCAAAGTGCACGAAGCCTTTCGTGATCGCGCTTTGTCCTACAATCAACGCCTAGAAAACGGCGAAGACTGTTTCAAGGTTGCCAAAGAAGTCCGCTCAGACATCGGTTTGTGGCTCACCAATCATATCCAGCGCGACGATAAGGATTATGTCCCTTACGTCCGCAAATCACTCGAAGGCGGGTTTGTCGGCCGTATGGTGAAACGCTTTTTTGCCTGATTTGTTCAACCTGCATACGGATCACTTCGCCATAATCCCCAGAGTGCCTGCCTTGCCAGGCACTCTGGCCCCCAACAACCCATGCGCCATTCTATATAAATCCAACCTGGCAGAGATTTGCCTTTTATATTGATAGGCTTATCAACTTAGAAAACCCACCCTGACTATTGACAAAAATAACAATATATTTTTTATTTGCGATCCATAATTTCTTCTGCTAGCATCAAATTTTTAGCACCATAGCAGTAGTTGGAAGGCTTTATTTTACATGAATAAACAATCATTCATATCCGACTCATTTAGCAATTTTTTACCGAAATCAACCATTCAAGATTTTTTGCTTTCGTTCGAGAATCGATCAAAATCAATTTTCAGAGTCGAAAGCAACACCCAATAAAAAACGACCTTAAAGATATAAAAATCGCATACCCATAAAAACAACATAATTGCGAAAACACTGGCCACTCTGAAATTTTTATTTCGGCAACCATGATTATAAATATATCAACAATATACTTTATATTCATTGATTAAATAAAATTCAATTTCCTGGATTTATTAAAATCCACAAGGTTAAGACATGCAAAAATTCCAATGGATACCAGAATTTGAAACCGGTATTGATGTCATTGACTCTCAGCACAAACGAATCTTTGAATACATAATTGAGGTTGATAAAGCCATCCTGATGAGAAATCCGGATTCGGTAAAACAAATTGCCAAGGCATTGATTGATTACTCAATTTCTCATAATTCCTTTGAAGAAACCTTAATGGAACGCGCCAACTACCCCATTCTGAATGCTCATGCCAAGGTGCATGAAGCCTTCCGGAAACGGGTACTTTCTTACGACAAGCGCCTCGAAGAGGGTGAGGACTGCTTTAACGTGGCCAAGGAAGTCCGCTCGGATATCGGCTTGTGGCTCACCAATCATATCCAGCGCGACGATAAGGATTATGTCCCTTACGTCCGTAAATCACTCGAGGGGGGATTTGTCAGCCGCATGGTCAAACGCTTTTTTGCCTGATCCTCTTGGTCAGCATGTCTATTCACATGGTGATACGCTGTAGGACTGTAGGCTTGTGTGAACCGCCAAACCACACAGGTCTGCAGCTCATCTCAATACGCCGCCATTTCATATATTCAAATAACGTCACTCTCTCCTGCTGTCACAGCCATTGTCATAACACTCATCACCGCCCCATATGTCATGATACCCCAGTAGAATGATCATGAGATCATCAAAAAAATCTCAATATCAATCATACTTACGAAACTTACAAAATTTACAAATCTTGTTATTTACGCAAAAGAATCCTCGGTGCTAGAGTAACAAAACCCTCACAAACACAATGGAATAAATAACCGGTTTTCTATGTGTCAACAAATGTGTCTGAATTTATTTAGAGCCTAAATAAACCACAAGATCTACTTGTCTTATTTTCTGTGGTTAAAACAAGAACCAGGTCACATTTACAAACAAAGAACATTAAACGTCACAAAAAACTGCTGCCTTGATGAGTCAGATTTCATTTTGAATTTATTGTAATTTTAAAGGAATAATATATATGCAGAAATTCCAGTGGATACCCGAATTTGAAACAGGTATTGATATCATTGACTCTCAACACAAGCGGATATTCGAATATATTCTTGAAGTTGACAGAGCTATTTTGATGCAAGACTCTGATGCCGTAAAACAGATTGCGGGGTCATTGATCGACTATTCCATCTCACACAATGCTTTTGAAGAGACTTTGATGGAGCGCGCCAATTATCCTATTTTGGCAGCTCATGCCAAAGTGCACGAAGCCTTTCGTGATCGCGCTTTGTCCTACAATCAACGCATCGAAAACGGCGAAGACTGTTTCAAGGTTGCCAAAGAAGTCCGCTCAGACATCGGTTTGTGGCTCACCAATCATATCCAGCGCGACGATAAGGATTATGTCCCTTACGTCCGCAAATCACTCGAAGGCGGGTTTGTCGGCCGTATGGTGAAACGCTTTTTTGCATGATTGATACAATCCCAGGCGCTGGCAATTCCCTCAACCCTCAGGGCAATTGCCACCCTTTTACGCTGCCAGTCAGCTTTCCAAGCAATCAGATCACCGCTTAACAACCTTATAGAGTTATCAGATACCCATACCCATACAAGGTTGCGCAGCACAGCGGCAACATCAGCAACGCGTAATAACGATTGGCCCACATCATGGCACGGGCGCTCATACCAAAACGCGCCTGCAAACTCAGTTGAATACCCGACAGTGGCGAAATCCCTACGCCAATGGCCCACCCCATCAAAAAGGTCAAACCGAGCAGGTTCGGGTCATCCACGCTACCCGCCAACAAACTGCCCGCCAGCACAACACTGGTCACTGGATGCATCCCCGCAATCGCGGCGATAACCAGCACCAACAGGGTGACACAGGCTTCTAAAGCACCAAACTGATCGGGAGCAACGGATATATCCAAGGCATTCATACTGGCTGACACCCCCGCCGCCAGGACTGCCGCCCCGAGAAACAAGGCAATTTCACTGCACATGCCAGGCAGCCCCACCCGGATATGTTGCACAATGTCTTTGGCACCTTTTCCGCCTCGCGTCAGCAGCAGCCAGATCAACGAGAATACAATGGCAATCAGGGTAACAAGCGTCAGTACCGCCAGTTCTGGCCAGATCCAGTGGCTGACGATCACCAGTACCGCCAACACCAACGGCATCCAGAGCGACGACCAGCGCAAAGGGTAGCCTATGGCGTTTTCTGCTGCCGGGTTACGGCGAATCTCCCAGGCAGAAAACAGCAGCGCCACCAATGCCAACGGCAAACCAAACAGCACCAGTGTTATTAATTGCGCCCCCGGAGCGCTCAGCAACGTCAATCCCATCGCTGCAAAGAAAGGTGACCAAAAAGCACAGGCCGAAAAGGCTCGCAACAGCACCATGCCCTGTTCGGGTTGCAAGGGCTGATGCTGACGAGCATGGGCCAGACGGTCACCAACAATCAGTGCGGCAGAGATATTCAATACCGATGCAATCAGATGAGTACTGAACAAGGTTTTTTGCAGCGCCTGGACGCCTTGTGGCAACCGTTCTGTGGCACTCATTCCCGCCAACGCCACCAGCCGTAAAAAACTGACGCCAATGATCATCGCCAGCAACATCTGATTACCCTCAACCGCCTTGAGCCAATACGAGGCAGAGGAACCCTGCCAGGCAGCAAAGACCAGCCCGGCAACACCCACCAGCATCAGCCCGCCAATCTGTCGGCGTTGGGACGCTTTTATCTGAGGGATCAACAAGGCCGTTGCGACCCACAGCGGTACACCAGCCACCCAGGCTGGAAAATCGATCAACAGCGCGTTGGTCAACACCAGTACCAACGCCAATAACAACAGCCAGCCCGCTAACGGGGGAGTACCGGCGCCAGTATTCAGCCAGCGCCGCAAACAAGTAAGGAAGCACAAAGGGGAAGACATCCAGAATCCGACAGATTGAGCAGAAAAAACGTGATTGATAATAACCAAAGAACACGATCAGGTGATCAGGTTACAACGAGCAGCAATAACAGCAAGGTGAAATCCAACCGGGATCAAGAATGGCACTGATGCTGCAGCAACAAATACCAAGACCGCACACCACACCACAAACCGTACAATGAGAAACGTCGTCGTGAGCCATGTTACCAAAACACCATCATCCAACACTGCTGAAAGCCTCACCGACGCTGGACTACATTATATTGGCCCCCTGATGACACCAGCAGAAGCCGATGCCTGGCAAGGCTGGCTTCTCAACAATATTACCTGGAGTGATGACGGCTACGAAGCATTTGGGCGGCGCTTCCCGATCCCGCGACGACAGGCCTGGTTTGCCGATGAGGGTATTTGTTATCGCTATTCTGATAATTTATTACCCACCCAACCGTGGCCAGAACCTTTGCAGCACCTGCGCCAGCAAGTGGAAACCCAATCCCGGCAGCGTTTTAACTCGGTACTGGCAACCCTGTATCGTTCAGGGTCAGACTCTGTTGGCTGGCATGCCGATGATGAACCGGAGCTGGGACCAGCACCAGTGATTGCTTCCCTGTCGGTGGGCGCTACACGGATATTCCGCTTGCGGCCTAAAGCCGCACCAGAACAGCAACGAGCGGTTCCGATGCATAGTGGTGATCTCTGGCTGATGCAGCCGCAATGTCAGCAACACTGGGAGCACGCAGTGATCGCCGAACCCGGCGTACAACAGCCCCGTATCAACCTGACGTTTCGCTGGGTTACACCGCCATCGACCTGACATCGACCTGACATCGATATTACCCGAAACCGGCTTTATTCACGGCCAGCCGTCTCCACCAGACAATCCGCCAGCAGCTCCGCCAGATGCATGGGCCGGGCATCGCTGTGCTGGCGTATTTGCTGACGACAGGAAAACCCATTCGCCAGGACCTGCCGGTCGCCCCGGTTACTCAGCGCGGGCAGCAAGCCTTGCTGTGCCATGGCCAGGCTGTGCTGCGCATGCTCGGCTTCCAGCCCAAAACTGCCAGCCATGCCGCAGCAGCTGGATTCGATAAAATCAAACGAATGCTCCGGAATCAGCTTCAGCACCCGCCGCACGGACTTCATCGCCCCAACGGCTTTCTGATGGCAGTGACCATGTACCAGCGTGCCAGAAACCGGACTCGACAACGGCAGATTCAAGCGTCCGGACTTGCTCTCACGCGCAATAAACTCTTCAAACAACAGACTGTGTTTGGCTGCTGTAACCGCGGCCTCCCCCAGCCCCAAGGCCTGGGCGTCATCGCGCAAGCCCAGCACACAAGAGGCTTCCAGCCCCACAATACTGTAACCCTGCTCAACCAGCGGCAATATAGCCTGAATCAGCCGACTGGCCTCCGTCCGGGCCCGATCAATCATGCCCTGTGCCAACCAGGTACGACCACAACAGTATGGTCGTGCATTCTGGCTGGAACCACTGGCATGAGCATCCGGCTGCAGCAACCGCACCTGATATCCACCGGCCTCCAGCACCGTAATGGCGGCCTCAACAATATGCGGCTCGTAATAACGCGTAAAGGTATCCACAAACATCGCAACTTTATGGCCATTAAGGTTGCCAGCAACCGCCGGACTGGCCAGTGCCTCAAGCCGCTTGGCGGACCGGACCGGCAGCTTCACCGCCGGGTTCAGACCCATCACAGGGTCCACCATCCGACGCAGCCAGCCACTGCGGTTACGCAGCTGTATCAAGGTATCCAGCCAGGGATGCTGATGCTGCCATTGCGGCAATGAAGCCATCAGCCGGGAACGCCAACTGCGAGGCTGAAGGGCATATTTTTGCGCCAGATATTCAGCCTTGATCAGCGGCATATCGACACTGCTTTCACACTCGCGCTTGCAGCCCTTGCAACTGACACACAGATCCATTGCCTGCTGCAATTCCGGGTCCAGCAACGGCGCTGAATCCTGACGCGTCGACAAGGCCGCCTTGAGCAGACGCACCCGGCCACCGGTAGCCAGATTCGGATCACCGCTGACCCGATAACTGGGGCACATCACCTGCTTGCCAGCGGCTTCGCACTGGCGACTATTGATACACGCGGCAATGGCCTTGGCGTAATGGCCTCCGTATTTGGGAATATCGGCATACGCGTCCCCCATCCCCGCATCACGGTAAGCAGACCAATCCAGCTGCAGTTCAAGATCCTGAGGGGCAGATTCCGGTGACAGGCACGCTGTAGAAGTCGAAGAATCCGTCATAAACAATACCAACCCGCGATAAATGTAAGCTGGTCAGAGTGCAATCTCCATTCCTACCGACGACTGGCCAAGCAGCCCCTGTAAATGCCATCACCACATGGATTCCTTGCGCTCCGGGTCGTTACATCCCCCGGAAGAAACGTGACAAAACCGGTCGCTGTTCCCGGCTTGTCGGCTTTGCGACAGCGCCAGCCAGACCCCAATCGACCAGCCAGACCAACCGGCAAGAGCACCCACCGGGTCCAGAGCAGAAAATGCCATCACGTACAGATTGGTTGTGTATTTGCAATATCAGCGTCTTCCCTGCCAATGAGGTAACGCCTGATGATGACGTTTTATATGACCCCCGGCTCCTGCTCGACAGGTATTCATATTCTGCTGGAAGAACTGGAACAGGTATTCAGTGCCACTGTTCTGAACCTGCCCGCGGGCGATGGACAAAAGCCGGAGTACCTGGCTATCAACCCGAAGGGCACCATTCCCACCCTGGTGCTTGATGACGGCACGGCGTTGACCGATTTTGTTGCCATTGCCTGGTGGCTGGCCCAGCGCTGGCCGAAAAAAGCCTTGTTACCAAGCGATCCGACGGCCCAGGCTGTTGCCCTCGACCGGCTCAATTATCTGGTCGGCACCCTGCATGGACACGGTTTTACCCGTATTTTTACTCCCAATCGCTACCTGCTGCATGCGGATGATCGTGATGCCATCGAGCGCCAGGGCCGGACTCTGGTACAAAAAGGCTTCCACCAGGTTGCCCAATGGCTGGAAGCATCTCCCGGTGCATTACTGTATGAGCATTTGTCAATTGTGGATGCCGCGCTGTTTTATAACGAGTTCTGGGCCAACCGCCTGGGTATGACATTACCCAGTGCCTGCCAAATTCATTACCAGGCAATGACGCAACGCCCAACGGTACAACAAGTATTAATGGAAGAAGGATATCGACAGTTTTGACGGTTACGATTGTCAATATTGACTTTTCCAGCAACCACTGACCAATAAAAAACCGTATTATTCAGGAAATAAAACAATCATGTAACCATTGGAAACAAGTTACTTACCATAGGTAACAGAAAGAAACAGCGGCAAGCACAGCCAGAAAAAAGTCAGCGAAATAATTTTTAAATGACACCCACGACATATTGCACCACTTGGTGGCGCAATATGTCATTCAAAAAAAATGCACCCAGCCACAAACAACCATTCAAAGCCAGCCTTGTTTTTATAGCTGTCAATAAAGCCATCGTTTGATTTTTTTATTTTGATAACCAGATCACATTTTATTGTCGCTCATACTTTTAAATATCGTATGTTTTTTTATTCTGCATCAAGCATGATGATCCACGGAACCAAACACTCGCTTCAGCGTTGCGCTGACCCAACTGCTTTCCTTGCGTAATGCCTTACGCACCAGAGACGCATAGTTCTGATCTTCTTCCTTGATGTGCTGCAGCAGCCAGCGCATCAGCCCTGTACGCATTTTCCGGGCGACATTCATCGGGTCTGTACCACCATGGAGCTGCTCTCTCAGCAACTCCATATGTTCACAAAACTTCTCATGTATCAGTAAGTGATCATCCAGCAACGGGTAGCCTGCCCGCGCCATCAACTGCTCCTCAAAGCTGAAGTGATCAACGGTATAATCTTTCAACCGATCCATCACGCTATAGACTTCACTAACGTCATTATGCTCGATCGCATGGTGCAAATCATTCACATAGTCTGCGATACGTCTATGCTGACTATCAATAATGTCAACACCAATATCATACGAAGCATTCCAGACAAAATAACTCACGACCATCTCCTTTAATCGCAGAAATACAATGGCTACTTCAACGCCAAACATCTGCATTCAAATAAGCACGTATAGAATTCAGACCAAACGGTCTCAACCAACAGGCCGGTGATTGTAGCCGCGAAATATGAAAAAAAATAATGACATAAATCACATCATATAACATATAACCAATTAGTTATATAAAAATTATAAAACCTTGGTTTTTTAATTATCGACAATCGGACAATCTAAAAAATCAGAAATGTAATATCAAAACAAAGATGACAATATGATTAAATATTTAAATTTTTACAACCAACACCCCTGGATCTATTTTCTTTTTTTATAAAAACTCCGCAATACCCAATGGGGAATAATTGAGTGTTCCCTGCCACCAATGATCTTTATACTGCAAGCGACCTTTCGTTTTGCCTTGCAGTGGCCACAGCCCGGTTACTGATTCCGGACACTGCATTCATACGATCAGCCACCGTCTCAACCACCCCACCACCAGAGTCATCATGTCCCGAAAGTCGTTTCCCCGCTCATCCAGCCACAAACCATCTGCCACCCCAGCGGCAAACAAGGCAGCGGTATTACATCCGCGCAATCGCCACCAGCAGCGTTATGACTTTGACGCATTGACGGCCACCAGCCCTGAGTTAGCCGCTTTTATTCGGCTCACCCCAAGTGGCAATCATTCCATCGACTTTACCGACCCGGTGGCCATCAAGGCATTAAACCGGGCCTTGTTACAAAACTGGTACCAAATCAATGACTGGGATATTCCCGACGGCTACCTCTGCCCTCCCATCCCTGGACGCGCAGACTATATCCATAATCTGGCCGACCTGTTGGCGGCCGCCAATGGTGGCAAAATACCGGCGGGCAAGCGTATTCAGGCCCTGGACATTGGCTGTGGTGCCAACTGTATTTATCCGCTGATCGGCCAGAGCGAATATGGCTGGCGCTTTATTGCCGCAGATATCGACCCGGTCTCCCTGGCATCCGCCGAACGTGTGCTGACCGCCAACCCGTTACAACAGGCCGCCATTAGCCTGCGCCAGCAACCCGACAAGCACTGTTATTTCACTCACGTGCTACAGCACAATGAATTTCTCGACCTGACCCTGTGTAACCCGCCGTTCCATGAGTCGCCAGAGCAGATGTCGCGTGGCAACCAGCGTAAATGGAAAAACCTGGGCAAATGGGACACCCCTCAAGAAAGCCACAGCTCAGAGTCCACTCCCAAAAACCAGCCGCTCAACTTCGGTGGTCAAAATAATGAATTATGGTGTGAAGGTGGCGAAGTCCACTTTATCAGTCAGATGATGCGGGAAAGCCAACAGTACGCCAGCCAGGTGTACTGGTTTACGTCACTGGTATCACGACAGGCAGCGCTACCGGCGCTGAAAAAGGTCTTGCGAGAGATCGGTGTGGTGCAGCAGCAAACAATTACCATGACGCAAGGTCAAAAAAGCAGTCGTTTTATTGCCTGGAGTTTTCTCAACGCAGAACAACAGACTATCTGGCGGCAAATGCGCTGGCAAAATACAACGCGCCGTTAGCCGTTATCTTCAGTACTGGTGGGAGGACGGGAGAGAACACAAGAACAAGACGAATAGAATAAACACAGACAGCTGACAAAGAGCCGGTGTATCACCCCGGCTCTTGCCCTGATTTCCTGAGAACAAGAAAAACCCATGAATCTCTTTGTTAATACATCCGTTGTAGCTGATCCAGCCCACCCCGATAGACGCCACTGATCACGGCTTCGGCTTCCGGTCGGGACATACCCTTGGCATCAAAGGTCGATTGCCAGGTGACTTTCGACTGACTGTCACCCATCGACGTGACACTGATGGTCGCGTTATACGCTTCGACCGGTAATGGCCCGGAGAGGATACGATAGCTGTAATTCATGCCGTTGTTGTCGCGGCTGGTCTCTTCTTCAACAATTTCCGCACCGTCCTGCAAGGTCAGATAACGTCGATCCGATACCTGCTTGCTGAGTTTTACCGCCGGATGCCAGCGGTTCAAATCATTAAACTCCCCCACCAATGCCCAGACTTCTGCCACAGGGGCATTCACCTTGACGGATTCAGTCACCGACGCCTGTCCGTCCATGCTGTCCATATGAGCACAAGATGCGGTTAATGCTGAACCACAGATCACCAGGGTAGAAAATGTTTTGTTCATAAATATAGGCCTACGTTTTTTGTTATTGGCCTGTCATAGCATGCGCAGTCATACGCCGGTCAAACATACTGCTTTGTATGGAGTCTTGACCTCCTTAAGCAGGGTATCTGTTCGCCATTGTTTTCTTATCCCTCCCTGCTTGACCCCGCAAACCGCTGTGCTAATGTGCGCGGCTTTTCGCTGTCCGGCTCACGAGGAATTCCATGATTTGCGGCTTCGACTACGGTACTTCCAACTGCGCCATGGGCGTCAAATCACAGGATGCCGTGCAACTGCTGGCCGTTGATGGCGACCAATGCTTTATGCCGTCGGCGCTGTACACCCTCGGCCGGGAATTGATCTGTGAGCAGGTCGGACTGGCCATGACCGAAGGACCGCAACGGGATGATTTCATCAAAACCCGGCGGGGGCCATTACAACTGGCCCAGCGGGCGCGGCGTGAGCTGGACCTGGGGCCAGCCTCCGAAGACACCGATGCCGTTATGCAGGTCGGCCAGCAAGCCTTTGCACACTATTTTGCCGACCCGGAAGAAGGCTACTTCGTCAAATCGCCCAAATCCTACCTGGGTGCCAGCGGCCTGCGACCGGAGTTTGTGCATTTTTTTGAAGACATCGTGACCGCCATGATGCAAACGGTGAAGCAGCGGGCCGAGTTATCCCTTGGCCAGACCCTGACTCATACGGTAATCGGGCGACCGGTCAACTTCCAGGGCGTCAATGCCGAACACAGCAACCGCCAGGCGCTGGATATCCTCAGTATTGCGGCCAAACGCAGCGGCTTTCAGTCCGTCGAGTTTCTTTATGAGCCGATTGCCGCCGGGCTAAGCTTTGAGCGTCATCTCACCGGCAACCAGACGGTGTTGGTGGTGGATATCGGTGGTGGTACCAGTGACTGTGCCATGGTGAGAATGGGCCCGGATCACCGCGACCGCGACGACCGCAGCGCCGACTTTCTCGGCCACACCGGTGAACGCATCGGGGGAAATGATCTCGATATCACGCTGGCGGGCAGACAGCTGATGCCGCTGTTTGGCATGAACGCCAGCCTTAAAAGCGGCAAACCCATGCCCACCAAAACCTTTCTCGATGCCGTCTGTACCAATGATGTCGGTGCGTTGTCGCGCTTCAGCAGCCTGGAAACCACCCTCCACTTGCAGCAACTGCAACGGGACTGCCTGCAACCAGAGCTGATCAGCCGCCTGTTACATTTGCAAACCAACAAGCAGAACCAGCAACTGGTACGCTGTGCTGAAAGCGCCAAGATTGCCCTGTCCGATACCGACAGCACCCGCGTAGCGCTGGATTTTGTCGAAGCCGGGCTGGACACCCAGGTCTCCAGAAGCGGGCTGGAAAATGCAATCCAGCGCCCGCTGCAACGAATCAGTGAACTGATGGCTGAAGCCGTCGCCCAGGCCGGTGTGCAGCCAGACCAGGTATTTATCACCGGTGGCAGTGCCCGCTCACCAATCATTCGTCAGGCGGTGGCGCGCACCCTGGGGGATATTCCATTGCTGGACGGTGATCATTTTGGCAGCGTGGTCTCCGGCCTGACCGAATGGGCACAGCGGATATATCGCTGATATGCGCTCAGAAGCCTGTTCCGATTAACCGGGCTTGCCAGTCGGACTGTCCCCTGGCACCGGCTGGCTCAGCTGCAAAACCCAGTCACGCAGTTGCACCAGCTCTTTATCGTTCAGCCCCTTGGCGGCTTTTTGCAAGCTGCGGGTAAGCTGCACCTGCTCCAGTTTCGGCAACCGCTCCAGGCGCTCAGTCAACCCGGTCGAGGCCAGCTCTGCCACGGTACGGTCAGCATGGGTCCGTCGCAGCATCAGCTCCAGAAAATCCACCGCCCGCCCCAGCAAGACAAACACAAACGTTAGATCCCGCACAGGCCCGGCGGTCAGGGTTTTGCCCGCAACCGGCACACCTTTGATGTTCAGTTTTTCCGGTTTCCAGGTTGCTGCCAATGAGGCCAGCCCGGACAACAGTCCGCCCGCCAGTGCTCCGGCCATCAACGAACTGCCACCCACCCCAGCATCCAGCACCGCACCCGCCGCCGCTCCGGCAGAGGCCGCCAGCGCAACGATTTTCTGCCGATCCAGACCGTAAAGATACCAGTGACTGTTATCAAACAGATCCGGGTAATCAGCGCTTAACAACTGCGCTTGCACTCGCATATTGGAATGGGCAAACAAGGACTGTAACTGGCGCTGCATACTGAATTCCATATCGCGCAAGTGGCGCTGATACTGGCTTTTCAACTGGGTCTCCAAGGCAGATTTGGCAAAATCGGCCGGGACCCGAACATCACTGACATGACTGATCATCTGCACCATATGCTCAGCCACAATCATCGCTCCCTGACTGGCCAGACGGTCAAAATAACGCGTCAGTGCCGCCATGGTGGCTTCGATTGCAGGTCGCCAGGGTTCGTGTAATTCAGCAAAGGCCGACAGCACCGCGAACTGCTTTTGGCGATCCGCGGTCATGGGATCAAACACCCGCACCACACTGAAATACTGGCTCAGGGCGTTTTGCCATTCTTCCACATGTGCAGCACCGCCAATCGGATTGATCAGTGCCATGCGAGGCTGCCCGGTCCACTGCAAAATGGTCATTTCGGCTTCAAATTCCGGGCTGTAAGGCAAGGATCCATCAACCACATAGATAATACCGGCACCGTCCAGAATAGGCTGCAGCAGCTCGATTTCATCCTGAAACCGGCTGCTCGCTGCATGCCGTTGTTCGGTCACAAAATCCTGTACCGTCTGTTTGCGTTCAGCGGCATTGGGAGCCCGTTGCTGCAACCAGGACAATACTTGTCGTGGGCGCTGAAACCCCGGCGTATCAATCAGCCGATAATGACTGACACTATCAACACACAACTCAAACGCTTGTGCTGTTGTCGTGGTACCGGAAATTTCCGATATCCGGATTGCATCCTGACGCGTCAAGGTCGCGACAATGCTTGATTTACCCTTGTTCGGATGACCAACGACCGCAAATCCTGGCATCGTCATGCTAACACCCCTTTTTTAACGGAATCTGGTGACGACTGGCAAAATACTGCCAGGATTTAAGCAGGGTCTGGTAGCGCTCATCCTCGACCTCAGAGGACACCAGCACCAGCACAACCTGGGTATTGTTGTGCTGCAATAACTCGATACAGTCTGCCAGTTCACCGGTGGGTGTCTGCGCCGGATCCACCACCAGCAGTACCGGACGCGGCCGCTTGCTGTCGGCAGAGGCCAACCACTGTTCGTCTTCCAGCCAATCACCACTGCCCAGGTTTTTGACCACCGGCCAGTCGGTATCTGGCTGCTGCCAACTGATCAGATCGGCTGGCGTAGTGCTGATATCAATCTCGTCTGGCAGCACCAATGCTGCGTCTGATACCAGGGGTTCGTGGCTTTGCCGATGCTGCTGTGCCAGTACAAATTGCTCAACATCGGCGCTATTGGCAATACTCCAGCGCAGCTGCCGGATAAAACGCCAGCGTAACAACAGCGCCAGCGCAACCCGAGGCAAGATACCGTACACCATGATCGCCATCACCAGTGTCGGCCACCAGCCACTCTGGCGGCTTCCCATACCGGCACCGGACCCCATCACATCCTGGGCACTGAAACGACTCTGACTGATCAGTTCAAGACCCGGTGATGCCACCAGCCAGTGCCAGGGCCAGCTGACAACCGCCATCATGTGTACCATGGTGCGATTGTCACTGATCAGTGTCGACGACCAGCCAAATTGATAATCCTGAAAGGTCGCCAGTGCAAAAAAGGCCAGCAAGGCAGCGACTGAAAAAACCAACCCCAGCCACTGGGTTTGCCAAAGCATCCAGGGGAACAACACCTTCTGATACGGCAAAAAATGCGTCAGCCGCAGCTTGTTGGCCAACGCCAGCAACAAGGGATGGGCACTGGCCAGGCGAGCGGGTTCACGCGCTGGTGCCAACACCGTCATATAGGCGCTGCTCAGGGTAAACAGCAAAGGCAAGAAAGCGAACAGCAGCAGAGGCACCCAGATATTCACCGGCTGCTGACTGGCGTAGTTCAACACCCCCGCCATACTGGCAAAACCGATCACCGCAATAACCAGCCCCAACAGCAACAACACCCAGCGGGCGGGGGTTGTCAGCCCGTCGTCGCTGCCCTGCTGCAAGGCTTGTTGTTCCCAACGGCGCAAATAATCCACTGGCGACAGGGTATTGCTGGCATCACCACTGGCGGTGTCGGACGCTGTTAATGACAGTGGTTTTTGCGCCACAAACAAACGGAAGTCCAGCCAGCGACACATGGCGGTGGTGGCCCCGTCCTTGAAAAAAAACTGCACAACCTGGTTTGACGATACTGATAACGCTGAAGACATAGAATCCTGAATTTCCGCAACAAAAACCGTTACGCCCAGCCGTCAATGGCCGACCGCAGATAAAAAGATGGGCCAGTATACGTGGCGAATCGCTCCGAGGGCATATTCGCAGTCATGGGTATAATGGGTTGAAGGCTGACAGCCAGGTGTTTAGCAACAAGATCTTAAAACAAGATCTTGAATAGGCAGCACCGTGGCGGCAGTCGAACTTCGCATCATATGGCCAACACAATGCACTCCAGCACTCCAGAGAGCCACATTGCCGATTAATGCGTACCCGGCGTCCGTCGTCATTATCGATCAGAACCCCGTTGAAACCGAGTCACCGGACTCTGCCATGGCACTCATCATCCACTCCTTGAAGGCCTTCATCCCGGTGGTCAAGGGCCGGTTTTTGCGGTACACCAAGTAAAACGCCTTATTGGTATCCAGCTGAATATTAAACGGAATCATCAGGCGGCCAGAGGCAATTTCACGGGAAGTCAGCGTACTGTCGGCCAAGGCCACGCCCAGGTTCTCCTGCGCCGCTGCCGTCGCCAGTTGACTGCTCGACAGCTGCAAGCTGCCCTTCGGCACCAGATTGTCGACCCCGGCCTGATGCATCCAGTTTTCCCATTCCCACTTGCGCTTGCTGACGTAAATCAGCGTATGACGACGCAAGTCACTGGGCTTTTCCAACGGGTATTTGCCGGACAGCAGCGCTGGGCTACACACCGGCACCAGCATGACCTTGCAGAGAAAATGGGTTTCAATATCGTCCCACTCGCCATTACCGTAATAAATGGCGATATCCGTACTGACACGATTAAAATCAATCAGCCCCTGCGAGGCGTTGATTTGCAACTCAATATCCGGATACAACTCCTGAAACTGCGACATATGCGGCATCAGCCAGCGCGTCAGAAAATTGGGCGCCACACTGATCTGCACCACATTGCTTTCGTGGCCATTGGTCAGCCGCTGGGTAGCAACCTCGATTTCATCCAGCGCGTGTTTGATGCCATTCAGATACTGCTCTCCAGCGGAGGTCAGTGCCACCTTGCGCTTGTTGCGACTGAACAGCTGTACTCCCAGATATTCTTCAAGTGTCTTGATTTGATGGCTGACCGCCGAAGCCGTCACAGCCAACTCATCGGAGGCAGCAACAAAGCTGGATTTTCGGGCCGATGCTTCAAAGACACGCAAGGCATTCAAGGGAGGCAGGCGACGCATGAACAATCCTGAAAGATGAATTTATTTCAGCATCATGTCGCTAGCCTGACGGTTTTTCAACCACCTTGGTCTCTCTGTTACAATCCCGCCTCGACTTACTCTCTCACCGACCCTGGCTGCTGCTTTATGACCTCCCACTCGTTACGTTATCTGTCGGCCTACTCGGCCGATCTGCAACACCAGGCCAGCCAGCTGCTGCAGGCAAACAAACTGGGCGACTTGCTCAAACACCGTTACCCTCAGGCACACACCCTGGCGTCGGCCGGATTACTGTATGACTACGCGCAGGATCTCAAGCACCGCTATATGCGTAAATCACCTCCGATCAGCAAGGTGATTTACGACGACAAGATCCACGTAGTGGAACACGCTCTGGGGCTACATACCTTTGTCAGCCGGGTACAGGGCGGCAAGCTGAAGGCCAAGCACGAAATCCGTATTTCGACCCTGTTTCGCAACACCCCTGAAGCCTTCCTGCGCATGATCATCGTCCATGAACTGGCTCACCTGCGCGAAAAAGCCCACAACAAGGCGTTCTACCAACTTTGTCAGCATATGGAGCCAGACTATTTCCAGCTCGAACTGGATGTCCGGTTATACCTGTGTCAGCGCGACCAATACGGTGATTTATGGTGACTGCTGCCGGATTCTGATGGCTTCACATCGCGCATGTGGCTCTGCCTTGAAGTATTCCGGCCACAAAAAAGCCCGGTCATCCAGACCAGGCTTTTTTGTGGTGTTCCAGGGTGCCAGAACTCAGGGGGCATGATACCCGCAATCTATCGACTTACCATTTACTTGGCGTTGATCAAGGCCGCAAATTCAGTATAGCCGCCGACGTGTTCAGTGCCGATAAAGATTTGGGGCACGGTATCCACCGGTTTGCCAACGGTCTTTTCCAGGTCAGCCTTGCTGATACCTTCAACATTGATATCAATGTATTTAAAGTCCAGCTCTTTGATTTCACACAATTCTTTGGCACGCCGACAGTAGCCACAACCTTCTCGTCCAAAAATAGTGACACGTTTCATAAACAGCTTCTCCGCAGTAAGGGGCATGACCGCCACTCTGATTTACTCTCTGGAGTGCGATTCAGGGCTAGGCCATAGTGGGTAAGTATTCTCATAGCTTATAACGATAGCTCAACCTCTGTTAAATCAATATTTACTATAAAGGCTATAGCCTGCCACCCAGACCGCTGCCACCCAGGCAGCAGTCAGGACTTTCTCGCACAGAAGCCAGGAGAGCAATAAAATGAAGCTCATCCGGGCGCGTCTGGTTATTGCATTTCATATATTAGTATATTCTAATACAGGAATATAAATAATCTGGAATTCACACCAGTCTGTGAGTCCTGCCAGTAAACCCAGCCAGTAAATAAAGGATGCTCCTTATGCTGCCTTCTCGTTTAATGTTGAGCCTTGGCCTGTCTATCCTGCTCACCCTGCCGACCCATGCGCTGGAGACACGTACGTTACAAACCAGCCGCATCCCGGTGTTTTACGATTTTGAAGCCTCGTTGGAAGCGGTTAACGAAAGTACCATTTCCGCACAAACCAGCGGCTCGATTCTGGCCGTCCATGTGGATGTAAACGACCAGGTCAAAAAAGGGGCGTTGCTTATCGAAATCGACAACACCCAGCAAAAAGCCCAGCTCGCCCAAGCACAGGCTGAACTGGCAAAGGCAGAAGCCCAGAATGAAGACGCCCAGATCCTACTCAAACGTAACCAGCAACTACTGAAGCAACGGTCCATTTCCCAAGGCCAGTACGACAGCGCCTCCGCCCAGGCCAAAAGCGCCGCGGCGGCAGTTGCAGCAGCCAACGCCAATGTCCGTCAGGCCCGCACCCAATTGTCCTACACCCGTGTTACCGCCCCCTACTCCGGCATCGTCAAAGCCCGTATGGTACAAGTGGGTGAGCTGGTCAGCCCCGGGCAACCCATGATGACTGGCCTGGCATTACAACCACTGCGAGCGGTCACCAATTTGCCCCAGCGTATCGCCCGTTATTTCCGTAGCCGTCAAGCCGAAAGCAGTGTTGAGGTTCTGGTCGATGATCAGCAGATCCATATCAACGCCGACAAAATCACCCTTTACCCCTACGCCGATGACCAGCATCACAGTCTGCGTCTACGGGCCGAACTCCCTTCAGAAGGCGCCGCCAGCCGGTACCCCGGAATGTGGGCACAAGTGAGAGTGCCAGTGGGAGAACGAGAAGGCCTGATGATTCCACAAGATGCCGTCGTCAGACATTCCGAAGTCACCTCGGTGTACGTTATGAAGGATCAGCAACTGTCCATGCGTCAGGTACGGCTGGGCAACAACAGCAACGGTGAGACTGAAGTTCTGGCAGGACTCAGTGCCGGTGACACCATTGCCATTGATGGCTACGCAGCGCTGGCAATGATTGCCCAACAGGCTGAAGCCTCCTCCAACCACGCTGGAGAATAATGACCATGTCTGCAGACACCACCCCATTGGGAATTTCCGGTAAAACCGCCCACGCTTTCCAGAATTCAGCCATTACGCCATTGCTGGCACTGGTTGGCCTGCTGCTCGGTTTTTTTGCGGTGATGATCACCCCGAAAGAAGAAGAGCCGCAAATCGACGTTACCTTCGCCAACGTTTTTATCAGCTACCCGGGTGCCAGTGCCCGTGAAGTCGAGCAACTCGTCGCCATCCCCGCTGAGCAAGTCTTGTCTGAGATTCAGGATGTCGATGATATTTTCTCCATCAGCCAACCAGGCCAGGCCATACTGACCGTTGCCTTCAAGGTTGGTGTTCCGCGAGAAACGGCCATCATCAACCTCTATAACAAAGTCCACAGCAACAATGACTGGTTTCCGCAAAACCTGGGAATCAGCCAACCCATTATCAAACCGATGGGGATTGATGATGTCCCGATCATGGCAATCACCTTATCTTCTGACGACCCTCTGGTCTCTGCTGCCGAGTTAACCAAGATCGCCCATACCCTGGAAACCGAACTCAAGCGCATCCCGGGCACCCGTGACATCTACAGCATCGGCGGCCACTCCGATGTGGTGCTGGTCAAGCTGGACCCTGCTCGCATGAATGGCTACAACCTCGCCTTTGACGACGTTCGTAATACCCTGATGAGCGCCAATGCCGGTGGTCAACGCCTGCCTCTGGTACAAAACAACGAAGTGATTCAAATCCAGGCCGGAGCATTTTTGCAGCACAGTACCGACCTCGGACAGTTGGTTGTTGGCAAAACCGAGACCGGGCTGGTCTATCTCGCCGATATCGCCGACATTCACCAGGGTGCCGACGTTCCGGAACAATTTGTCATGCATCGCGACCTCGGCAACACTCACAGTCAGGTAGCCGTTACCATTGCGATTGCCAAACAGCCTGGCACCAATGCGGTCGACATCACCCAATCCGTCGAACAACGCCTGATCGACCTCAAACAGCGCGTTATTCCCGACAATATCAACGCCGATATCACCCGTGACTATGGCATCACAGCCAAAGACAAATCCGACAAGCTGATCGCCAAACTCCTGTTTGCAACCACTGCCGTGGTGGTTCTGGTATTGGCAACCATGGGCTGGCGCGAGGCCATCATTGTTGGTGGTGCTATTTTTATCACTCTGGCCATCACGCTGTTTGCCAGCTGGGTATGGGGCTTTACGCTCAACCGGGTATCCCTGTTCGCGCTGATTTTCTCCATCGGTATTCTGGTGGACGACGCCATTGTGGTGGTCGAAAACATCCATCGACACCTGCATCTGGGCGGCAAAAAACTGCTGGACGTAATCCCGATTGCGGTCGACGAAGTTGGTGGGCCAACCATTCTCGCCACCTTTACTGTGATCGCGGCTCTTATGCCCATGGCGTTTGTAACCGGCCTGATGGGGCCTTATATGAGCCCAATCCCGATCAACGCCTCAACCGGTATGCTGATTTCCCTGGTGGTGGCGTTTGTGGTTACACCCTGGTTATCCTACAAACTGCTCAAACGCCATTTACCCGACAGCACATCGGCTGATGAAGCCCCTGCCGATTCAAAGCTGCAGCGGTTTTTCCATGCCCTGATGTCACCCTTCCTGCAAGGCGCTGGCGCAGTCAAAAAACGTATTCTGTTATTTGTGGGGATTACCGGCCTGATTGTTGTCGCCGTTGCCTTGCCCGCCACAGAACTGGTGGTCTTGAAAATGCTGCCATTCGACAACAAGTCAGAATTCCAGGTTGTCGTCGATATGCCTGAAGGCACCCCGGTTGAAGAAACCCTGATGGTTCTCGATGCCCTCGCCGATGAATTAATGACCGTGGAAGAAATCCGCGATGTACAACTGTATGCCGGTACCGCAGCCCCCATTAACTTCAACGGACTGATACGCCAGTATTACTTGCGCAGCTTGCCTAACCAGGGCGATATCCAGGTCAACCTGGTCGACAAGCACCATCGTGACCGTAAAAGCCATGACATTGCCCTGTCCGTACGAGAACCGCTGCAAGTCATTGGCGAGCGCCTGAACGCCAACGTCAAAATCATCGAAGTACCACCTGGCCCACCCGTGATGGCACCGATTGTGGCGGAAGTCTATGGCCCGGAATACAGCCGCCAGATCGAAGCCGCCAAGGCCTTGCGTGGCCAGTTTGAAACCACGGCCGATATCGTCGATGTTGATGACTACATTGAAGCCGACCAACAACAGTGGATCATTCGTATCGATCGCCAGCGCGCCGCCATGCTGGGAGTCGCACAAGCCAGCATCGTCCAGGCCATCAACACCGCATTGGGTGGCGAGGATGTCAGCTATTTACACACCCACACTGAAGAAGGAGATCTCTCCAGTGCCAACAGCAAATACCCGCTCCCCATTCGTCTTGAACTGAACGAAGGCGACAAAGTGGGCCTGAACCAGCTGCTGGTGATGAAAGTGAAAGCCGCCGATGGCAGCCTGGTTTCACTGGCTGACCTAGTCAGCATTCGTAAAACCATCGCCGACAAAACCATCTACCATAAAAACCTGCAACCGGTCGTTTTTGTCACTGCGGATATGGCCGGAGAACTCGACAGCCCGCTGTACGGCCTGTTTGGTATCTCGTTTGGCATGGAAGACGCCGGACTCAACTGGCAACAATGGTTTATTCAGCAACCACCGCTGACTGACGATATCAGCATGAAATGGGACGGCGAGTGGCAAATCACTTACGAAACCTTCCGCGATATGGGGATTGCCTATGGTGTCGGCATGATTCTGATTTACCTGCTGGTGGTCGGTCAGTTCCGCAGCTACCTGGTGCCGTTGATTATTATGGCTCCGATTCCACTGACGGTGATTGGTGTTATGCCGGGGCACGCCCTGTTTGGTGCCCAGTTCACCGCCACCTCCATGATCGGCATGATCGCCCTGGCAGGGATTATCGTGCGGAACTCCATCTTGCTGGTCGACTTTATCAATCAGCAACTAGAAGAAGGAATGCGCTTTGAAGAAGCCGTTGTAACTGCCGCAGCCGTGCGCTCCCGGCCGATTGTACTGACCGCTGTCGCAGCCATGATCGGGGCATTCTTTATTCTGGATGACCCGATCTTTAACGGCCTGGCGATCTCACTGATCTTCGGCATCATGGTCTCTACCCTGTTGACGCTGATCGTAATCCCGCTGCTGTATTTCTCGCTGATGCCTAAGAACCTGGGCGAAAAACTGCGGGGAGAAATGGCAGGCTGAGATCAGCCCACCGGCAAATAATGCAACCCGACAATCAGCCCCTCATCTGAGGGGCTGATTTATGTTCAGCAGAACCTCATGTCTCCTGATCCACCCAGCTGACCACCGGTGTATTGTCATTTCGCTGCATTCGTCGCCTTGCCCTGAACAACGGCAACACTTGCGCAGAGCCGTGCAGGATTAAATAGATGCCCCCTTCAGGGCAATTTACATTTACCCAAGCCGCCTTATTTACTCTTCCAGATCTGCGCCACTGCCCGGTCACTGCCCAAAAAGCCGACAATCAGGCACACAATGCTAACGGTGAAAAAAACGATTCCTGGCAACAAGCCACCCCAGATTGCCGCCCTGATGGCAACGTATAACGAACCGCTGGAAATCACCAGAAACAGGCAGCCAACGGCCAGCAGAATTTTACGGAAGGAAGGTTTATAGGCGTATTCACCGGTTCCTTTTTCAAACAGATTCAGAAGCGGGGCAAACAGTTTTCGTAATTGGGTTTTCATAAACGCGATGGAGCCCTGTGTCAGATAATCGGTGGCAAAGCCGGTGCGGTAAGGTTTCAGGCTACTCCGCTTACGAGACCAGCCAAGACTGACCATCGTTTGACCCGACCAAAAAGCGCTACAATATCAACCTTTACCGCCATAAACCAACACGGCACCCGGCTGCACTTGCCCAAGGTGTCTTTTCTTAATGCCCGTTGTCCGGGCTGTACAACAGGAATTCGACGTGACTCACTGGATCGATACTCGCCATATCAAGGGCTGGCATGCCCATGTCTATTTTGATGCCGCAACCCAAGGGCAAGCCCGCGAGCTGTGTCAGGCTCTGACGGAAGCATTGCCGGGTATCCAGCAGGGTCGCATGCATGAAAAAGCCGTTGGCCCACACCCGGACTGGAGCTGCCAGCTGGCTTTTGGCCATGATCTGATTGCCGATGTCCTTGGCTTTTTGAGCCTGAACCGCCAGGGCCTGACGGTGTTTATTCACCCGATTACCGGACAAGACCTGATCGATCACCGGGACAGGGCTATCTGGATGGGCGCAATACGCCCGCTCAAGCTGGAAAACTTGCCGGATTTTGGGGTTGTCTATGACCTGTTATCCGACTCCCCTGCCTGAGCCTAGCCCTCCTGCACTCTCCATGTAATGTAGCCAGAGCCAGTTATAGCCAGTGGTCAGAACACCGCGGATCAAGACAGGGGCTGTAATATCCACACAGACTCTGTTGCACTCAGCCGGTTTTTCATAACGCCGTCAATCTCTTCGGTTTCCAGCAACAGCAGTCGATAATCCTGGTCGTAATGCTGATGCAGTTCTGCACGAGGCACAGAGAATGGCGGGCCTTTTCTTTTTTCCTGATCGTATTCGTAGCTCACCAGTAACTGCCTGGCCGTATCCGTCAACTGACGCAGGTGCTCACTGTAACGCTGGCGCAACGCCGGCGGTAACGCCACCAGTGCTGCGCGGTCATAGATGGCATCCACCTCGCCCAGTACCTCGGCACTGAGGTCAAAGATATCCCCCACAAAAATATCCAGGCCATCGGCCTGATACTGCAACAAAGGCCCGATCTGACGAATCTCTGGCGTCACTCCCAGCTCTGCAAACAAGGCCTGAATCGCGCTTTCGTTTAACTCGGCACCGGCAACCTGCACGCCCTGCCCCAGCAGCCAGCCAATATCCAGTGTTTTGCCACACAAAGGCAGAAATACCCGCTGCCCTTCCTTTAGTGCCAACCGCTCGTAGTATTTGACCAGCACCGGGTTGGTCTCATTTTGGTGGAAACCAATTTCGCCGCGCTCCCATTTTGCATGCCAGAAACTTGCGTCCATTGTCTTACTCCAGAACTGATATATCGCATTGCCCGCCATCATACACGGTGGCGTGGAATTTCAGAGCGCCGGAACAGCAGGCCGAACACGTCCCGACCCTGGTCATAGCGCCTTCCACAATAACGACGTTCAAACCAGGTACGTCAAATGCCTGATACACCACTCGCACCACTCGCACCACTCACACCCAATACCTGCGACATCGATTCCGCCAATCTCAGCCAATCTCAGCCAATGCCGGATAATGCCGTCGCCATGACACAAACCAGCGCATACACGGCACTGGGTGCCAAGAACCGCAACAGCCCAACAGCGTTTAATCAATGCAGCCATGAAGAAACCACCCGGTCTCTTCATAAGAATCATCAGCAAATGATCGAGGGACTCATGTCTGCTACTGAATACGACTACATCATCGCCGGAGCCGGATCGGCCGGTTGCATACTGGCCACCCGACTGATTGAAGCTGGCCAAAGCGTACTGCTGCTGGAAGCCGGTGAAAAAGACGACAGCATGTTTCACAAAATCCCAGCCACTGTGGTGAAAGTTTTCCAGCAAAAATCATGGCCTTACATGACTTTGCCGCAAGAGCATTGCGACAATCGGCAAATGTTAATCGCCCAGGGTAAAGTACTGGGTGGAGGCAGCTCGGTGAATGGCATGATCTACATTCGCGGCCAGCATCAGGACTACGATGACTGGGCAACCCAGTGGGGTTGCACCGGCTGGGGCTACACCGATGTACTGCCCTACTTCCGCAAAGGCGAAGCCAACGAAAGCCTGGGTGACCGGTATCATGGCGAAACCGGCCCGGTGCATATTGGCGAAAACCGCTACCGTCATCCGCTGACCCAGGCCTGTATCCGTGCTTGCGAACAAATGGGCCTGCCGTATACCAACGATTTTAACGGCGCATCCCAGGAAGGCACCGGTTTTTACCAGACCAACATCAAGAATGGCGAGCGCCAAAGCACCTCACAAACCTACCTGAAAAGCGTCAAGGACAACCCGCGGCTCAAGGTCGAAACCCACGCACTGGTCCACAAGGTTAACCTGACCAACAGCGTGATTGGCAACCGCGCCAGCGGTGTGACCTACTCAATCAAGGGTGGCGCGGCACAAACAGCAAATGCCAAAAAAGAAGTGATTATCAGCGCCGGTGCGTTTGGCAGCCCTAAAATCCTGATGCTCTCTGGCATTGGCCCCAACGAAAACCTCAGCAAGGTCGGTATCAAAACCGAGGTGGAATTGCCGGTTGGCAAGAACTTCCACGACCACCAGCACATGTCGATCAATGCCACCACCAAAGATCCGATTTCTATCTATGAAGAAGACAAGGGGCCTTCTGCCATCAAGCACATGCTGCAGTGGCTCTGGACCCGCTCTGGCTTGATGACGTCCAACATTCTGGAAGGTGGCGCGTTTATCGACTCCGAAGGCGTAGGTCGCCCGGATGTGCAATTCCACTTTTTGCCACTGCTCGACAACTTCGATAACACACCCGGAGAAAAACCAGAAGCCGAAGCCCATGGTGTCTCTATCAAGGTGGGTCATCTGCGCTCCAAATCCCGGGGCGAAGTACGCCTTGCCAGCAGTAACCCCAGCGATCTGGTCGAGATTGACGCCCAGGTGTTATCGCACCCGGACGATCTGAAAAATCAGGTTCGCGCCGTCAAGGTCGCACTAAAAGCCATGGAACAACCGGCACTCAAGCGCCTGATCAAACGCGTGATCGAACCCGACAACATTGCCATTGACGACGACAAGGGGCTTGAAAACTTTGTCCGCAAAAACATCAAGACGGTCTATCACCCAGGGGGTACCTGCAAGCTGGGCACCAACCCGCAAGACGCCGTTGTCGATCTGGAACTGCGTGTTCACGGCGTTCCCAACTTACGTGTGATCGATATGTCGATTTGCCCGCAAGTGCCCAGCGGCAACACCAACGCCGTTGCCATGATGATAGGTGAACGTGGTGCCGATCTGATTCTGAACCCCGGCCAGATCCTTGCCACGACCACCAGCCAGCTCACTACTCCAAGTACAAAAAAGGAACCCGCCCATGTCTGATATTCAACTGCTGCCAGAAACCCTCGCCTTTCTGGAACGTCAACACGGACAGTTCATCGATGGTAGCGCCGTGGCGCCTGCCGCCGGTACAGAAGTCATTGATATTACCAACCCGGCAACCGAGCAGGTTATTGGCCAAGTCACCAGCGCCTCGACCGACCAGCTGAACCAGGCGGTCGACAATGCCAAGGCCTGTTTCAAAAGCACCTGGGCCAACTTCAATCCCTACGCTCGCGGCCAGCTATTGAACAAACTGGCTGATCTGATCGAAGCCAATGCCGAACAGATTGCGCAGCTGGAAACCTTGTCCAGTGGTAAATCAATCAACCTGTCACGGATGTTTGAAGCCCAGCAAAGCGCCATTTTCCTGCGTTATTACGCTGGCTGGACCACCAAAATCACTGGCGACACGCTACAACCTTCGTTCCCGTCCATGGCCGGAGAGCAGTACAGCGCCTTTACCCGACGCGAACCCATCGGAGTGGTAGCCGCCATTGTGCCGTGGAACTTCCCGCTGATGATTGCCGTCTGGAAACTCGGCGCGGCGCTGGCCTGTGGTTGCACCGTGGTGTTGAAACCCAGTGAATTTACGCCACTCACCTGTCTGCGTCTGGCCGAACTGGCCAAAGAAGCGGGCTTGCCGGATGGCACGCTGAACGTGATTAATGGCAAAGGGGATGTTGGTGCGCAGCTGATCCAACACCCGGATATCGCCAAGGTGTCCTTTACCGGTTCGGTACCAACGGGCAAAAAAGTGAATCTGACAGCAGCAGCCGACCTGACCCGTTGCACCCTGGAACTGGGGGGCAAAAACACCGCCGCGCTATTAAAAGATGCGGATATCGACCGTGCAGTCGGTGGTTTGCTGCAAACCGGCTACATTCACCAGGGCCAGGTTTGTGCTGCGCCAGAACGTGTGTACGTCCACGCCTCGCGACTGGATGAACTGACCGCCAAACTCGGTGGCGCACTCAGTGCGGCACCGATGGGATCACCCCTGGATGAACAAGTGGTTTTTGGCCCGATTTCCAACAAGCCACAATACGAAAAAGTATGTCATTACCTCGACATCGCCAACCAGGAAAGCCGCATTCTGACCGGTGGCAAGGCGGTACCAGGGCCGGTCAATGGCAAGGGGTATTTTGTTCAGCCCACCATTGTGCAAGTCAATAGCGCCAACGACACCCTGATGCAGGAAGAAACCTTCGGGCCTATCCTCAGCTTTATGGCGTATGAAGAAGAAGATGAACTGATCAGTCTGATCAACAACACCCCTTACGGCCTCGGCACCAGCTTGTGGACCAACAATCTGTCGGCCACCATGCGTATGATTCCACAAATTGAGTCCGGCACTGTCTGGGTCAATCTGCATACCATGGTGGACCCTGCGGTGCCTTTTGGTGGCGTCAAACACTCCGGTATTGGCCGTGAATTTGGCAGTGCGTTTATCGATGAGTACACAGAAACCAAATCGGTCATTATGGCGTATTAAGTTCTGATCCCGGTGCTGGTCTCTCCCATGATTCCCTGTCAGGCGCAGATGAGACCAACACCGGCCTGCGCGCCCATACTGTCCATGCTTATACCTTCCGCGCCATATCTGCCCCCTGATCCAGCCTCCCGGCTTGCCAGACAGCTGCCTGCAGAAGTCGCTGTTTTCATTTCCTGTAGCCACTGTCTCGGGTTTTGAGCAGACTGGTTCAATTCTTGCTTTTTTAATTGAATATTCAAGTTTTAAGAAGTGAGATTTTGCATGCATCCACAGTCTGACCTCGCGCATTGGGAATCTTCTGTACACGCAATTTGCGGCAATTTTTCGACCCACCCCCAGCGCCATATTCCTTTTTGGGGCAGTATCCAACTAAGCAATCTCGGCGGACTTGAAGTCGCCCATATAGAAACCAACGCCCATCGCGTTGAACGCGGCTATAAAGCCACCCAGGACGATCGCTACTGCTTTTTGATCCTGCAGACCGGGGGCGTCATGGGGTTCAGCGCCTGCAACGGTGAAGAGCTGGCCCTGAAGCCTGGAGAAATCGTTCTGATTGACTCTTCCTGGCGCTTCAACATGCTGCCACAAGGGCTGATCCAGCAAACGTCGGTGCATTTGCCACGCACACTGGTGCAGAACCTTTTACCGGGCAAACAGCCCTTTCACAAGCTGTCCTCCAACGGCATCAGCACACAAATGTTACGCAATATGATGCAGCAATTACGTTACTCAAATACTCATTTTGGTGCAGCAGACAGCGAAGGTATGGCGTTACAACAGGCGCTGGCCTCCTTGCTGCAACCGGCACTAAACCTGCACGAACAAGCCCCTTCATCTTTGCGGGCACTGGCGGAACAGCATATTGTACGGCTCCTGCAAGATCATCGTTTGTCACCGGAACGGCTGGCCGATGAAATGCATATTTCCCGCCGCACCCTCTACCGGCTGTTTGAGTCCGAGGGTCAAAGTATTGCCCACCGCATCCTGACCTTGCGACTCGACCGCTGCAGCGCCGAACTGGAATGGCCTGGCAACGATGCCCTGTCGATCACGGATATTGCCTTCAAATGGGGGTTTTCAGATGTGTCGCAGTTTTCACGTGCTTTCAAGCGGGAACGCGGCATCTCGCCACGGGAATATCGGCAACTGTCACTGCAAGCCGCCAATATCGCTCAGGACACCAGCAGCCATGCGCCCGAGTTTTTTTAGCGGGCATGCTTGCGTCTTAACGCAGGGGTATCCCGCGATGCTTCCTGATAACAAGGCAGCCGGAAAAAGCCGGTAAAACCAATAAAAAAAACCAACCAAATGGCACCAATAAGCAGTATTGCTGTTGCAGTCATAACCTATGCTTCTCTGTTTTTTTATTATGGCTCCAGTCTGGCACAGACGTTCCCTACCGGTATGGCAAGACGCCATGTTTACGCCCGGCAAGGGTCGGATGGCTCAGATTGTCCTTTACTGCGAATCACCTTGTGCCAGTAACCAGCGACGATCCAGAGACGTAATGCCCCGGCATCCCATCAGGTTCAGCGATCGCCCGAGTTCTTCCTGAACAATCGTCAAGACCCGATCCACCCCGGCACCCCCATAAGCTGCCACGCCATACAAGGTGGTACGAGCCAGCAAAACGCCTTCAGCCCCTAACGCCAGCGCTTTGATAATATCGGTGCCACGCCGTACCCCACCGTCCAGCAACAGACTGATACGACCATCAACAACCGGTGCAATACGCGCCAGAGCGTCCAGACTGCTGCTTGCCCCATCAAGCTGGCGGCCACCATGATTGCTGACGACCACCCCATCCAGACCGAGGCTGATTGCCATCCGCGCATCGTCTGGATGCAGCACGCCTTTCAGAATCATCTTGCCGGGCCAGTTGGCACGAATCGCCGCCAACCGCTGCCAGTCCAGTCGGGTATCCAGTTGCTCGGCGATAAACTGCATGGCACCCAATGCCGTGCGCTCACCATCCGGCAAATAGGCATTCAGATTACCCATGGTCGGCAGGCCTGCGGGCACCATCACCCGCCACAACCAGCCAGGACGGGTCAAGACATTCAGCTTGTTGGCCAGGGTCAGCTGGCGTGGCGAAGCAAAATTGCGCCGGTCCCACTCACGATTACCAACCACCAGGGCATCACTGGTTACCACCAGCGTTGAGCATCCGGCTTTTAAGGCCCGCTGGAGCAAATCCTGCTCCAGCGATGGGTCTTTCAAGGCATAAAGTTGAAACCAGAGATCGGCATCCGGGACCTGCTGGCGAACCTGCTCCAGGGAGGCGTTGGCAACCGTACTGAGCGTAAAGGGCACGCCATGCGCAGTGGCTGCACGCGCCAGTTCGACATCCGCATTGGGCCACAACATGCCGTTAAAACCACTGGGGCCAATGGCCAGCGGCAGCTGGCTGGCCGAGCCAACCAGTGAGCCAGCCAATATGGGCGGGTCATTCGGAACCAATGTTTTACTGTGCAAACGGTACTGCTGAAAAGCACTCCGGTTACATTGCAAAGTGCTTTCGTCTTCCGCGCCACCTTGCAGATATTCCCAGGCAAAACCAGGCAGCCGATGGCGGGCTACATGGGCCATTTCGGCCACACTGAGAATACGTTGCGGATCATAACCGCGGTAATACCGTCGCATGGTCGGCTTCCTGTCTGGTCTGGCCGGGGCGACTAGTGAGTCGCCACCCGTACTGCAGGCACCGGCTCTTCAAGATCGAAGACCTGCGTGAAAAATTGCGGAAGCTTCAGCCGTACATCGCTGGCAGCAGCAGGGTTATAAACCCACGGCCCCGATGGCTGGACACACTCATCGCCCATGCGGAACATCCGGCCCGTTGCCTGATTCAGCAAGATGCCCTTGATGCCCTCCCGAATCGTGCAATCCCGTAATGAGCGTTCCAGGCCACTACGAACCTTTTCAGAGTGGACCAGGTCGAACGCATGTCCGGCATCCGGATAGCTGGTAATCTGGATATTGGCTCCGGTACTGGCGCTGCGACTGACGTAATCACGGCACTGGTCGACCGCATTCACCTGATCATTGGCACCGTGGTAAATCCGGATTGGTGCCTGTATCAGCTTGTCATCTTCACGATATTGAAAACTGCAATCAGGATAAAACGCCGCAATGGCAGCAAACGACAAGCCCGCCTGTCCGTACAAGGATTGCATCCGTTCCATGCCTGCGTACAGGGTCGCCTGCCCGGACTGCGTAAAGCCAATCAGTCCGATACGTTTGGGGTCAATACCCGGATATTTTGCCAGCTGTGCCAGCGCCGCGTAGGCATCCCGAATCAGCGCCATCCGCCGCAGACTGCTGGTGGATTCAATCCGGCCGTTGGTACTGTCGACCATGAAGGTGCCGATACCCCGTTGATTCAGTAACTCAACCCAGTCTTGCAGTTCGTAGGTATAGCCACTGGCACCGTACAGCAGGATCACCACCGGATTGTTGTCACCTGGTGGCAGTCTTAAAGCACCGACGATACCGGCCTGCTCGCCGCCCTTGCCCCGCAACAATTGCTGGTCGGACATGGTCACGGTCGTAAACGTTATGACATGAGAAGAAACTGCCGCCCGGACGCTGGTCGCATACAACACCAAACATCCCAGCAGCGTGATAGCCAGGCTCAGTCGCCTTGTTATTGATATAGCCATAGTGGTTCGCCACTGCCGGACTGTCTGTGGCAATCACAGCCAGCCCGGCATCAAGGCTCAGAAGTTAACAGTATAGGTAGTGGTTACCCGATACTCATCGTATCCAGCGGCAAAGCTGCGATCGATAAAGATACCGCGTACATCAAACGTCAGTCCTTTGAATGCACCTTCCTGCAGGCTGTAGGTCACGTACAGGTTTTTCTCGGTTTCATTTTCATCCGTCAAATCGCCCACATCAATGTCCGTACCCTTGATCATACGGGCGAACACTTTCAGGCCTGGCAAGGTGTCTTTGGCGTTATACATGTACACCAAACCAAGGGATTTTTCGTCTGGACGAACAAACGCCAGATTTGACCACTGCACCAGATAAGGCTGCGGGATATAACCATTCAGGGTTGGGAAGAACTTGTCGTTGTTCATCTTCTGATAGTTAATCATCACCGCGTGATTACCCATGCTCAACGACTCACGTACACCAAATGCCTGGGTATCGTATTCGCCATTGCGGGCTTCACCGTCATCGCTGACGCGGAACAAACGCACGTCGGTGCGCGAACCCACATCGCCGAAGCGGGTTTTGTAGGTCAGGCCAGCGTACTGTTGCTTGTAGTAGTCGTTCAACGTCCCCAGAAAGTAGGTCACGTTCAACGCTTTGTTAACGTCATAGCTGGCACCAAAAAAGTCCAGGCCATCGGAACGTTCTTCATCGTTACCAAAGAAAATGGACATGCCTTCCTTGTCGGACGACTCACGGGTTACCACAGACCAGTAACGACCAGCGGTCAACGTCAGTCCGTCAATCTCCCTGGACTGCAGCATCGCACCTTCATAGATGGTATCCAGCTGACGGCTGGTGTCATCCCAGGCGATCGGCAGATGCGGACGATGATCACCAATAGTCAGTTCGCTTTTGGAGTATTTGGCCTTGAACGTGGCACCGGTACGACCATAAGTGTCTGGTGCTTCACCGTCAGCGTGGATAGGCACAGAACCATCGTCACCATCGGCACTCATGATATAGGCCAACTGGGAAGACGCATCCAGACCCACCTGAATGGTAGTGTCGGTGTAACCGGAAGTGAACTGCAGGTCGCCACTTTGAGACCAGCTACCCACGTCGTCAGCGTCAGTATCGTAGCTACGAGTCAGATAAAAGTTTTTCAGGTCCAGTTTAACGGTGCTGTCCGCAACAAAATCCGCCAGAGCGGTGGTTGGCAGAGCCAATCCCGTCACGGCTGACAGTACGATTCCGACTTTACACAGATTGCTTTGTTTCATTATATGTTCCCTTCTGCTTTTCATTGAGTACCAGTGACTGCTGGCGTGTGGTTGTACCGGCCACTCCTTCCCTTGCGGTGAAGAAACCGGCCTTACTCGCCTGGTAACAGAACGTCTTGCGCTCTGTCGCCCCCCTGTTGCCGACGCGGTCAAATCCCTGCCGCGTTCTTGTTATGGGTTACTCGATTACTGCACAAAAAATCGCAAGGTCACGTACACTCAAGACGCAACCGATTTGTCATTCAAGCAATGGTAAGCCCGGTTGAAATACACCAGACCGTCATCTGCATTACCGATGCGTACATCAGCAATGCGGCAATAAAATACGGTGTGGGAGCCCATTTCATGGCTCTCATGGATCACGCAATCGAAGTTCACCAGCGCTTCATCCAGTGCCGGAGCACCGGTTTTCAGACAGCTCCAGCGGTGCTTGGCAAAACGCTCTTCGCTGGTCAGTTCGCGGTTGGCAAAATCCCAGGAAACCCCCTGGTGCTCGCCGGTCAGCACGTTGACGCACAACGTCTTATTGGTTTTGAAATGTTCATGAGCGTAGGAATTGCGGTTCATGCAAACCAGCAAGGTCGGTGGCTCATCGGTGACACTGCTGACGGCGGTGGCGGTAAAGCCGAAGCGCCCGGCGTCACCATCGGTAGTGATGACGGTGACAGCTCCACCCAGCAACGACATGCCATTGCGGAATAATTGAATATCGACCATGGTATGGCTCCTCTAATGGTAGTTAGATGTCGAGTACTAGACGTGGGGATTTAGCGCGCGAACAACACAGCAGCATCTGGTCGTTGTCCTCTTTTTCTTCGTCGGTCAGGAACACATCGCGGTGATCCGGAATGCCTTCGATGACATCGCACAAACAGGTGCCACAGGTACCTTGCTCACACGATACCCTGACCTTCAGACCGGCTTCGGTCAGTGCCTGGGCGATGCTCTGGTTTTCGCCAACAGTCACGGTGATGTCACTGGCTTCGGCATATACTTCAAAGCTGCTGCCACCGGTTTCAACCTCGACCTGGAAAAATTCCTTGTGAATGCGTTCGTCGGCAAAGCCTTTGCTGGTGGCACTGGCCATCACCCATTCCATAAACCCGGCAGGGCCACAGGTGTACATATGGCTACTGTCATCGGCATCATCAAACACCCGATCCAGATCGACACCGGCACCGTCGTGTTCATCGTCAAAATGCAGGTGCACCCGATCGGCAAAAACGCTATTCAGCAGATCATCAACAAAGGCACAACTACTGCGCGAGCGACCGCAATACCACAAATCAAACGGCTTGCCTGCGGCGTGCAGGGCATACGCCATGGCGATCATCGGCGTCACACCGATACCACCACCAACAAGAATCGAACGACCGTCGGTAGCCGCCAACGGGAACAGGTTGCGAGGCGCGCTGATTTGCAGCTCGGTGCCTTCCAGCAACCGTTCGTGAACGGCGATCGAACCACCGCGGGAATTCGGGTCTTTCAAGACACCAACGCGATACGCACTGTTGTCGGCCGGGTCATTACACAGGGAATACTGACGAATCAGGTTATCACCCAGGTGCAGGTCAATATGGGCACCGGCTTCAAACGCCGGTAATGGCTGGCCTTGCGGGTCGACCAGCTCCAGGGCAACTACGCCTGCGGCGTGTTGTTCGCGCTTGCGAACCACGACGGTCAAGAGTTCGTCTGTCATACGCTATCTCCATCCGGTCAATACCGGCGTTTCTTCTACTGTGCAGCCACAAAGTGGCGGGCTGAATCGGGTGATCGTGCGGATTTATGCGGCGCCGTGGCGCTGACCGGAATCAGCGCCTGGCGACTACCGCATAAACAGGCCACCGTTCACATCCCAGGTCGTTCCCGTGGTGAAATAGGCTTCGGGGCGTGCCAGCTGCACGACCATGTCACCAATAAAGTCAGCATCACCAAGCTTGCCCGCCGGAATATTGGCCAGCAGGCCAGGCAAGCGCTCAGCAGGCACCAGCGCCTTCACCATGGGTGAATCGATCGGCCCTGGCGCAATGGCATTAACGGTGACGCCGCCAGCAGCAAGCTCTTTGGCAAACACCTTGGTCAGGGTCAGGATGCCGCCCTTGGACGCGGCATAATGGGCGCCGGTTGAGGTGCCGCCGTTTTGCCCGGCCAGCGACGACATATTGATCACGCGCCCATAACCCTGGCTGGCCATATAACCGCCAATCACCTGACAACCGGCAAAGGTGCCGCCGAGGTTGATATTGACGACCTCATTAAATTCTTCGAGAGAGATATCCATCACCGGCGTCGCCCGGGTCACGGCGGCATTGTTTACCAGCACGTGCAAGGCACCCCACTGCTCCAGTACGGCAGCCAGGGCACTCTCGAAGTCGCCTTTGTTGGCCACATTGAGAACAACCGCCATGGCGGTATCGCCACTGGCATCCAGTTCGCGGGCGGCGGCTTGAGCGGCATCCAGGTTGATATCACTCAAAACGACGTTGTAACCCGCGCCATGCAGACGCCTGGCGATGTGGTTGCCCAGCCCCTGCGCGGCGCCAGTGACCAGTGCTACCTGTGTTGATACGGTCATGAATTTCTCCTCGATACTGCTTGTTACTGTCGGTTGGTTGCTTGTTTACAAGCGACTGTCACACGGTTCTCAAATGGCTTTTAACGGCTTTAACAGCTTTAACGGCATCAAACGCAATCAGGGCGGCATGCCGCCCTGACAGCCGTTAGAAAATAAAGCTGACCGTGCGCAAGAAGCCGTCGGCATGCAGCAATTTCACCACTTTCCGATCAACCAGAAAGCCTTCATCCGTCGGAACCAGGCGGTATTCAATATTGGCTGGATAAGTCACCAACTTGCCGTGGCGCAGCTCGTTCAGCGTCATGGCACAACGGACAACCACAACGTCATCGCTGGCTTCCAGTACACGAATACGGGACATCATACGAACGGTGTAACCCACGGAATCAGCAGAAACCGATTCACCATTAATCAGGCGCGCGACTCGCATACGGCGCATGTCCGCATCATCCAGCGCCAGGTTCAGGGTATTGAGGTAGTCGGCTTCATTCAGATCGGTCGGAACGATATACAGACCGCTGTCCGTCCACAGCGACAACCACTCCTGATAGCCTTTGTGATCCAGCAGGTCGGCTTCGTAGCCAATAAACTCGGTGACTTTGGCGAGTAATTCGGTATTGGATTTCATCGCTTACTTCTCCTCTGCCGGCGCAGTGTTGGTTGTGCTGCCAGCAGCCATCATTTTCTTGTATTGCTGATACGCACCACGCATACCGGTTTCAGAGCAGACGGCACCTTGTGGGTTACCATCAACCGAAGTCCGCAGCCTGGTCATGCCCCGGTTCACCAGAATCCAGCCATCTTTACCGGACTGAGAGCCCTTCTGTACCCGCTCCCATGCTTCGCCATCATCTGGCGTACCAAAGCCCATCGGGCCTTGAAAGTGTTCGTGCAAGCGCATGCGTTTGCGGTTAAACGCCTGAGGGGCACCTTCACCACCCAGTGCAACGTGCTGGATTTCGGTCTCGCCCACACTGACAGGACGCAGGACGCGGAAAAACGCCATGGAGCACGACACGTTCGGGAACAGGTTGAGGTTGAAGCCGGTACCGTGTGCTGCACGCACCAGTTTTTTCACTTCATCTTCGGATTTGCCTTCTTCACGAAGCTCCGCTGCCAGAGCTTCGAAACGGGCAGGAATTGGCTGATCCAGGTCGGCTTCAAGATCCACCAGTTCAGGGATCATCACCATCACGCTGTGACCATGGCCGAGGTCTTCCACAAAACCCTCACCATCCAGGAAGTCGAAAATATCGGCTGTTGCATCGTCCAGAGAGCTGACGAAAGACTTGTGTACAATCGGGAAGTGGTACGCATCGGTGGTATTTTCGAGCTGGATTTTCCAGTTACCCGGGAAGTTGAAACGGTGTTCTCCCAGGACTTTCATTGGATAACCGCCGCCTTGTTTGGCAAACAGGTCGATCCATTTTTTGGCGCCACCAAGGAAATCCACCAGCGGCTCAATGTCGTCCTTGAAGGTGGCAAACACCATGCCCTGATAGGTTTCAAAGCGCAGGCTTTCCAGCGACATGTCTTTTTTGTCGAAAACGCCGTCGTATTCTTCAGGTTTTGGCAGTGCCCGCAGTGAACCGTCCAGGCCATAACCCCAACCATGATATGGACAGGTCAACGCCTTGGTTTTGCCTTTGCGGCCTTCACACACAGTGGCACCGCGGTGGCGACAGCGGTTTTGCAGCACGTGCAGGTTGCCTTTGCGATCGCGGGTCAGAATCACCGGATGACGACCAACAAACGAGGTTTTGAAGCTGCCCGAATCCGGCACTTCACTTTCGTGGCCAACAAACACCCAGGTGTTGTTAAATACTTTATCCAGCTCTTCTTCGAATATTTCCGGGTCGGAGTACAGTGACTTGTGGACACGTCCTTCTTCGACCATATCTGCCGCTTTCAGGCTGATATCTTGTAGTTCAATCAATTCACTCATTGTCGTCATCTCTGGTTGTTGGCCGGTGTGGCGCACGGTTCTATTGCCGGTTGCGTGGTCGTTATAGCTGCGGTCATGGCCGGGTTATTTTTCCGGCACTGGCAGCGGCTCGTCGCTTTGCCAATGATCCACCGGTCGGCTGAACAGATTCTCTGTCTGGAAATGGGCGATGCGCCAACGCCCTTCTTGCTGTTTAAAACGCACATCCAGGCGGGCACTGTTAAGGTGCGATGCGCCGCTGGCAAAAGTGGAGGTTTGCAGCATGTTCCAGCTGGCATGCGCATGATCACGCTCCACCACGATCAGCTCGGAAGTCAGGAAATGAACGTTAAGAGCAAAATGCGGCGGCTCGGAAGCGTAACTTCCCAGCATGGTTACGATGGCATCACGGCCCTGAAAACCACCAAAGCTATTGGCGTAACGCTTGCCTTTGCCTTCCCAAACAGCGTCTTCAGTGAACAGGTCACCCAGCTCATCCATTGGGGTCTGCAACGACAACTCATCACACAGCGCCATATAGCGGTTGATGCAAGCCCGGATATCTCGCTCGCTTTCCAGTGCCTGCAAACGCTCTTTCAACACGTCAATTTCATTCATTCCGGCGACCTCAGCTGCGTTGTACGATCAGTTCACGACCGGTACGCGCTTCCACTTTGGCGTAACGCCACAGTTTGTAAGGCGTCTCGCCAACAGCGGTGCTGCGGAACAGGTTGCAGCAGGCAACGACGGTGTCATAATCAGCCACATCGGCCATCAGGTAGGTTGTCCATGGGTAGCCGGATGATGGGCCAACCATGCTTTGGTCGTCGTCCATGTTGCCGATCACGGTCACACCATCCATGTCATGAATGCCGTTCCACATTTCACCAAAGGCAGCCCAAACATCGAGTTGCTCTTCTCTGGGGGCATCCATGAAATTCTGGTTGATACCCATGCAAAACAGTACGCGGAGGGGTTTTTTATCACTCATAATGTGTAGCTCCTGGCGGTTAATTCAGTCGGTTACGATGTTCTAACAGGTGTTACAAATAACCCGGATACGGGTCGTGTCCGAAGAAAATGGCACCGGCATTACGGAAAGTAATTGCGCCCATAAAGGCGTGTTGAGTCGCCATCATCGAATCCCGCAAAATGCGTGATAACGGGTGATCGGTATAGGTGCTGGTCATGCCTGCCACCTGATAGGCAATACGAACTGCCTCGGCACATTCATGGGTCAGGTGACTGGTTGCCAGACGGATCAGGCTGACCTGTTCACGGGACGGCTTTTCACCCCGCTGGATGGTCTCCCAGGTGTCTTCCGTCACTTCATAGAAAAAGGCTCGTGAAGAGCGCAATTTGGCTTCGGCCTTGGCAACTTCAATCTGGACATATTCACGCTCACCCAGATTCGGTGCACCGGTCACCGATTTACGTCCGGCAGCCATGGCCTGAACCACGTCAAGTGCTTCCCGAGCCAGGCCAGCCGTAGTGACAGACAGAACCTGGGCGGCAAATGACAGGCTTGGATATGCAAAGAAATCGGATTCGATATTGGGTTTGCCGCCACGAACGAACGTCCATTCTTCTGGTATAAATACATCATTGACGACCATGTCGTGGGAGCCGGTGCCAACCATGCCGATAACATCCCAGTTGGGTTCAATCGTCACCTGGTCGGCTGGCATTACTGCCATGCGTGGCAGCGGTTCGCCGGCATCAGGCTGGATACCAACACCGATCAAGGATGCCCCCATGGAGCCACTGCCAAACTTCCAGCGACCAGAGACCCGGTAACCACCCTCTACTTTTTGGGCCGGCTGCGTCGGGAAAATACCACCTGCAAATACCACATCCGGGCCTTCTGCCCACACCTTGTCGATCGTTTCTACCGGCAATGCCGCCAGGTAGGCCGGGTTCATACCAAAGCTGGCCACCCATCCGGCAGAACCATCAGCGGCCGCAATGGCTTCAACCATTTGCAAAAACTCGGTCGGGCTACGCTCATCACCACCCAAGGCTTTCGGCACCATGGCGCGATAAACACCAATACTGCGAAAACGCTCAACAATGTCTTGCGAAACGTACTGTTGGTCTTCGAATTCCTGGCGGCGCTGGCGTATGTCGGTCAGCAGTTCATCGAATGCAGGCCCTCCCCAGAGGGACTTGTCGATCTGATATCCAGCCATGATTCTCTGGTCTCCTGTTAATAATGGACTGAGCCAGTTCCTGACTCGACAGCCGCAAACAGACCTGGTGGAGTCTTCATGCTGCGTAACTGTTTATCCGTAAAAATTGGCCGAGATACACTCGTGCCCCGTTGCGTTTTTTTAAAATCGCCCAAAAACAGACATTCTGTCAATTGAAATTTCAATTAAATTTCAATGCACAAAAATGGACGTGTTTTTTAACAATGCACTGATCTGGGTCAAAAATTCACACTGCTCAAAAAACACTCAATTAGTCAAAAAAATATCACTAAGTTATTGTTTTATATGAATTTTTTAATAAAAATTACAAGGAAATACAAAATAAATGGGTAGTTTATTCCCACTCAGGCCCCACAAATGAGCTTCCGACAAACGTTCCATTTCCATTAATAAAGCAGCCAAAAAAAGAATTTATTAGATTATTTTTTAATTTGTTTGTGATCCAAAAAGACAAAGCCAAAACCGCAAAAAAAACTTGAAAAGTCTAGTGTTTTCGGGGAATCCAGAGCGTTTCAAGGATGCGAAACCAACACCGTTGAGCCATGTTTAATGGGCTGAATTTACCGAACAGTCGTACAGTCCAGCCATGATGCCGATACGAAATTGGCACAGTCACTGCTAGGCTATCTCCAGTCAGTCGTTCCCAACGGGTTCGATTCATTACTCAGCCTGCAAGGCAACAAGGTTCCGTCAACCACGGTAACCACTCATTCAAAACAGCCTTGCACCTAAACGGAGATCATCATGCTGTCCAAGAAATTACTTCCTGTACTGCTGGTTGGCGCAACACTGGGGTTTAACGCGGCTCAAGCCGATATCAAGATTGGCGTAGTGACATCGGCAACCGGGCCGATCGCGCTGGTGGGTATTCCACAAAAGAACACCGTTGCATTGCTGCCAGACTCCGCCGGCGGTGAAAAAATCCGGTACATTTCTCTCGATGACAGCAGTGATCCAACAGCAGCCGTTAAAGCCTTCAAAAAGCTGATCGATGAAGAAAAAGTGGACGCCATCATTGGGCCAAGTGGTTCCGCCGCCGCCATGGGCGTGATCCAGTTTGCTGCCGAATCCGGCACGCCAATGCTGGCTCCTGTCGGTACTGCCGCAGTAGTACTGCCGATGACAGAACAGAAAAAATGGGTTTTCAAAACCACTCAGAATGATGATCTGATTGCCGCCGCTCTGATTGAGCAAATGCAAAAGGAAGGGGTTAAAACCCTTGGCCTGATCGGTACAGCCGATCCTTACGGTGAAAACTGGGAAAACGTTATGTCTGGCCTGGCCTCCAAGGCTGGTATCAAGATTGTTGCGACCGAGAGTTTCCAGCGCCAGGATACGTCCATGACGGGTCAAAGCCTGAAAGTCTTGATGACCAACCCGGATGCCGTACTGATTGCCGCCCCTGGCAGCTCTTCTGTGATGCCGCAAACCACACTGAAAGATCAAGGTTATAAAGGCCAGATCTACCAGACTCACGGTGCGGCACTGGATCCATTCCTGCGCCTGGGCGGCAAGGCAACGGAAGGAACCATTCTGGCCGCCAGCATGATGCTGGTACTGGATGAAGTGCCAGACAGTGCCGCAAAAGAGACAGCGACCCACTACGTCGACACCTATACCCGTATTTATGGCAACCCTCCTGCTACCTTTGGTGGCAACGTCTATGATGCTGGCCTGTTGTTGAAAAATGCCATTCCCGCCGCTCTGGAAAAAGGCAAGCCAGGTACTCCGGAATTCCGTGCCGGATTGCGTGACGCGCTGGAAAAAACCAAGGAAATGCCTGGTACTCAAGGTGTCTACAACATGACGCCTGAAGATCACAGTGGCTTTGACGAGCGCGGCCGCGTGATGATTACCGTCAAGGACGGTGACTGGAAACTGCTATAACTCTCTATTGACCGTGAAGACCCCGGCAGCTGCTGCCGGGTGGCTTGACCCCAACCTTGTACCGACGACGACCGAATCCTGTGACAGCATGCTGCGGCAACGCTGTGATTTTTTCTGTTGGGCCGTTGCCTTTAAGGAACTGGAAATAATGAATTTTCAAATTGCTGTACTGCTTGGCCAGGACGGCGTAACCAATGGAGCCATCTATGCGTTATTGGCTCTGTCTATTATTTTAGTATTTACCGTAACGCGGATTTTGCTGATTCCGCTGGGCGAATTTGTCACGTTCGGCGCCCTGACGATGGCGTCTTTTCAAGCCGGTGAGCCGACAGCATTGATGTGGGTCTTGCTGGGACTGACCCTGCTCGATAGTGCCCTGGATGCCTGGGCAATGCGTGAGCGCGGTTTTGATACACGCAAACTACAAATTATTGGACTGAAACTGGGTTACGCCGCTGGCCTGGTGATCCTGATGCACAGCCTGACACTGGATCAAATCCCGATGTTTGCCCAGGCTTTGCTGACCATGTTGCTGCTGGTACCTATCGGCCCGGTAATGTATCGGATTTTCTTCCAGCCGATCGCCTCTGCCCAACCACTGGTGTTATTGATTGTTTCAATCGCGGTACACGTTGCCATGGTGGGTGTTGGCTTGTTGCTGTTTGGCCCTGAAGGTGCCCGCACCCAGCCGTTCACAGATACTGCTCTGTCGCTGGGGCCGGTGATGCTGAAAAGCCAGACCCTGTGGGTAATCCTGGTGTCCATTATCCTGATCGTATCCCTGTTCCTTGCGTTTGAACGCACGCTGTATGGCAAGGCCTTACGAGCCACCGCAGTCAATCGGATGGGTGCCCGCCTGATGGGTATCTCTCCGGACTTCGCCGGTAAGGCAACCTTTGCCCTGGCCGCCTTTATTGGTGTGTCATCGGGTATTCTGATCGCCCCGATCACCACGCTGTATTTTGACTCCGGCTTTATTATCAGCCTGAAAGGTTTTGTCGGCGCCATTATTGGTGGCCTGGTGAGTTACCCGGTAGCAGCCATTGGTGCCGTCGCGGTCGGAATGGTAGAAGCTTTTTCCATGTTCTGGGCCAGCGCCTATAAAGAAATTATCGTCTTCACACTGATTATCCCATTCTTGCTGTGGCGTTCTCTGACCAGTCATCATGTGGAGGACGACGAATGAAATCCCTCAATTTCCAATTAAGCAATATCCAATCCCGTAGCATTCTGGTGGTTTTCCTGCTGCTGGTCGCCTTTGCTCCCATGATTATGCCGGTGTATCAAATCACCCTGATGAACTACATCGGTCTGTACGCATTGGTGGTGTTAGGTCTGGTCTTACTGACGGGTGTCGGTGGCATGACCAGTTTTGGTCAGGCGGCATTTGTTGGCCTCGGCTCTTACACCAGCGCTTATCTGACCGCGACCCAGCAGTTACCGAGCTGGCTTGAATGGGCATCCGGTTCGCCCTGGCTGGCCTTGCTGGCAGGCCTGATACTGACCGGCCTGGTAGCCTTGCTACTGGGTGCCATGACCCTGCGGTTGTCCGGACATTACCTGCCACTGGGCACCATTGCCTGGGGTATCTCTATCTACTACCTGTTCGGTACGCTGTCATCATTGGGAGGCCATTCCGGTATCAGTGGTTTGCCTGCCATTGAACTGTTCGGCCTGACGCTGGATAAGGGAGAAAAGATTTTCTACCTGATCTGGGTCGTGCTGCTGGCCGCTATCTGGCTGGTACAGAACCTGCTGAACTCCCGTGAAGGCCGTGCCATTCGTGCCTTGAAAGGAGGTCAGCTGATGGCTGAGTCCATGGGCGTCAATACCTTCCGCTCAAAACTGGTGGCCTTTGTTATTTCTGCCTTGCTGGCCGCGATTTCGGGCTGGCTCTACGCCCACAACCAACGGTTTGTAAACCCATCTCCTTTTGGCCTGACCATGGGGATCGACTACCTGTTTATGGCGCTGATCGGTGGTATCTCCTCGGTTTGGGGTGCCTTGCTGGGAGCTGGCGTTCTGACCATGATGAAACAATGGCTGCAAGACTGGCTGCCGGTGCTGTTCGGCAGCGACGGCCAGTACGATCACATTGTATTTGGCTTGCTGATTGTCTTTATGATGCAGCGCTCTCCGGGTGGCCTGTGGCCCATCCTGATGAAGTGGGCACCGGTGGCCTTCAAACCCAAGCGTGATCTGCTCGCCGGTACCGAAGCGTCACCAGAGCTGGCCCGCCGTACTCTGCCCAACTCAGGTGATCTGATTCTCGAAGCGCGCAATGTCACCCGTAAATTTGGTGGCCTGGTAGCCAATAACGAAATGAGCCTGCAAGTGCATGCCGGTGAGATTCTGGCGCTGATCGGCCCCAACGGCGCAGGTAAAAGCACCATGTTCAACCAGTTGTCGGCAGTTGATACGCCCACCTCCGGGGAAGTGCTGTTCCAGGGTAAAAGCCTGTCCGGCAGCAACTCCCGCGAAGTGGCCAAAATGGGCATGAGCCGCACCTTCCAGCACGTCAAATTGCTGCCCACCATGACGGTATTGGAAAACGTTGCCATTGGTGCCCACTTGCGTGGTGAAAACGGCGTCGTTCGCTCATCCCTGCATATGGAACGCCTGCAAGAAGGCAGCTTGCTCAAAGAAGCCGCTCGCCAACTGGAACGGGTGGGTCTGGGTGACTACCTGAATGAAGAAGCCGGTAGCCTGGCCTTGGGACAACAGCGCATTCTCGAAATTGCCCGTGCCCTGTGTGCCGACCCTTGCTTGCTGCTGCTCGACGAACCCGCCGCCGGGTTGCGTTATCTGGAGAAGCAGGCACTGGCGGAACTGCTCACCCGACTGCGCGGTGAAGGCATGGCTATCCTGCTGGTCGAACACGATATGGACTTCGTTATGGGTCTGGTGGATCGCATTGTGGTCATGGAATTCGGTCAGAAAATTGCCGAAGGTCTGCCGGAAGAAATCCAGACCAATCCTGCTGTACTGGAAGCCTACCTGGGAGGAGCTGACTGATGTCTAACCCTGTATCGCATAACGTCACCAACAAGGTTGCTAACAACGTCGCCAACAAAGTGCTGGATGTTCAGGGGCTGCGCGTTTCTTACGGCAATGTCGAAGCCCTCACCGGCGTCGATGTTACCGTCGGTGAAGGCCAGATTGTTACCGTGATTGGCCCCAACGGTGCCGGTAAAACCACGCTGCTATCGGCCATTATGGGCATCCTGCCCTCCAAGGGAAACATGAACTTTGATGGCACGGTGTACACCGTGCCAGAAGTCGAGACCCTGGTCGGCAAAGGCCTCGGCCTGGTGCCAGAGAAACGCGAGCTGTTTGGCACCATGACCGTCGCCGACAACCTGTTGCTGGGAGCCTTTCAACGCTATCGCCGAGGCGATACCGGTTATGAAACCACCCAGTCAGAGGTTTACAGCCTTTTCCCTCGCCTGTGGGAGCGTCGTCACCAACTGGCAGCCACGCTGTCCGGAGGTGAGCGGCAGATGCTGGCTATCGGTCGCGCCTTGATGGCCAAACCCCGCCTGCTGATGCTGGACGAACCCAGCCTTGGTCTGGCACCACTGATCACCCGAGAGATCTTCCGCATCTTTGCCGACTTGCGGCGTCAGGGTGTATCGATCCTGCTGGTGGAACAAAACGCCCGCGCCGCGCTGAAAGTCGCCGATTACGCCTATGTTCTGGAAGGAGGTCAGGTTGCCATGCACGGCCCGGCCGCCGAACTGGCCAACGACTCACGCGTAATCGATGCCTATTTGGGTCTGGCCAGCAAGCATCAGGAATTGCTCTCCAGCTAACACCTGATAGTCTCAAGGCCCGCGCAGGCGGGCCACTCTATCCATTTTGAACGGGAAGTATGTTATGCGCATCTGTATTGCCGGTGCCGGCGCGATCGGCTGCACCCTCGCCGCTCGTATCGCGGCTTCCGGGCAGCCAGTGAATATTCTGGCTCGTGGGGCAACCCTGCAGCAGCTGCAACACCACGGTATCCGGCTGAACGATCTCGATGGCGATCACACAGTCAGTGTCCACGCCAGCGAGTCTGCCGAAGCCCTGGGGCCGCAAGACCTGATCCTGGTATGCACCAAAGCCCCTGCTCTTGGTGCTGTGTTCGCTCAAATACAGCCGATGCTTCACCCCGACACCGTGGTGATTCCTGTGGTGAACGGTTTGCCCTGGTGGTATTTCCGAGGCATCGAAAGCCGGTTTGCCAACGACCCGATCAAGGCCATTGATCCCGACGGCGAGCTGAACCGGTTGGTGCCTCAACAGCACCTGATTGGCTGCGTGGTGTTTATTACCGCCACCCGTACTGCCCCCGGCATCGTCAACGCGGCCAACCCGCACTTGATGATCATCGGAGAAATCACCCATCAGTTGACCGACCGTCTGGAACGCATCCGGCAACTGATCGAACACGCCGGTATCGAAGCCCGCAGCACAGACAATATTCGCGACCAGATCTGGACCAAGGTCATCGCCAACCTGACCTCCAACCCGTTGTCGGTCATCAGTGGTGCCACGCTGGAGCAACTCTACTCCGATCCGCAGCTGCAACCACTGGTGCGACGCGTATTGGACGAAACCTTGCTTGCCGCCGCATCCCACGGTGCCCGGGTTCGTTTTGACCCACAATCCATTATGGAAATGGGCACCGGCATGGGCGCCATCAAAACCTCCATGCTGCAAGACTTCGAAGCCGGAGCACCGCTGGAGCTGGCTACCATCGGCCACGCAGTCGTAGAGGTTGCCGAAAAAACCGGCATCGATATGCCCACCACACGCCATATATTGGCGTTGGCCGAGTTTTTGTCCCAACAGCAGCGTAACGCTTGATCCACCGATAGCCATCAACAGCTATCTGAATATTAACGACCGTAGAATCACGAAGGAAATATGTTATGAAGCAGCAAATGATCCGCCCAGACAACATCAGCGACAGCGAATGGGATCTGCGTGTCAAACTGGCTCACTGCTACCATCTGATCGATTTTTTTGGCTGGACTGAATCCATCTTTAACCATATTTCAGCCCGCTTGATGGATCAGGATGACTGTTACCTGGTAAACCCGTTTGGCCTCAACTACACCGAAATCACCCCGGCCAACCTGATCAAGGTAGGTGTCGACGGCAACAAGCTGGATGACTCCCCTTACGACGCCAACCCCGCAGGTTTTGCCTTGCATGGCGCTATCCATGGCGCCCGTGATGACATCCACTGCGTGATTCATACCCACACCAATGAAGTGTCTGCCATCGCCCAGAAAAAAATCGGCTTTACCCACAACGATTTTTACGGTGCCCAGCTGTTTGGTCGCGTTGGCTACCACGCCTTTGAAGGCATCACCCTGTTTCCGGAAGAGCGTAGCCGCATGCTCGACAGCCTTGGTGACAGACACATACTGGTCTTGCGTAACCATGGCATCGCCGTGGGCGAAATGGATATTGAACGCACCCTGTTCTTGCTTTGGACTGTCCAGCGCGCTGCCGAGATTCAAGTCACCGCTGGGGCACTGGGAGGTGAAGACAACCTGCTGGAAGAGTCCATCAGTCAGCGCTGTGCCGACCTGACCCAGATGCTGATCAAAGACAGTGGCTTTGCCAAAAAATTCTTCGACGCCATGGTTCGTAAAATGGAAGCCGAAAAAGGCCCAAGCTGGTAATACCCCCAGCCTGGCCTCACCGTTTTGAAAGCACCACCACAGAGTCGTCTTCTTTTTATCCGGTTTCTCATAACCAATAGCTGCCGGATAAAAAGGAAGCACTCTGTTTACCTCCCTCCTTCCTTTATCGGTGGTGGTGCTTTCTTTTTTTACCACACGTCTGGCCCTGCCAAAGCCACCATGGCAGCAGGTGCCAACCCGACAAAGTCATGACCGTGCACAGTATGCTCGGGGACTGTCGGGTTTCGCTTCCAGATTCATTGACTGTTCATGTAAAACTTTTGTACAGTTTCTGGCGAATTTATGCCCCCGAACCTCTGCCCGAGAGCAAGAATGACCAAACCGACCCGATCACCCCGCAGTCAGCGCTACAATCCTGCCAGCGAAGACTTCCACAAAGAAGATTTCCCGTTTTACTGGCTCGCCCGGGTTCATGGCCGTTATGTACTGGCGATGGAAAAGGCCTTGAAAAAAATCAAACTGGATATTCCACGCTGGCGTATCCTCTTTATCCTCAAGGAAGAAGGCACCTCGAGCATTTCTGAAATCGCCATTCATGCCGTTGCCAAATTGCCCACCGTCACCAAAACCGTCTACCGCATGAAAGACGATGGCCTGGTCGATACCCGCCAAAAATGCGACGATGGCCGAGTCACCGAAGTGACCATCACCGAAGAAGGTCGCCAGGCAATTGAAAATATCCAACTGGTCACTCACGACCTGTTCCGCGAAAGCTTCAAAGGCATGAGCGAAGCCCAGATCCAGCGCCTGAACAAATTACTGGAAACCCTGTTCCACAACTTGCCAGAGCATTAATTGCTTGTAATGACGCCTGTCGTGAGCCTTGTATTGACACCTGGTTGTAAACGTCGACATTACCCGTCACTGAACAGACACTGAGAGAATATTTTCCGCTATTAGCCGTGACCGCCGCCAAAGCCGTCACGGATACGCCATCCACGCGAACCAACCTCTCAGATCAACCTGCCAAGCCGCCCCAGCGCCAGCCCATAAAAATAATCTCCTACTATCAGCCACTACATATCGACGACCTGCTTTCGGTACGATAGCCTGCCGTCGCTTTGATATAACCGCCAGTCGCAGGCGCTACCTGCTTTTTATTACTGCGACCGGTCAATCGCCATTCAGGAACAGCCCATGGATCAGATCGCCACCACGATACTCAGCTCTGGCAAATCCGCCGTCGAACTGGCGTTATTCGTCTTACTGCCCATTATGATTGTGATGCTCAGCCTGATGCGCTGGATGGAAGCCACCGGCTGGCTTAACCGGATCGTCTCGATTACCGCCCCCCTGCTCAAGCCGTTCGGCTTGACAGGCCTTGGCGTCTTCGCCCTGATTCAGGTCATGATGGTGAGCTTCGCCGCTCCGCTGGCCACACTGGCCGTAATGGCCCGCACCGGCTCTGCGCCGCGCCATATCGCCGCCACCCTCGCCATGGTGCTGGCACTGGCCCAGGCCAATGTGGTATTCCCGATGGCCGCTGCCGGATTGAATATCCCCGTCACACTGCTTATTGCGCTGGGAGGTGGACTGGTCGCCGCCACAGCCACCTACTACCTCTTTGGTCGCCACCTCAGCCTGCAAGAACTCAACCACGAACAAGACCTGATGCCCGAGACCGAACCCCCGCGCGGCATGATGGCCGTGATACGCCGCGCAGGCAGCGACGCCTGGGAAATTGCCATTGGTGCCTTGCCGTTACTCGTCGTCGCCCTGGTCGCCGTTAACCTGGTGCGACTGACCGGGGTCATCGAATTACTGGAGTCCGCCATGGCACCGCTCTTCCTGATGCTTGGCTACCCACCCGAAACCCTGGTTCTGGCCATTACCAAATACATTGCTGGCGGCACCGCCATGATGGGGATCGCCATGGACCAGATCGCCAATGGCGTTATCAGCCCACAACAAATCAACCTGCTGGCTGGATTACTGCTCTGTCCCCTCGATGTTGCCGGCGTTGCGATATTGCTATCCGCCGGAAAACCCGTCGCCGCCGTCGCCAAACCCGCAATTTATGGCGCCCTGATTGGCGTTGCGTTTCGGGTTGTATGCCATGCCGTGGTGTATATGTAGTTAGCGCCAATAACCCAAAACCACTCAGAAACACCACACTCACGCCCGCGACATGGCCGCCGCTATTTTCTGAGCGGCCTGTGCGGCAGTGAACCAAGGGGTTGCCTGGGCGGGTTTCAAGATATTTTTCTGAGCTGCCTGTGCGGCAGTGAACGTCAGCCATTCAACATCGGCTTGTATATCATTTTTCTGAGCTGCCTGTACGGCAGTGAACTGCAACAGAATAACAATATTCTTTTGTTGTTAAAGAGTTTCCTTGCTTTTATCTGTTTTCACCCTATTTTTCAGATGAATCCCAAACCCTTTAAAATCAAAGACTTGGAATGCAGGTACAAAAAAGAGTCAGAACCAGGGGGCGTCGCAGTACTGCTTACCCATATAAACACATACGCCCTCCCAGACGCTTGGCCGCATCGGGAAAACCGATACCAATGTCACCCGGAACAGTTTGGCTGCTGGTATGGTCAGTCGGAATAGCCAACTACCCACACAGAAGGTGGGTAGCTGATTCAAGACCAGAAGTTATTGCAAGGTCTCGAAGGTGCCGTCGATATAGCGAACGATCCAGGTGCCATTTTCTTTGACAATACGTCCGTACACCACATCACGGTAGTTCAGGTAGAAAGTTGAGTCGTCGAAACTGTAGCTTTCATCCCACTCCGCTTCGTTAGATATCACGCAGAGTTCGTAGTCGCCTTCGTCGTTCACCAAGTAGGTGTACGGCAATGGGTCCACATCGTTGGAGGCATTCAGGTAGACCGTCAAGGTGCTGTCTACCGTGTCAGTGGTGCCATCGTCCAGCGACAGCGAGACGCCATCTTTGTAGATCGACAGGCTGCCGGTGGTCTCAAAGGTATAGTCGGTGCGATAGTTGAGGACGATACGATCAAGATCCGAACCACTGCCGATTGTTACATACCCGTTGCTTGAGGTGCTGCTGTAGTCATGGGACAGCGCTGCCGAGATGTGGTAGTCATCGCTGGTGGGGGCGTTGACGTATATATCCAGCAAGGTATCTGGCTGGTCATCCAGTTCCAGCGAGGTTTGCAGGCGGAGTGTGTTCAGCCCCAGAACCATCGGGTCATAGAGAGTACCATCCATTGATTCACCACTGGTGGCGAGGTCGTCCAGTACCAGGCAGCCGTTGCTATCGGAGCTGTTGGCAGCCCACTCAACAAAGTAGGTGCCCCGCCCATCAATGGAGATACGCGACAGCGCACCGCTGGCCCACAGGTCGTTGACGTAATCGGTGAAATCAGCTTCGCCATAATAACGGCTGGTTGGTTCACAGGTGTCCACTTCCCAACTGCTGCCGTTTTGCTCCAGGTAACACTCTTCGGTGTCGTAGGTGTAAATCAGCTCATCTTCATCGTCGTCATCATCGGCATCGTATTCGTCTTCACGCTCGACGGTTGGATACAGGCGATAACGTATTGACTCTCCCAGCGGGATATAAATATCGAGGTATTCCACTTCTTCGCCACTGATGGTTTCAGTACCGGTGGCATAGCTCAGCAGGTCACTGGAGACAGAGCCTTTGGTGAAGTCTGTGCCGCTGTTCGGGGTAAAGAAGCCAGTAAAAGGAGCAAACACTTCGTCCGGATAATATTCGGAGGCGTTGGAAGCCGCAGCACCAATATACAGGTCGGCGTATTCGTCATCGTCGTCGTCGTCCCCGCTGATTTCGTCTGATACCCGGCTGTCCATCACCACGGTATCGATATTGAAGCGCAGTTCTGAGGAATCATCTTGCGGATCACGTACGCCCCGATAAAACAGGCGGAAATAACCGTCAAATTCCAGTTCGTCATCGGTGCCTTCGGTGGTCTGGTCATAAAACTCGAAGTCGCCCCAGCGCAATTCATAGCCAATGATTTCGTTACTGCTGCTATCGGCCAGTTCTGAGACTTCATCGGTGAAATACACCCGTACCGCTGATGGCCGTTCGATGTCGTTATCATCGTCGTCGTCTTCATAATAGTGGTCGACGTTGAAGATCAGATCATTTTGCTGATAGGTTCCGACAATCAGTACGTCGATGGCATGGGAGGAGTCTGGCTCGTCATCGTCGTCGGTGGTGTTTACATCCGCGACCCGCTGGCTGACGGTAATATCACCATCGTTAAGCTTGAGTATGCCGGAAGATGCATCGTAGCTGTCGATACTGGTCAACCAGGTCATGCTGCTGTCTTGCGATGGACAACCGGCGCTCAGGTAACAACTGGTGTAAAGTTCATAGGTATCCAGATAGGCATCAAGCAAGGCTTGGAATTCATCAGCGTTGTCTTCGCCGATGGCCTTGACCATATCCACGTAGGCATCGGCATCTTCCCGATAGCCGTCTTCAAAGAAGCTGTCTTCATAGGTGCGCAGGGTCTCGATAAAGGCCTTGGTACGCTGCAAGCCCAGTTCAAAGTCTTCGTAATCATCGGAGCCAACCAGGTTTTCGATCGTCTCGGGGATAATATCGGTCAGCTCGTCGTCTTCCAGCTCGGCAATATCGGCATCCAGCGTGGCGATAACCGTGGCAACATAGGTTGCTGCGGTAGTATCGGAAACCTCCAGAGCATCCAGGTTATCCCGTGCCAACTGCAGCAGTTCTGCCAGACTTACGGTCTGGCTGTCGCCGCTCTGCAACCACTGGCCGTCGTTACTGACCAGGTCGGCCCCTACGTCGGCTGCCAGCGTGTCTTCTCCGTCATAGCTCTCTTCCAAATGACTCCAGGCTGCAACCAATGCGCCGTACCGAATCTGGTCCAGCATGGTGGCCTGACTGTCATTCCAGTTATCTATCCGGGTAAGGTCTGCCGGGCGAGTGACCTGGATATCATCCACTCCAATCAAGCGCGACAACTGGGAAACCGATTGCACCACAGACCAGGCGGAGTAATAACCCGTTACGTCCCATTCACCAGTTGACTCAACGTATTGACGTTCGTACGCCAGTGTTGCTGCCAGGTCGGTAAAGGGAGTCAGGCGAACCCGTTCGTCTTCGTTCAGGTCATAGGCCACCGTACGCCACATTTCACCCACCGCACTGTAGCTTTCACCAAAGGCCACGGTGGTCTCGCCGTCAACACAGCCGTCCATCCATTGGCACAGGCGCGAGGTTGCCGTCACATCAAAGTCGGTGTCTTCAACCTTGCCTATCAGAGTGAATTGCTGGACTTCTTCCGCTGAGATCGTAATGGTGACTTCACTGTCTTCTTCCAGATCGTATTCTGCATAGCTCAGGCGGCTTTCGCTATCGACCGATACCTGACCGCCCTCGGTGATTGAGGTAGACCAAATATAAGCATCCTCAAAATCGCCCTGGTTGACCCAGACCTTGACTGACACGGTGGAACTTGAGCTGCTGCTGTCGGAACATCCAGATAAACCAGCTACCGCCAGCAGAGCTCCCGCCAACATCCCGCTATAACGCTTGTACATACGTAATCTGACCCTAACTTGTCTGACCAGGCTCGATGGTTGAAACTGACATCACGGCCAATCCCAGCGCCCGAGCCGAAAAATGGCTGTCATCATAGCAGGCTTTGGCCACTCCAACAGACCCGCCCTAACCCAGAATTGTCAGTATTTATCGATTCCAGACAGTGAATTGTCAGCAGCCACAACAAGGAGCTGGCAATGACTGTACCGCGAAGGATGCAGAGCGCGTTGCACTCGGCTAAAATGCCCGGCCAATTTGAGGTGACACCATCTATGCAACTGTTCGTAAACCAGCTTACCAATGTCGATTTCAGCTACCTGGACGCCCAGCGCGGCCTGGTTGGAGAAACCTGGCTTGCCTCTGTCATACTGGACGGCATTCTGGACGAGCAAGGCATGGTCTGCGACTTTGGCATCGTCAAACAGACGCTGCGTTACTGGCTTGATGAACAGCTGGATCACCGCTTACTGGTACCGGCACACTCTGACCGTCTCGAGTACCATTGCCACGATGGCCGCATCACCCTGACCTGGCACGCAGATCAGGGAGATATCGAATTGGACTGCCCGGCAGATGCCGTCACACTGATCACCACAGACTGTATTACCGCCACCAGCACTTCGGCCTGGTGTCGCGAACAGCTCAAGGCCAGCTTCCCGGTCAACGTCGACCAACTGACACTGACCTTTGAACCAGAGCGTATCGACTCGGCGTTTTACCACTACAGCCACGGCCTTAAAAAGCACAACGGCAACTGCCAGCGTATCGCTCACGGCCATCGCTCACGGATCGAGATTTTTTGTAATGGCGAACGTTCGGACGAACTGGAACAGCAATGGGCGCAGCGCTGGCGGGATATTTATATCGGCACCAGCGCCGACCTTGTCGCCAACCAGGAAGAAGGTGAAGGTACCGGGCAGCACAAGGACCGTTATCACTTTGCCTACGACGCCCCACAAGGGCATTTTGAGCTGACCTTGCCGCAGTCACAGTGTTACCTGATAAACACAGATACCACCGTTGAGCTGATTGCCGAGCACCTTGCCAGCACCATTGCCACCGGTTTGCCCGGCCAGCACATTCTGGTACGCGCCTACGAAGGCATCAACAAGGGGGCGATCGCCCAGCGTCCGCAGGCCTGATAACCACTCCGGCCAACCACCCGCCCATCGCTTATACCTCACCGCCGATAGACTGATCGGCGCTATCCAGGAGCCATAAATATGTCAGAGATTGAACGCATCCAAAGTACGGAACGCATGAGCCGCATCGTCAAACATAACCACACGGTTTATCTGTGTGGCCAAACCGCAGGCGACATTGACTGGGATATCAAGGAACAAACCCGTCGCTGCCTGCTCAAGATCGATAACCTGCTGCAAGAAGCGGGCAGCGGTCGCGACAAACTGCTGTCCGTGACGATTTACATCCGCGACATGAAAGACTTTACCGCCATGAATTCCGTCTACGATGGCTGGATTGCAACCGTTGAAAAACCCGCGCGCGCCTGCGTTGAAGCCCGTCTGGCACGGGCAGAGATTCTGGTTGAGTTCAGTGTTATCGCGGCGCAATAACAGCCCTAACGACCGCTTCGGGCGTTCAGGCACCGTTCGCCATATTCTGCCGGATCTTGCGCTGACCCAACACAAAGACAGCCAGCGCCACCGGCAGTAACCACCAGAGCCAGTCGTGCATCTGTTCAGCGTACTGACTGCCCAGCCAGTACGCCACACCAAACAATCCCGCCGCCCACACCACAATCGACACCACATTGGCCACCGTAAAGGTAAGCCCGGGCACCCGTGCCAGACCGCAGGCGATATAGCCAAACGTGCGTAACCCCGGCATACAGCGAATCAGCACCAACTGGTGCCAGGGCGCTTGCTGCAACGGCGTCACCTGACGGCGGATCATATCGTGCTGGAATTTCTGCGCCAGCCAGGGCCAGACCAGCGCCCCGCGGCCCATCAGGTACAGCGCTGAATCCCCGATAAACATGCCACCACAGGTGGCAAGAAAGGCAACCTCCGGCTGCATCCGCCCACTGGCTGCCAGCATCGCTGCTCCGATAATGGCGAGGTCTTCCAGCATAAAAGTCGACACAATCACCATCAGTACCAACCAGGACGGATCGTGCGATACCGCCAGCATCGAATCGAGCATAAAAACAGACACACCTCAAACAGACACAGACAAAACCGGCGCCAGGCCAGCCCTTGAACGGCGGCATTCTATCACCATGAACCAGGCCATTTGCCGCTCCGGTATAAAAACTTCCGCCAACAGCTGAGAAATAACGGTTTTTCCGGTAGACTTTCGCGCCTTTTTCAACAACAAGGTAACGGCTGGCCAGCGCTTGATGCCATCGCCCCCTTGTCTTCAGCAATCTGAACTCCAGCGAGAAATGTCTATGGAACTGTCTGCACTTACAGCAATTTCACCAATCGATGGCCGCTACGGCAGCAAGACGTCGGCACTGCGCCCGATATTCTCTGAATTTGGATTGATCCGTGCGCGGGTTGAGGTGGAAATTCGCTGGTTGCAACGTCTGGCAGCTCACGAAGCCATTACCGAAGTACCGGCTTTCAGTGACAGCGCCAACGCCCTGCTTGACGGTATTGTTGCGAATTTCAGTGAAGACGATGCGCTGCGTATCAAAGCCATCGAAGCCACCACCAACCACGATGTCAAAGCGGTCGAATATTTCCTCAAGGAACAGATCGCCGACAACGCCGAGCTGAATGCTGTCACCGAATTCGTACACTTCGCCTGCACCTCGGAAGACATCAACAACCTGTCTCATGCCCTGATGCTGAAAGCTGGTCGCGCTTTGATCAGTACCGAAATGCAAGCAATTGCCAACGCCATCCGCGCTTTGGCCCATGAGCATGCCGCCGTGCCGATGCTGTCTCGTACCCATGGACAAACCGCTTCGCCGACGACGCTGGGCAAGGAAATGGCCAACGTTGTCGCCCGCATGGAACGTCAGATCAGCCAACTGGACCAGGTACCACTGCTGGGTAAAATCAACGGTGCGGTGGGTAACTACAACGCCCACTTCAGCGCCTACCCGGATGTAGACTGGCAAGCCAACGCTGACGCCTTTGTGACGTCCCTGGGGCTGACGTTCAACCCTTACACCACCCAGATTGAACCCCACGACTACATTGCCGAGCTGTTCGACACCATCGCCCGCTTCAACACCATCCTGATTGATTTTGATCGTGATATCTGGAGCTATATTTCACTGGGCTACTTCAAGCAGCGCACCATCGCGGGTGAAGTGGGTTCCTCGACCATGCCGCACAAGGTTAACCCGATCGACTTCGAAAACTCCGAAGGCAACCTGGGTATCGCCAACGCCATTTTTGGTCATCTGGCCGCCAAACTGCCGATCTCTCGCTGGCAGCGCGACCTGACCGACTCCACGGTATTGCGCAACATGGGGGTAGGTTCTGGTTATAGTCTGATTGCTTACGCCGCCAGTATGAAAGGCATCAGCAAGCTGGAAGTGAATGCACCACGTATCGCAGCTGACCTCGACAATGCCTGGGAAGTTCTGGCAGAACCAATCCAGACAGTGATGCGTCGTTATGGCATCGAACAGCCATACGAAAAACTGAAAGCCTTCACGCGCGGCAAAGCCATTACCCAGGATGCAATGGGCGACTTTATTGCCAGCCTTGAGTTGCCAGCAGCGGTGAAAGCAGAACTGAATGCCATGACGCCAGCCAGTTATATTGGCAACGCGGAGGCGCAAGCCAAGGCGGTCTGATAAACGCTGGGCTACTCCGGTAACCCGGGTAGCCAGAAAGACAACGGCGAGTCAGATTCATGACTCGCCGTTGCGCTACATCGCCTAAAACCCACCGTCTTAAACCCAACGCCAGCCGTTAATCAAAGGGTTGTGGACGTGGCGTGCTGTCAGTGGATGGCGGCAAGATCGGCAACATAAAGGATGGTTGCTCGCCAGTCAGTGTTTTCAGGAAAGCCACTATCTGGGCATTTTCTGTATCACTGAAATGACGCCCCAGTTGCAAGCGCCCCATGATATCCACTGCCTCTGTCAGCGTGGCCGCTTCACCATCATGGAAGTATGGATAGGTCAGCTCGACATTACGTAATGTCGGCACTTTGAACTTGAAACGATCAATATCCTTACCCGTCACAGCCGCAACGCCTTCGGCCGGGTTATTGGTTTGATAAGCCTCTATCAGCCCCATTTTCTGGAACGAATTCCCTCCAACCGCAGGGCCATTATGACAAGCGACACAGCCAGAATCCTTGAACAAGGTGTAACCGGCTTTTTCATCACTGCTCAGCGCATTTTTATCTCCCAGCAACCACTGGTCAAAACGGGAATTGGGCGTTACCAGCGTTTTTTCAAATTCGGCAATCGCTGTAGTCACCTGATCGATGGTTAATTGACTGGTACCGAATACCTGCTTGAATTCTGCAACGTACTGGGGAATGGACTGCAAGACATCCACCGCCAGTGTATGGGTAAATGCCATTTCTCCCGGATTGGCAATCGGCCCACCGGCCTGCTCTTTCAGGTCGGCCGCCCGGCCATCCCAGAATTGGGCAATATTCATCCCCGAGTTAAGCACCGTAGGTGAATTGATCGGACCCTGCTGCCAGTTGTGGCCAATGGAGGTTTTCAGGTTATCCGTACCGCCCATACTCAAGTTGTGGCAAGAGTTACAGGATATAAACCCGGATTTTGACAACCGGGGATCAAAATAGAGTTTTTTACCTAACTCCACTTGCGCCTGCTTGACGTCTTTTACAGCTTCCAAGGGCTGTATTGGCCCTACAGCCTGGGCTGTAGCGACACAGCCAAGCATTACCAGCGATACCACTAACTGATATTTTTTCATTATGTATCTCTCCCTGAGCGTCACCACGTTGATGTCGTAACCGGCTTTGTTGTAACTGCTGTTATAGTTATGAATGCCCGGTTCATTGACAACCAGCTAATGAATCGGAACTTGAGAAAGATCAAAGAGGTAGCACAGTTCTTCGAGTCAAGTCCGTCAAAAAACAGGCTCCTTGCATCTGGCTGACAAAGCTCAAACAATACGCAGCTTGGACATTCATTATTTTGCGAACCCGTGAATGCCATGGGTTCGCCCTGGTCAGGAACACTCTTTTATGCATCTCCTTGGTGATCTTTCGGTTGCAGTATTCCTGCGTGATTACTGGCAAAAAAAACCGGTTGTTATTCGTCAGGCCTGGCCCGGATTCCAGCCTCTGCTGGCAGCCGATGAGCTGGCTGGCCTGTCACTGGAGTCTGAAATCGAGTCCCGACTGGTGATGGAAAATGGCCCTGCCGGCCCCTGGGAAATTCGTAAAGGGCCGTTCGACGAAGCCGCCTTTGCAGACCTGCCAGACAGCCACTGGACGTTACTGGTACAGGCTGTGGATCACTGGATTCCGGAAGCGGCCGATTTGCTGGAGCATTTTCGCTTTCTGCCGGGCTGGCGTGTCGACGACCTGATGATCAGCTACGCCGTGGATGGCGGCAGTGTTGGCCCTCATTACGACCAGTACGACGTCTTTTTATTACAGGCCGAAGGTCAGCGAGAATGGCGTATTGGCCAGATGTGCAACGATGATTCCCCGATTATACAAGGGCCGATGATACGGGTTCTGGCCGGGTTTGAAGAAACCGACCGCTGGGTACTGGATCCGGGCGATATGCTGTACCTGCCGCCACAGCTGGCCCATTACGGCATCGCCCGGGGCGAGTGCCAAACCTATTCGATCGGCTTCCGTGCCCCCAGTGTCGCCGAACTGGCGCAGTCTGCACTGGATCAGGTATTAAGCAACAGCAGCGAAGATCAACGTTACACCGATGCCGATTACACTGCTCAGGAAGGCAATCCGGGCGAAATATCCGCCGCTGCCAAAACGCGTCTGGCCAAACTCCTGCAAGACATGCTGATGCAACCGGATCATCTGGGAGACATTCTTGGCACTTTAATGACAGAACCCAAATATCCGGAGCATCAATCCGAACGATTGAATGATGACGACTGGGAAGCATGGCGCAGCCAGCATCGGCAACTACCCGATTTACGCAAAAGTGAGCATGCTCGCTTTGCCTATCAGAAAACTGCCAGCGGCCTGGTATTTTACGCCCAGGGGAAAACATCAGTACTCGATAACGACGACCTGGAACTGGCGCAATTACTCAGCAGCCGCAACCAATATCCCCGTGAGCAGATGGCCGATGTCCCCTGCTCCAGACAAGGCTATGAACTACTGCGCCACCTCTGGTTACAACAACTGATTTATCAGGTTGAATGATGCCGATACTAATAAGAAGGAGACAACCATGAGCATTCGTATGGTGCGTACTAACTGGGCTGACCACCAGCAAGGCATCCGGGATGTCCGAGACCGGGTCTATATTCAGGAGCAACAAATTCCACAGGAGGAAGAATGGGATGAAGCCGCAGACCAGGTCGCTCATTATGTGGTCGCCCAGGATGGTGATCGCACTATCGGCTGCATTCGCCTGTTCGATGACGGTCATTTTGGCCGCTTGGCTGTCTTGCCGGAATACCGTTCAGCGGGTATTGGCCAACAGCTGGTTGAAGAGGTCAAGGCATTGGCAGAATCGATGTCCATGCCTCTCTTGCTGGCCAGTGCACAATGCACCGCCATGAGCTTTTATTGGCAACTCGGCTTCTATAACGATGGTCACTTTTACCTCGATGCTGGCATTCCTCATCTGGATATTGCCTTGCCTCTGAACACCAGCCTCCCACCGGAAGATTATCAATACGCCTACCGCATCGGTCAGGACAACAACCGGCACACACTCAGCAGTGCCTGCGAGGTTTTGGGATTTTTACTGACCCAACTGTCCCAGCAACCCACTTCTGTCATGCTGGCCTTGTCTGATCCAGAAAATCCCTACTGGCATCATCCCTTGCTGATTTCAGCATTGGTCAAATATTTACGCCAAGGAAAACACCGGACCATCCATTTGGTTATCCGGCACGACAACCACATTACGGACTTACCACTGTTCACCATGGCACGCCGAGTGGACAGCAAGGTTAAAGTCATGGTCAATAGTGATGTCGATCAGACCCAGGGCGTATTCGGGCGAGAAAGCTGGTTTGCTGAAGATCAATCCCAAACCGGGTCGGAAGCGAGCCAGGGGGCGCGCCCAATGCAACTGCAAGCGAATGCCGCCGATGCCAGAACGACCTGGACAATCCAGCAAGCTTTGACAAACAGCTTTAACAGCGGCAACCCCAGCAAAGAGTTACCGCTACGACACTTGTAATCGAATGGTGATTGTTCGCCGCACGGGTATTGGCAAATAGTGCCAGGGGCGGCGACACCACCCCGTCAGGTAACCTGAAGAGAGTTAGTCGGCAGCCATGGCTGCCAACAACTGCTCAACCCGAGCAACATCGCTTGGCGTATCGATACCATGTCCCGGTGGCTCATCAATCACCGACAGATGAATACGGACGCCATACCAGAGCGCCCGGAGTTGCTCCAGTGACTCAGCACCTTCCAGCGCGCAAGGTTCCATCGAGGTGTATTGCTTCAGGAACGAAACCCGATAGCCGTACATGCCCAAGTGGCGATATAAAGGCAGCTTGGTGGTCATTACTCCGGGATTGGCCTTGTAGCCATCGCGGTCCCAGGGAATACTGGCGCGGCTGAAGTACATGGCAAACCCGGCACGATCCAGCACGACCTTGACGACGTTGGTATCAAATGCATCGTCATCATCATGAATCGGCGTGCACAATGAGCTCATGCCCGCTTCCGGACGATCCAGCAAGCTCGCCGCAGTTTTTTCAATCAACTGCTGGGGAATCAACGGCTCATCCCCTTGCAGATTGACAATCACATCCTGATCTTCCCAGCCCCGCACCCGGGCGACCTCTGCAATGCGCTCAGTGCCATTTTCGTGGTCCACCGAGGTCATGACCACATCGGCTCCAAACCCACGGGCTACATCAGCGATACGGTCATCATCGGTCGCGACCACGATGTCCTTAATGCCGGTTTCCAGTGCGCGCTCATACACATGCTGGATCATGGGTTTACCGGCCAATTCAATCAGAGGTTTACCCGGTAAGCGACTGGAAGCGTAGCGTGCTGGAATAACGATTTTGTAGTTTTTCATAACCTCAATCCGAGAGACCTGTGTCCAATACGTGCGTCAATTGTCTGCTGGCGCGAAAAGCACTAACCCTGAAACGGGCATCCACTGTGTGACCTGCCCTGGCAGCTGTCACATCACAAACCGTGATACTGACGATACCAGCCCACAAACTGCTCCATGCCATCGACCAGGCGCGTATTCGGAGCAAAATCCACGGCGGCAATCAAGTCATCGACCTCAGCATGGGTGGCCACAACATCACCAGGCTGCATGTCCATGTAGTTGATCTTGGCCTTCACGCCCAGTGCATTTTCCAGTGTGGAGATAAATTCACCCAGCTCGATGCTGTTGTGATTGCCGATGTTATAAATTTTATAGGGTGCCGTGCTACAGCTTTTATCGCCGCTTTCCACCGTCCAGCCGTCAACGCCTGTGGGGATACGCTCAGTCACTCGCACCACGCCTTCAACGATATCATCGATATAGGTGAAGTCCCGCCGCATCTTGCCGTAGTTATAAACATTGATGGGATTGCCCGCCAGAATGTTTTTGGTAAAGCCCCAGGCGGCCATATCCGGTCGTCCCCATGGGCCATACACAGTAAAAAAGCGCAATCCGGTAATCGGCAGGCCATATAAATGAGCGTAGGTATGCGCCATCAGTTCGTTGGATTTTTTGGTGGCGGCATACAAGGAGACAGGATGATCAACACTGTCCGAAGTGGCAAACGGCAGCTTGCTGTTCAGACCATACACCGAGCTTGAGGACGCAAACACCAGATGCGGCGTTTGTTGATGCCGACAGGCTTCCAGTATATTGACAAACCCCACCAGGTTGCTGGCAACGTAGACATCAGGATGATCAATGGAATAACGCACCCCGGCCTGAGCCGCCAAATGCACCACCCGATCAAACTGGTGACTGTCAAACAGGTTGGTCATGGCAGCCTTGTCGGCCAGGTCCATTTTGACGAAGGTAAAACCATCTTGTTCGCCGACCCACGCCAGGCGCGCACGTTTCAGAGCAACATCGTAATAATCATTGAGATTATCGATTCCGACAACCTCATACCCTTTTGCCATCAGGCGCCTGGCCACATACGACCCGATAAAACCAGCAACGCCGGTTACCAGAGCTTTCATCCTTTCTGTTCCTCAAATTCAGGCAGCATCGCCTTGATATAGGCATCTTCCAGTGGCATTTGACTGCCAAGGATCAGATCAGCCACTTCTCGCGCCACACCACAGCCTCCAGCGGCCTGTGTGACGTGTGCAGCACGCTGCTGCACCATCCAGAACGCGTCGGCCGGAGCCATTGGCAGGCCGACCCGGGTCATGACTTTCAGATCGATCACATCATCACCGACATAACAGACCTGACCCGGAGTAATCCCCAGCTGCGACATAACCTCTTCCAGGCAAGGCCATTTGTCTTTGCTGCCAGGGTAAAAATGCCGAATCCCCAGATCCCGGGCACGCCTCGCCAAGGCATCAGAGCTTTTGGCAGAAATGATCGCTGTGGCAATTGCAAATTTCTCGAGCAGCTTGATGCCCACACCATCTTTGACATTAAAGTGCTTTACCAGCTCACCATCACCACTGTAGGTCAGCGTGCCATTGGTTAACACACCGTCAACATCAAATACCACCAGTTTGATCATGGCGGCTCGCTGCTGCAGTGCTTCCGGCAAGGGATTGGTCCAGGACATGAAAATTCCTCTGTGCAAGTATCTTGTCGCCCACTGGTTGATCACACAGTATCAGGTACCAGAACGGCGAACTGGTGGGCATTGTACCTTGCTGTCATTGTCAGTGCACATAAGCCGGTCAGCGCCAGCCACGACCACTAACAGATGGTAGACACACCAACCGCCAACACGCCTGATTTGGCTTTTGGCCCAGTCGGCAGATGCAGGTGCGAAGGGGTAAAATTATATTCGCAAAATGACAGGCACAAAAAAAGCGGCTATCTGCCGCTTTCTTCTGATGCCAAATAGAGTTGGCATCCCCAAGGGGATTCGAACCCCTGTTGCCGCCGTGAAAGGGCAGTGTCCTAGGCCTCTAGACGATGGGGACATATTTTTTGAGATTTGGTGGAGCCTAGCGGGATCGAACCGCTGACCTCAACACTGCCAGTGTTGCGCTCTCCCAGCTGAGCTAAGGCCCCGTCTCAAAACGTGTGCGCATCTTACTTAGAGACCCTGTGGCCGTCAACTACTTTTTTAAAATAAATGTAAAAACAACCACTTGGCCTGATACGCAGGCCGTTACCAGCTTATTCGGCAGCCGCACGCTCAAGCAGAACCTGATCAATCGCACGTGCAATCCCGAAGTAATCCTTTTCCATTTTCTTCAGCCGCTTCTTGCCCACACCACCCAGCACATCAATCGCCACACGCAAACGCGCCCGACTCATATCCGGCCCGAGCAAGGTCATTGAATCCAGTACCGATATTGTCGAGGAGGTGCCCGCAATGGCAATAAAAAACGGAAACAGAAAATCACGGACTTTCAGATCCAGCTGCCCAGCCAGAGCAAACAAGCGCTGTTCAATTTCAGGCTTGTCCCAATGACGAATGGCTTCCAGCTGCCACAATCCAAACTGCAGGGTCTGCAACCGTTTTTCATCATCGTAAGCCTTGTGGTCAAACTGCTCAGCAGTCAGCGCAGGCAAGCCAGACAAAAAATGCCCTGCCAGCGGCACAACATCCGAGAACACGTCAACACGAGGCTGAACATGGGGCACCAGCGGCAGCATGTTTTCAGCACGCAAGCCCCAATTGGCAAATTGCTCACAAAAGGCCTCCGGTGACAAACCACGCAGCCACAGACTGTTCAGCCAGCGTAATTTATCGACATCAAATACCGGCCCACCCAAAGAGACACGCTTGATATCAAAATTGGCAAACATCTCATCACGACTGAACTGTTCACGCTCATCCGGCATCGACCAACCCATACGCCCCAGATAATTCAGCAGCGCTTCCGGCATAAAGCCCATGCGCTCATAAAACATGATAGAGGTTGGGTTTTTACGCTTGCTCAGCTTGGTTTTATCCGGATTGCGCAACAACGGCATATGACACAGCTGCGGCATTTCCCAACCAAAGTACTCATACAGCAGCTTGTGCTTGGGAGCAGAACTGATCCACTCTTCACCCCGAATCACATGGGTAATGGCCATCAAATGGTCATCGACTACGTTCGCCAGATGATACGTAGGCATACCATCGGATTTCAGCAAGATCTGCGCATCCACCTGTGCCAGGTCGAGTTCAATCGGGCCACGCAGCATGTCATTGACGACACAAATGCCGGCTTCCGGTACTCGCATACGCACAACAAAAGGAGCATTGTCTGCTTCACGGCGCGCCACTTCATCCGCAGGCAGTTCCAGGTCGGAGGCTTTTAATGCTGTATTTTTACCCTCGGCTTCACGCTGAATGCGCAAGTCATTCAACTCTGCTGCCGTGCGGTAACATTTGAATGCACAGCCTTTATCCAGCAGCTGCTGTACATGATCGAGGTAAATATCGCGACGCTCACTTTGGCGGTATGGCCCATGAGGGCCACCCACATCCGGGCCTTCATCCCATTCCATCCCTAACCAGCGCAGGCTGTCGAGAATGGCCTGTTCGGACTCCGGCGAGCTGCGCTGCTGATCCGTATCTTCAATACGCAATAAAAACTGACCACCATGCTGGCGGGCAAATGCAAGATTGAAGAGTGCAATATAAGCGGTGCCAACGTGCGGATCGCCAGTTGGAGAAGGCGCAACTCGGGTGCGGACTGTCATGATGTCTCTCAAAACCAGATGAATTCAGCCCGGGATTATAGAGAAATAGACAGCAACTGGCACGGACTGTCGATCAATTCAGCCACGCCAAACCACTAAACCACAGAGACCTGGCGAGGTTCGGGATCGATAGACGCCAAGCATTCACCAACACAGTCACTCTGCAGATACGACGTGACCTTCTCCGCGATTCCGTGACATGCCTGTGTTATTCCATCTTCCACATAAAAATCACCGGCAACCAAAGCTTCTTGCTTCAGCCACTCGAGATAGCCACGCCGTATCGACAGCTCTGCCACATAATGGCAAGTCCAGAAGTGATCAAAATCCGGCTGCCCGTTGGCACACACCGCCAACACCGGATTGGCGTAAACAGCCTTGCCAATCACCAGCAAGGGAATACCGTGGTGAATGGCCGACAAACCAGAAGTGCTATTGATCGTAATCATACCGGCCGCATGGCGAGCCAATAACCCCAATGACCCGGTATCAATAATATCCACCCGATCGCCAACGCCCAGCCGTTGCGCCTCCTCGGCGATAAACGACAAGTAATCACAGTGGCCTCGCTCCAGAGGATGTATTTTGAAGACAAGGCGGGTATTTAAAGGCGCGGTGACTGCGAACGACCTCATAGAGGAAGAGATCAACCGCATTGAATTCCAGCCAAGCGCGGCTGCTTGCATATTAGAGTCCGCAGAAACTTGCAGTGGTACCAGAAAAAAATGCTTGTCCCAATGCTCAAGTAATCGCTGGATCGTGGCAAAATTATTTCCCTGGCCAGCCAAACGCCGATACGCATTCCGTCCCCAACGAAAACACTCTTCCCACCAGTGAAAGCGGCGATGAAAGAGCTGTTTTTGAGCACCAATACTCAAAAAAGTGCGAATGCCATAATACATCGCCCCATAACGGCTCATTTTTCCGAAACTTTTGTATGGCACTCCCACTTCCGTCGTTCTTTCTTGCGGAGAAAAAAACACATCAGGCGTCACACCAGCCAATGGCGAACTGGCATTATTACCACCCTCTTCCATCGTCACAAAACCAGGTCGGATATACCCCTCTTCAAGCGACAACACCCGGATACCCAAACGCTCCGCCAACTGCCGGGCAATACGATGAGCCGGACGCTCGGACCCAAACAAGATAATGACATCAGGACGAGAAACGTGAAGGTATTTTCTTAACCAACGGCGCCATTCAATAAACCCGCCACTGAAATAAATGCGATTCTTACGGCAGGAATACAGCAAGTCCGCCGGATTAAAACAAACCCGGTTGACATCCATACCTTCAGACGTCAAATAACGCTGCAATCGCTTGAAAAATGGCCCAACAGGCCCTTGCAGTAGCAATACCTTGCCGTTATCGGAAGCCGCTTTACTGCTCGGATGACTTTTTTTGGATAATGACTCAGCTTGCATCAATGCCTGATGCAAGTGTGATGCGTCATCCGTAACAACCTTCATTGACCTGGCTCCATACCAACCATCTCATTGCTCAAGTATCCATTCGTGGCACAAACACAAACAGCACATTCAAAAATACGCACCAACCCAACCAGGTCATCAACCAAACCAAGAGCCTGCCAGGTAGAGCGACAGCCTGCTTCGGCTTCTCCCAAATGGTGTCGTTCATACATTAAAAAGAGCATTTGCCATCCAAATCAACACGTTACCTGTCGTATTCCGTATTAGCTGTCAGAGTGACAAGCAATTATCATGCAACAATCCGGACATCATCAACAATGATCGACAAAATACCAAACCGATTTCAGAACTGATCTCACTGGAATTTGATGATACAGCATCTCGAAACACAGTACCGCGTGCCAGGTTCAAAAATCACACAAACAAGTTGTTATCCCCAATACTACTATCCGAATTTTTCACCCAACATACTTCCGCACGCTCAACATACCCCGTCACCCCCGAATTTCACAACCAGACCTCCAAGCGACACCCAAACAGACCAGCTTGATCACGGCCATGATCCAGTCAACCAGCCAGAACACAGCGCACAGATGAATCCCGGCAAGCGGACAAAATCAGATGATTAATCCAATAGAAACTCAAGCCAGCAAAATGCCTGTTCGAGCGTTACGAATACAGCTCAGAATAGAAAAAAGAAGGGAATACAACAGATCACTTATTAAACGACTTCCAGGTCACTGCCACAAGATAAAAGATGAATACTTCCACCAACCAGGAAAGCCCTTTCCAGAATTAACGGGATATTTGTAACGTCCCTGATCAGTATCCAGTGCAGCAAACAACTTTTGACCAAATGCGGAGACACCAATCCAGAAGGCGCCACCTGCACACAAAAACAACGTACTCAGGATGACAGGATGATGAGTAACTTGCCGAACAAAAAAAAGCCCCAAGCTATTAAAAGCTAAGGGCTCTTTATTGAATAATGGCGGTGAGGGAGGGATTCGAACCCTCGATACCTTGCGGTATACACACTTTCCAGGCGTGCTCCTTCAGCCACTCGGACACCTCACCTTACGTCAGGAACTTACCCCTAACAGAGGCCGCGCAATATACTGATCTACACCTAGCGCGTCAACCAAAAATTGTTGTTTATTGGCAGCCGCTCTTGAGTCACCCACAATATCCAGCACTCACCCCTCCACTCAAGCCCCTTCGCCAAGCCGGCAACACCCCATCTCTCAATCCCGAAATGGGCCAGATTTGATGCAACCAAGTTCTGCTTGGCTTTGTCATCTTTTCTTCATAACCTCAAGACATATATCAACCAGCACCATTTTCATCACGGACTCTCCTTGATGCAGCTCACATTTACCGCTATACAGGCGATAGTAATTCATTTTATTCAGATTCGGGGTGGCGGCAGCCGAAAGTACCCATGGCAGAACTATGAGCGATTTAGTCGAAAACATTGATACAGCCCCCCGAACCACCCCCTACCCAGATTATATTGCGCGCATACTGGGCTACGGGACGGGCGCAGTGACGATTGCTGCCGGTATTTTCATCCACTACTGGCCTGAAAATTTTTGGACCGCCTTGGCATTCTGCCTGGTCTACCCACACCTGGTCGAAGTCATTGAGCGTCGCACTCCTTGGAATCGCGATACGGCTCTCACTTTCTGGACACAAATAGATGCCGCCATTACCGGCCTATTACTGGGACTCATTCACGCGCCCATTGAACTGACTCTCCCCGCCTTGCTAATGCTGAATACCAGTCTGATTCTGACAGGCAGCAAGGCCAGCTGGCTGTCTGGCGTATTGATTTCTGCAACCAGCATGATGGCTTCTTATCTCTGGCTCAGCTCATGGCAGGCCGATCTTATACCTAACACCCTGGTTATTGTTTGTGGTGTAGCAACCGCGATTTTTTTTGCTGCCTTGGCTCTGTTTGCCAGACGCCAGAGCAACCAGATTGGCGCCATGCAGTATCGCCTGAAAAGCCAAATAGACCGCTTTCAGGAATTATCGACCCAGGTATCCCGATACGTCGCTCCGCAAGTAAGAGAATCTATTTTTAATGGTAAACGCGAAGCCAAGCTTGAGACGCAACGCAAAAAGCTGGTTATCTTTTTTTCTGATATCGTTGGCTTTTCTTCCTTGTCGGAACAAATGGAAGCCGAGCCTCTCACCGATCTACTGAATGGCTACCTGACCGACATGTCCGAAATCGCCATGAAGTATGGCGGCACCATCGACAAATTTATTGGTGATGGCATTATGATTTTTTTTGGCGACCCGAACACCAAAGGCGTCAAACGGGATGCCCTGGCATGTGTTGCCATGGCCATTGAAATGCGCCGCCATATGCTCAAGCTGAGAAAACACTGGACCGAACAAGGAATGACGACGCCATTACAAATCCGCATGGGCATCAATACCGGCTATTGCACCGTTGGTAACTTTGGCACCGAAAGCCGCATGGATTACACCATCGTTGGCAAAGAGGTAAACCTGGCCAGCCGACTTGAAAGTGCGGCTGATGCCGGAGAAATCCTTATCTCTCACGATACATTCTCATTGGTTAAAGACAAAATCATCTGTCGACAGAGAGGAACTGCCATGGTGAAAGGGTTCCGCGATCCGGTACCGCTTTATCAGGTAGTCGATTACCGCCGGGATCTCGGCGCCAACTCCGGCTTTATGAATCATGAAACCGAAGGTTTTTCACTGTATCTGGAATCCGAGAAAGTACGTGATAGTGAGCGCAGCAAGGTCGCTGAAGCACTGGAACAGGCAGCCAGTAAACTAAGAAACCAGGTCAAAACCCGCGCCCCAGAACGACAAGCCCCGACCGCCCAACAGCGTGCGGCCAAAGTCGCCGCACAGATGAAATCATCAAAATAAGCAACCGCCCCCAGATAACCTGCGCATATTTTACTGACGAACGGTTCGGAAATTTTCCAGCGATACGCCTTCAAGCGATGAGCGTACCGGGTTGATATCCAACCCTCCCCGGCGCACATAACGAGCACAAACGATCAAAGATTCAGGGTGGCAGAAGTGGTTGATATCCTGGAATATCTGCTCCACACATTGCTCATGAAAGCCCTGGTGCTGCCTCATCGACACCACATAAGCGAGAAAGGATTCAGGTACAATCACAGGGCCGCGATAATATACATACACGCTCCCCCAGTCTGGCTGCCCCGTCACCGGACAATTCGACTTCAGCAAGTGCGAGCACAACCAGCCATCAAATTCGCCATCTGCCGTCGCCAACAACGTACCATCGGGCTGATAGGCTGTAATAGTCACGTCCAGATCATCAACACACAGGGCTGTCGGTGCTGTGCCAAAGTCCAGTACATCCGGCAATGCCGTTAATTCAACCGTGACCGCACATCCCGCGACCGCCGATAAATCAGCCGCCATCCGGGCCTGGACATCCGCAGGAGAGTCAAACCGAGTCTGGTTATAGGAATTCAGATATAACTTGAAGGACTTGGATTCAATCAGGTTGGCACCTGTAACCGGAATCCGAAACTCCCCCATCGCCACCACAGGCTTACCTTTTGCGTTCAGCCATGACAATTCATACGCATTCCAGATATCTTCGCCATACACAGGCACAAAATCCCCCCCGACCAGACGGGAGCGGCCTTCCGCCCGAGGAATAGCAAACAATAAAGAGGCGTCATATTCATCCTTGTAAACAGACGACTTTCCCAGCGGGTTTAATTCAGAATCAATCGTTGCCATAACCTTTATTGCCTCATACCAGTGCCGCGTTTGAGCAACCACAAACTATAGCTACTCAGAATTACGATAAACACACCCATCATTAAAAATGAAAATACTACATCAACATCCGACACACCCAGAATGCCATAACGAAAGGTATTCACCATATATAAAATCGGATTCAGTTGGGATACCCACTGCCAATGCTCTGGCAGCAAACTGATCGAGTAAAAAACACCCCCCAGATACGTCAACGGTGTAATCACAAAAGTGGGAACAATCGCGATATCATCAAAAGTACGGGCATGCACCCCATTAATAAAGCCACCCAGTGAAAACAGCACCGCCGACAGCAAAACAATGCCGACCACAACGCCGATGTGATGAATCGTCAAATCGGTAAAATACAACGACAACAGAGTCACAATGACGCCCACCATAACTCCCCTGGCGACTCCCCCCGAGACAAACCCCAGCAGAATGGTGGCAGGATGAACCGGAGCCACCATCAATTCCTCGATACTCTGCTGGAATTTGTTACTGAAAAACGATGAGGCCACATTGCCATACGCATTGGTAATCACACTCATCATAATCAGACCTGGCACGATAAAGGACATATAGTCCACGCCACCCATTTCGCCGATCCGGGAGCCGATCAGATTACCAAAAATCACAAAATACAAGGTCATCGTAATTGCAGGCGGCACCAGGGTTTGCTGCCAGATCCGCGTAAAACGGCGAACTTCTTTAACTACGATCGTCTTTAATGCCACCCACTGCACGGCCAAATGATTCATTGGTTATCTCCTTGCACCAGATCCACAAACAACTCTTCCAGACGATTGGATTTGGGCCGCATACTACGCACCAGACACCCCTTGGCAGACAAGGCCTCAAACACGCTATTGATACTCTGACCCTCCTTGACAACCACCTCGATGGTATCCTCCCCCACAACCCGGACAACCCATCCGGCCAGCTGCAAATCGGCAGGAGCTTGCGACATCAGGTCAAACACAAAGGTCTCAGACTTCATATTGGCCAGCAATGCACGAACACTGGTGCAGCGAACGATCTCCCCGCGATTGATAATCGCAATATTGCGACACAGTTGCTCCGCTTCTTCCAGGTAATGCGTAGTCAGAATAATGGTCGTGCCCGCTTCATTCAGAGCCTTCATAAAGGTCCACATCGAACGCCGCAGTTCAATATCAACCCCGGCGGTTGGCTCATCCAGAATCAGCACCTTGGGTTTGTGCACCAACGCACGAGCAATCATCAAGCGCCGCTTCATCCCACCAGACAACATCCTGGATGGCTCATCACGCTTATCCCACAGGTCCAGCTCTTTCAGCAGATATTCAGCGCTTGTTCGCGCTTCACGCCGACTCAGTCCAAAATATCCGGCCTGCGTGACCACAACATCTTCAACCTTTTCAAACTGGTTAAAATTAAACTCTTGCGGTACAACCCCCAAATTGAGACGGGCGCCAAATGACTGCTTATTGACATCAAAGCCCATCACTTCAGCCAAGCCAGCCGTTTTTTGCACCAACCCCGATAAAATACCTAACGTGGTAGACTTGCCCGCACCATTCGGGCCCAGCAGGGCAAAAAAGTCCCCCTGCTCCACACTCAAATCAATCCCTTTGAGCGCCTGGAAACCATTATCATACACTTTGGATAAGCCCTGAACTTTCAGTGCCGGAACCATACAAATCAACCTGTTTGAGAAAATACATGAGCGAACAACCGAACCACATCCGCTTGCTGCAAACACTAAAAAGCCGCTTGGCAGCGGCTAGTGAAAGCGAAGTCATCAGTACCGATATGATACACCAGCTTGAGTCTTTAATTGATCAGCTGACGCAACAGTCTGAAACAGCTTATGAAGATACCCGTCAATGGCTCAACAATCTGATGATGCACACTCCACAACTCGCCCCTGTTATTGATCGAGAACTGCTGTGGATCTTCGGTGGCGATTGCCTGCACTACCTAACCGATGAAGAAATAGACCAGTTTCAGCAACAGGATGAAGCACAATAAGGAAGCCGGGATACAACAGCTCAAGTGCGCCAATCACACCTGCACTTGAGCGGCGCTAAAACGCAGATTTTTTGGCAAAAATACAATAAAAAAGCCGACTCATTTCTGAATCGGCTTTTTAGAATCTGGAGCGGGAAACGAGATTCGAACTCGCGACCCCGACCTTGGCAAGGTCGTGCTCTACCAACTGAGCTATTCCCGCTTATCTCTTCCATACTACTCTATCATAGTATCAAGAGAGTGGCATCCCCAAGGGGATTCGAACCCCTGTTGCCGCCGTGAAAGGGCAGTGTCCTAGGCCTCTAGACGATGGGGACACAAAAAAATCAACAACTCACTACATTATCCATTTTGTGCGCTACACAAAAAATGGAGCGGGAAACGAGATTCGAACTCGCGACCCCGACCTTGGCAAGGTCGTGCTCTACCAACTGAGCTATTCCCGCATGACGCCTCTCTTGGTTGTCATGCTCAACAGAGCATGCAAGAGAATGGCATCCCCAAGGGGATTCGAACCCCTGTTGCCGCCGTGAAAGGGCAGTGTCCTAGGCCTCTAGACGATGGGGACACAAAATCAATAACACCTTCATTCAGATCATTTACCCAGCACCAGACTGATAAATGGAGCGGGAAACGAGATTCGAACTCGCGACCCCGACCTTGGCAAGGTCGTGCTCTACCAACTGAGCTATTCCCGCCTGTACCACTACTTGATCTACTAAAATGCACATCAAGAATATGGCATCCCCAAGGGGATTCGAACCCCTGTTGCCGCCGTGAAAGGGCAGTGTCCTAGGCCTCTAGACGATGGGGACGTCTCTGAAGTGGTGCGCATTTTACTTACCTTATTTTTTAATGCAAGCCCCTATCGAAAACAATTAGGCGCGACAGGTAGCTGCCAAGCTCATTGATGAGCCATAGAAACATACTTACACCACATCTACGCGGAGTTATAATGCCTTGACAATAACGGCGAGAAGCTTTGGTTGATGTTACTGGTATTTTTCAACATAATTGCAGGCAACAACGCTCTGAGTAACATACAACTCATCATACTCACCTTGAACACACTAGCAGGGCCCTTCTGAACACGTTGCCACTACCTACCGAAGCCTGCATCAACTCTGCATCGGAAGATGCTGAGCAGGCAGCCTTCAGGAAAGGAGTCACTCCCCAGCCCTGACAGGAGTAAATTTGGAAGTCATTTCATGCCTTGAAGAACGGCTACAAACAAAACTGGCACACTTCAACCGACTCAGTATGTCAATACAAACCATGGAAATTCTGAATTACAGTTCGACTGCTCTACCAAACACCAATCCTTCTATATACCATAGAAATATTTTAGCTTTAATGCAGTGAATTAAATGGAAATTGCCAAGCAGAAAGAAACCATTCTTTATGTAAGTTTTTCGAAAAGAGGTCAATATTACGCCAATGATGCCTCGGCTCGATATCGCTGCATCTATCAAGCTATGAAAAACTCGGCCAATGGCATTAAAAGTGACATAATTCATATGTCAGAAATAAAAAAAATCTCTCTGAAAAATTATTCAAAGATAATATTCCACCGCCCAAGAATATCAAGAAAACTGATTAAAGTTATAAAAAATATTTACAATCTTGGTATTACGGCAGAAGCTGATTTTGATGATCTATTATTTAGACCAGACTTGGCCTACTCCTCTCCAATGGTCCTCTGCAACAAAGAAAGCTTGGCGTCAGCAAAAAAGAATGCGCGGCGCTCCAAAGCTGCGCTACTGTTATTCCATCGTTGCCACATGTCAACTACAGAGCTCATCAAGGCAGCAAAAGAAATTCATCCACAATGCCTCTACTATTTCACACCAAACCAGATACCATCTTTCGAAAAACCGGTTCAAAACAATTCTATCAAAGACAGATTCAACAACAAAATAATTCGATATTTTCCAGGAACAGCTAACCATACCAGCAACTTCAAAGTAATAGAATCTGCTTTAGAAAACTGGATTAAAAAAAATTCAGATACAAAACTGCATATCATCGGAGATATTGGAATACCTCCAACATTAGAAAATCTAGACCGAGTATCTACAACTAAAAAACTACCTTATAACGAGCTAAGCCAGTATATTGACAGCAGCTGGATAACCATTGCTCCATTATTAAAAAACCCGTTCAACAACTGCAAAAGTGCCCTGAAATTCTGGGAGAGCGCAGCCCTTGGAGTACCAGTCGTAGCCTCCCAAAATCCAGATTTTGACAGATATTTTTGCGATGGATTAAAACTATTCAACAGTCAGGACGAATTTGAATTGGCACTAAAGACCCTCAGCAACAAAAAACAATATCACCAAGCATCTCTGAGCGCATTACAGGCCTCTGAAAATGCGTATTTCTATTGTCCTGACGATATAGTCAAAAAATTTGACAGCGACACCTCTATTCGCAGCTTCAACAAGTTAAACACCAGAAAAGAAAACCACCATCGCTATAAAAAACAACAAAAAAAATTCAAAAAACTTATTCGATCACCAAAACAGTTTTTCAAAGATTCAACTCTGAATCCGTTCAGAAGTTCCAGAAGAAAATCCGCAACTTGAGCTGTCAGAATAAGCTGATATTAAACCCAAACAAAGAGAAGAAAAACAACTGTAACAGTGGCGGCCTAATTAATGATTTATCGGACAAGCATATTGAAAATACTGCGATCATCTACAACAAAATAACATCTACTTATACCAAAAAATAAAAAACCGGCCATAGCCGGTTTTCTTCAGGTAAATCTGTGATTTTACTAGCAATTGATTTTTAAACTTAAAAAACAATTAAAACACCCACTTATTATCTTCAAAATCACAATTCATCCGCCCCAAACATAAAAATCAGTTCCTTTTACCCTAACCGTAAAACTATCCAGATCAGTATCTTTTGGTACTGGATATTTAAATCCTGACATCATTATATCTGTCATGTTTTTTTCTACGAGATCTGGGCGTTTTATATTTAGATTACACTCTTCTTCTTCGTCATTATAAGCTATCACAAGCACGATGTCGGCCATTGAATCAGAAATCACCCAACCCGCAATATTTTCAGCGGATTTATCAATAGCAAACTGAATATACGAGTAATAATGAGTTTTCTCTGCCAATTCTTTAATCAGAAAAGATATCCCAGTACGAATAGATAAAGAGTGTTTAAACAGATCAAATGATATGGCCTGATTCAAATCATGCTCTTTAAAATATGCCAATCCTTTCTCTCGAGTCGCTGAGCCTGCACCGGATCCTTTTCGGCTTTTCTTATCGAAGTGTTCTTTATACGATTTAACAACAAAGTGAGCGACGTAAAGTTTTTTATTATTAATATTTACCGTAAATGGAGATGGTTGATCAATCACATTAGCAGATCGTTCTAACATTGCTGATGAAAAAACTGCACGTTCAATGTTCTCATTATAAAAAGAGCCCGATGTAATAGCACAATGATGTATCCGCATATCACCAATAAGGTCACATTTAACCAGTGTTTTTATATGAGAATTCCGAGGCTCATTAACCCTGGAGCAGCGACTGAACCTTTCAACAACAAGCCCTTGCCCAGGCAGTTTTCGACCAGATGATCCAAATATTCTCCAATTTAATACAAACCCAGCGAAATCATCATTATTTTCCGCTCGTTTTATCCAGTCTTTTAAACCCTTACCAGTTTCATTAACCAAAAACTCATCGGCATCCAGAAACAAAAAGTAATCATAGTCTTTTGAATACTCTTTTATAATTCTGTCATATGCTGGTTTTTGAACACCAATTTCTTGAGAAACACGCGGATGATGGATACGATGTATAATCCCCGCCTGATCCAATGCTTCCAGCAACTCGCTGCTACCATCATCACTGACATTATCAGCAATAAAAAAATCATCTACACCGAGCACATAGCGATGATACGCAATCCACTCCAGTATATATTCTGCTTCATTTTTAAGAATTGAAACTATTGCAACCTTCATCTATCACGCCCCTAGCAAAGATATATCGGTATAATCGAATCGGCAACCATAAAGGGACTTTTCACCAATCAATGAAAGATTATTATTATAAAATTCATCTGTTTTAAGACGGTCTCCCCATTTATTCTGCATAAACTCAACCTCACTGGCAAAACGCTGCTGTTTCTCCGGAGTATCTTCGTATCCCCGACTCAAAGACTCATGATGATACAAAAGTACATGGGGAGTCCAGATATTTCGGTAACCGGAAAAATGCACTTTGACGCAAAAGTCTACATCATTGAAGGCGACAGCAAGATGATCCTCATCAAACCCTTCCACCTCATCAAAAACGGTTTTTTTCACCGCAAGACATGCAGCCGTCACCGCGCTGGTCTGCCGAACAACTGCTAACTGTGCATCTTCACCCGGAGAATCCTGGGGTAGCAGCTTGAATTGATGCCCTGCAACACCTCCTGATCCCAAAAGAATGCCAGCATGCTGAATCAGCCCATTGCTGTACAGTAACTTTCCGCCCACGCAACCCACCCCGGGACGCATGGCATGGGCAACAAGCTCTTCAAGCCAGGCACCGTCAATCACCTCTACATCATTGTTCAACAGAACAACAACGTCACCCTGAGCATATCGAACGGCATAATTATTAATCGCAGAATAGTTAAATGGGTGAGGATACTCCAGCAGTCTCACCATTCCTTTTGAATCAAGTTCTTTGAAATACGCAATATCCTTTGGATCATCAGAATTATTATCGACAAGGATTATTTCAAAATTCTTATGCGTTGTTTTCTCATATATAGACTCAACTGCACAACGAACCAGATCGCCACCATTTTTTGTTGGCATTATAATAGATACCTTGATATCGGGGCGCCTTTTCCATATCACCCGATATGTATTTGGAACATCACCAGGTTCCACGCTATCAACCAAAGTATTACTGGAAAGTACATCCGATACCGCTTTCAAACCAGATACAGCAGTATAACTTTTCTGATCGGATGCCAAGGCTGTAGAGCCTTCAACCATACGCCAATGATATAAAATAAATGGAATATGAATAACACCTTTCCGATTCCAGTTAATGGCATCAAGGCACCGCAAAACAAGATCGTGATCCTGACTCCCTTCAACTCCTTTTCTAAGCCCTCCAACACGACGCACCAAATCCGTTCGAATCACAGACATATGCGACATATAATTTTGAGCCAATATTCGCTCAGGATCAAAACCAGACTTGAAATGGGGATCTATTCGACGCCCCAAAGCGTCTATTTTATCTTCGTCCGAATAAAAAATATCCGCCTCAGGATTCCTGACAATTTCATCTGCGACAACCTCCAGAGCATACGGCGATAATTCATCATCATGATCCATAAATACAATATAATCACCTGTTGCCAATGCTAGTGCATCATTGGTTGCGACAGAGATATGACCATTTTGCTCCCGAAAAACGACTTTGACCCGATTATCTTGGCTTTGAAGGTCAACCATCATTTCCTTCAACTCATCCAAACCAGAGCAATCATCTGCCAAACACAGCTCCAATTTCTGATAGCTCTGCGATAGCACCGATTGCACACATCGACGAAATAATTCCAGGTCCGGTTTATACACCGGAATCACCACAGACAACATTGGCAGATCAGTATCTGATGCCAGCGTATTACATTGCTCCAATCGTTTTTGAACGAGTCCACCCTCTACCAGGGCCATCCACTCTGAATACCCGGAAAATTTGAATTTAAATATTTCATTATATTCTGACATGCCACCCGACAATTTTCTGGATGCCAATTTTTTGTCAATCAAGCGCTTGGCATTAGAAGAGCTTAGCTTCACCATAGAGAAGTGCTCAATATCGAAATTGCACTGACAGCTCATAGGATCAAATCTTACCCGTGAGCCTTTGGGAAAATAGGCAACGCGTTTGACAAGTTTTCCTGTCATGTAAATCAAGTTATAGCTGTTCTCTTCCGAACAACCATCTCCGACATCGTAATAGAATTTCGACTCTTGAGCAGGAATATCTGAGTTAATACATAATTCTATCATGTACCAACCACTTAAAAGTTTCGGCAAATAGAATTGAGGATCCGATCCAGTAGCTGTGTAATGGCCAACATCGCGCTCTGCCAGATCTCCACCCATCTCCATGGAAAATCTGAAATCTATTTCAAAAAACTTCTTTCTAATTCCTTTCAACATAAAACCAATCCCTTTACAAGGCAAGTGCGACAGCCGCAGACACTGCAATTTGATATATAACCTGACTTATATCCTTGGTCAGCTGCAGAGCCTTAAGCTTGGGCTTGGCAAGAACAAATATTTCATCACCGGGCCGGACTAGTTTTCTATCACCCAAATCAGATGACGCTTGAACAAAGGTACCATTACTTTTCATAATTAAAACATTTAGCCCTGATAATTTACTCATTGCGCCACCAGCCTGATCTACATAATTTTTAACATTCATTTTCGACTGGTAAGAAACAGCAGTAGGAAACAGAACCTCCCCATGAATCATGACGAGGTTTCTTTTAATTGGCACAACAACTTTATCACCCTGGTCAAGCACAATTTGAGCTGGATCATACCCGTCAAGCAATACAACCTGTCCTTTCGGCTGTATTTTTTTTGCCCGCTCAACCCATTGCAAAACTGTCTCTGCTTCCGCTTTTCTAAGTTCTGCGGTTTCTTTTGTTGCCGATCTGGCAGTCAACACACTTTGCTCAAGAGCAGATAGCGATGCCATCAGCATTTCTTTCTGGCGATTGGCCACAGATTTCCGATAAAGCTGAAGGGAATTACGATCAGACAGAGTCGAAAATTCAATTCTATTAATAAGGTCATCCAAGGTACTGCCCCATGGGAGCACCATTTCTGTAGAAGAGTTGTGCTCACCGAGCACCTCAACACTGATACTCTTAGGCCGCAATTGAGATGATATTTTCACGGTTGAACCAGCTTTGACAACCACATCATTTATATCTTCAAGAGAATACTGATAGGCATTGATATCCGTCCCACTTGGCTCAAGCAGAGTAACGTGTGTCGCTGACTCATTTAACGCCACATAATCTATAATTGTTGTTAACAGCTCCCTGTCATCCCTCAATTCAAACTTGCCATTAAACCCGGCTCCACCTTCAACTTCTATATAACCAGAACGAGAGCCAACTAAAATCAAATCTCCGTTCTGAAGTTGAACATCGGGCATTTCCCCTCTTTTCAAAAACCGATACAGGTCTATTCTGGAAACTTCATCCCCCTGACGAATAACCCGTACGTTTCTATAACCACCAAGATCTCTTTTAATCCCGCCTGCGGCGTCAATATATCGTAGAATGCTATCGGCACTTTGCCCTTCATATACACCTGGTTTCTCTACCATTCCGGACACAAATACTTTCACCGTTTGGCTACCCATCAAGGTAACATAGGCATCGACATTAGACTTGAAAACGCGCTTTATCGACTTGAGAACGACCTCGTTAAGTGATTTATTCTCTACTCCCTGAACATTAATAGGACCAACTCTGGGAATAAATATATTTCCTCTCGGGTCAACGATAACTTCCCCTTGAAAGTCAACTCCTCCCCAAATTTGGACTAACAAAGTATCACCCTGGCTAACCTTGTAAACCGGGTTAAGCCCATTAAAAGAAGTCTCACCAAACCCTCCCTCAAATAGCCAATCAGCGTAAAGTGGTGCAGAGGGAGCGGCATCCAATTGCATACTGGATTCAGAATCATCTACCCCTTGGGATACTTCAAGAGCATTAACGACCACCCCGAAAAACAACAGCATTGAAGCCAACAGAAAATTCATCATTTATTCCTTATGCTCCCTGATAATAGCCACCAAAAGAGAAATCAGACCAAATATTAATATTAGAATAAGTAACCATGTCACCAACTTATGAAGCTTATTAGGATATTTCGGCTCATCCGTCACACTAGGATTTTCTACAATAAGCAAATGCTTTAATTTTTGAACAGCCTGACTCCTGACAGAATCCAGACTGACTAGCGCCGAGCGATATAAATCAGATGTCATTTCTACCGACATCGAAAGCTCCTGATACTCAACAGTAAGGCGATTCAAGCCATTATTATCTGAATCAGTCACTTTCTTTTTCTCCTCTTCTAACTGACGATTCAAAGCTGAAAGAAGATTTTTCTGTGCCAATACCTCGGTTGTATTATCATGCATAACAGCCTGAAGCTCTTTAAGTTTGGCCTTCTGTTTGATAATCGAGATTTGAAGCTCGTTTATACCAGTTACGATACCCCCACCTTCTTCTTGAGGACTCAACAGTTTATTAGTTTCCTGAAAAACAATCAGCTTTGTCTGCCATTCAGATAGCAGACCATGAGCGCGAACAACCTCTTCTCTGGCATACTCAACTTGTTCTTTGAACATTTTATCGCCAATATTATTGATAAACACTTCACTGAGATCAATTATTTTATCGGCAACCAATTTCGCATATTCCGGATCAAAAGCCTGAACTTCAACCGTTAATATACCCGACACTTCGTCATGGGAGATGAGAATATGTTTCTTATAATACTCATAATATTGCTCTATCGTAGAATCGATTGGCAGTTTACTGAAAAAATCTATATTTTCATTCTGGTAGTGAGCTCTCAAGCCCACTTCTGAATCCAGTTTCAGAGCCAAATTTCTTGAGCTAATATAGGCTTTGACAAGCAGTGCGTCATTGGTACCTGAACCAAATCCAGCAAAAATTGACAGACCACTCACACTGGATTGAGAACCCGATTCTTTAACCACGAATTGAGATTCTGAAATAAACCTTGGAGAAGAAAAGGCCAAGTAATATATCGCAATCAAGGAATACAAAACAAAGAATGCAATAAAAAACATATTCTTTTTAAAGAATACCCCCATCCAATTGCTTGCATTTTTCTTGCTTGCATTTTTCTTGCTTTCATTTTCCTTGTTTGCATCTTCTTTGATCACATCTGCCTTAACATTATCCTCACGCACTTTTTCATCATCGGCAGGATCTTTAAAAACATTAAATTCTGGGTGTACAAAACGTTCCCGGATCAGCTTGGCACGCTCATACTGATTTTGTTTATGTGTTCTATTTTGCTTCATAATAGCAATCCACCCACCTCATTATGAAGCATTTCCATAATAACTAATTGCATCATCAATATTTTCAAAATATTTAAGCCCACCATTATGTATAACCAACCCGGCACTACAAAAGTTCTTAAGCTGGCTAATAGAATGATTAACCATAACAATACGAGTTGAAGCAAATCGTTTTTTAAGCAAAGTCGCTGCTTTATTTTTAAATTTCGCATCCCCAACTGCGGTTATTTCATCAATCAGGAGTACATCAAAATCAAAATCTAAAGCTATAGTTATTCCCAACAAGACCCGAGATCGCATACCAGACGAATAACTTTTCATTGGCTCATCAAAGTATGATCCAATTTCAGCAAACTCTTCTACCTTGGCTTCCATTTGACAGGTATTTTTAATACCATGAATACGGGCAACAAAACGAGCGTTTTCTCTACCAGTCATGCTACCTTGAATCCCCCCCTGAAGACCAAGAGGCCATGAAATCCTTAAATCAGAGATAATATTTCCAGAACTTGGATACTCAGACCCACCCAGCATTCTAATAAATGTGGATTTACCTGCGCCATTCCTGCCAAGAACACCAATATTCTTATCCATTGGTATTTGGAAATCAATATTTTTGAAAATATAATGACGTCCAGATTTTGTTGGATACCATTTTGATATATTTTCAAGCCTTATCATGATGAAACCAACTTCGTTCTATAAGAAACAAAAAGAAGCATCCCAATAAAATCAGCAATAATTACAACTTTCACAACAAATTCCAATGAGGAGAATCCAGGATCATATCCATAAAAATAAGATTCTCGAATCAATTCAAGACAATGAAATGCTGGATTCCAGTCAAGTAACCCCCAGTATTGAGTCGGGACCATGGAGGCACTAAAAAACACACCAGAAACAATCATCATTGGTGTCATTATAACGCCTACAACTTTAGACATATCTGGAAAATATTCAAATAAAACACATAAAATAAGAGCAATTCCGACCGCCAGGGCCACCAATAAAAATATTGCCAGCAAAACCCCAGGGAGAGATACGGGTGTAACCTTGTACCCCAAAAACCAGTACATTGAAAACATAAGTGTTACAAAAACAATTGCCATCGTCGCCAACTCGATAAGTAAGCGTGTAATAATTGGATCAATAGGCTCGACTTGCCGGTATGCCATAAGGCCTTTATTGGACAGAACGGCATTACTTAATTGAGAAATAAGTTTGGTGAACAATTTAAAAGGAACCAGGCCTACAAGCATTAAAACCGGAATCTCTACGCCTGACAGACTGGTACGCCCCATTAGAGAAAAGATAGTCGTCAACACAGCCGCCTGCCCTGCCGGCTCAGCAATGGCCCAGAAATAACCCAAACGACTTCCACCGAAACGAGTACGTAATTCCCGGATAAAAAGCGCGTACACCGTATCTCTCATAATCTGCAACGATGATCGTGTTGGTCGGCGTTCAATCACAGATTTTTTCAACCTTTATTGGATCTCTTGGCATCAAGCAGGCTTCAAAGCACAAATTCTTTCAATTTACAAACCATAATCAGTATCCGCTTTGAAAATAATTGTCGCTGAGTATACACAAAAATTTCCTGCCAAAAAGTGTCAAGTAATATCAATTACTACAATTAGGTAGCCTGATTCACAGTATGGAATACAAGAGAAGCTGAGTTTATACAGAACCTCAGTCCGGTGGGGGCTGGGCCATCATTAAACACATGCCCGAGATGTGCATCACAGGTTGCACAAAGCACTTCCGTTCGCACCATACCATGAGATCGGTCGGTACGCTTGTCCACAGCACCGTCCAGCTCCTGATAAAAGCTGGGCCAGCCGCACCCGGCATCGAACTTGGTATCGGACACAAATAACGGCTCACCACAACAAGTGCAGCAGTACACCCCCAGGTCTTCTGTTTTATAGTACTGGCCAGTAAAAGGCCGCTCGGTTCCAGCTTCCCGAGTGACAAAGTAGGTATGAGGATCAAGTAAAGCTCGCCATTCCTCTGCGCTGCGCTCTACTCTGCGGCCGCTTCGCTCTTTTTGGGTGTTATCGGTCTTATTGGTCATCGCTCATTTCCTCTTACTTGTTACGCCACAGGTGACATCAAACCTTACCTTTCCGGCAGACAATATCATCCTTCCAGATTTCTGGTCGATCCATTGCCATTACCGCAACCATCCCCTCTCAGGGACTTTAAGCTTTACGATCTCGGGAGTATCATTTCTGCCCTGCCGATCAGGCGTTACACGACGACATCGGCTGATTCCCTACTTTTTATTCGGTTGCACTGTAGCTTCTATACACCTACAGAACCCGATTCATACACAGGCCCCCTTTAATGCAGGAAGTTCGCAAGTCCAACAAGCTAGCCAATGTTTTTTACGACCTCAGAGGCCCGGTTCTTCAGGCCGCCAAACGGATGGAAGAAGAAGGTCACCGCATCCTCAAGTTAAATATAGGCAACCCTAAACCGTTTGGTCTCGATGCCCCCGAAGAAATCATCCAGGATGTTATTCATAACCTGCCTGATTCCGAGGGTTACGCCGACTCCAAGGGACTTTTTTCTGCTCGCAAAGCCATCATGCAATACGCCCAGCAGAAAAACATTGCTAACGTTGGCTTGGAAGACATTATCGTTGGTAATGGCGTCAGTGAGCTGATTGTCGCCTCAATGCAAGGCTTGTTGAACAACGGTGATGAAGTGCTGGTTCCCGCTCCGGATTACCCGTTATGGACGGGTGCAGTTGCCCTCGCCGGAGGACGGGCCGTCCATTACATCTGTGACGAGCAATCGGAGTGGTATCCCGATCTCGACGACATACGTGCCAAAATCACAGACCGTACCCGCGCCATGGTGCTGATCAACCCCAATAATCCAACGGGGGCTGTGTACCCGACCGAGTTGCTGCTGGGTATGCTGGAGATCGCCAGAGAGCATGGGCTGATCGTATTTTCAGATGAAATCTACGACAAAATCCTTTTCGATGGCGTCACTCACACGTCAACAGCCTCCCTGGCGGATGACTTGTTGATTATCACGTTTAACGGTTTATCCAAAAACTACCGCCTGGCGGGTTTTCGTTCCGGCTGGATGATTATCAGTGGTGCCAGACACAAAGCCAGAGATTATATCGAAGGCTTGGAAATGCTGGCTTCAATGAGGCTATGCGCCAATGTACCTGCCATGTACGCAATCCAGACTGCGCTGGGAGGTTATCAAAGTATCGACGACCTCGTAGCAAAGGGCGGCCGGATTTGCCAACAACGGGACATTGCCTGGGAAACGCTCAATAATATCCCCGGGGTCAGCTGCGTCAAACCCAAAGGAGCCTTGTATTGCTTTCCCAAAGTAGATAAGGATAGATTCAACATTCTGGATGATGAGCGCATGGTGCTGGACTTGCTGGAACAGCAAAAAATCCTGGTCGTGCATGGCACTGCCTTTAACTGGAAGTCGCCCGATCATTTTCGTGTGGTATTTTTACCAAGACCAGAGGATCTGTCACTGGCAATGAGCCGGATTGATCAATTTTTCCGGGGTTATACCCCTGTCTGAAATCATTATTTGACCCATTGGAATCGGCCATGCTTGACGTTCATATCGACGATTTTTTCAAGGACTGCGCAACCATCCTGCTGATAGGCTTCAAGCATTTCCCCCGGCCCCATACCCTCTTTGTTGAGGATATTTCCGGGCCGGACCAGATGGACGATTTTGGCCTGCACAGCAATCGCCATCTGTCGGCCATGGGCACTTTGAGCTGGTTAAAAGAGGAAGGCTACATACGTTTCAGCGGCCAGGATCGGCAAGAATCCATCGATGACTTTGTCTTGACCAGCAAGGCGCTGATGCGACTGCTGTCCCCATCCCAAAGCACCTCTCCAAGCGCTGACAATACAACAGCAGAAACACCAACACCGGTGATACAGGTATTGGAATTTGCTCGCTTGCAGAATGACACGACCTGGATCAGCCAGATCATTCAGACCAACCTGATCACTCCCTGATCCAGCAATAGCCACCCTGTGGCGTTATTTGGTCCGGACGGCAAACCCGGCTGATGCCAGCAGTTGCTGCAAATCAACACACTTGGCTGGCACGCCAACCTTCATGGTAGGTATATCACGACGCAACGGATAATCCCGGCGCAAGCGATCAAACGTCTGCTTGACATTCTCCGCCCGCGACATGGCCGAGCGCATTTTGCCGTCATCAACCCGTATTTCATAGGATGCACGAATGGCAGTCCGTAACGCCTGGTTTAACGGCACCTGATCAGAAAAATTGACGCGCCGAATACCCGGTTCTGGTAAAAACTGTGCCAGCTTGCGCCGTATTGGCAACCCGAGAAAATCACATACAGCCTGATAGATCATTTCCGTACCACGCATTTTTCCATCCAGAGAATAACCAGCAATATGCGGTGTCGCCAACATGCACCGATGCATCAAGGCAATATCCAGATCGGGCTCTTTTTCCCACACATCCAGAATCGCTTCAAAATCACCATGCGCCCGAAGGTGTGCCAATAGTTCCGTATTGTTAACTACTGCCCCCCGACTACTGTTGATCAGACAGGCATCCGGCTTCATCTGATCCAGCTGTTCAGCCCCAATCAGGTGATAAGTAGGAAATTCGCCATCGCGAACCAACGGCGTATGCAAGCTGACAATGTCCGCCTGCAATACTTCCTCCAGTGACGACAGTGGCCCAACGTCGGCTGCCTCCTTGAATGGATCGGTTGCAACCACGGCGACACCCATTTCCTCAAGTCGTCGGCGCAGGCACAAGCCAACATTACCAACACCAATAATGCCCACTGAAAGGTCGGCAAAGACGATGCCACGCACATCCACCAGCACACTGATAGCACTCAAGACATAATCCACTACCGCTTGTGCATTACAGCCAGGCGCACTGGCAAAACCGATGTTTTCCTGCTGTAAATAATCAAGATCAACATGATCTGTACCAATGGTGGCGGTACCAACAAATTTGACCGAAGTCCCTGCCAACAAGGCTTCGTTAACCCGGGTCACCGACCGTACCAGCAAAATATCGATATCCAGTAATTGGTCTGATGTCAGGTTGCGGCCATCAAGGCGCCGAATCTCACCAAATTCAGAAAAAAAAGAATCGACAAGAGGGATGTTTTCGTCAGCGGCTATTCGCACAAGGGTATTATCCGATTGAGGTACAGACAAACATTCTGTCAAGCCACACCCGTCATTACAATGGTCACCGGGTCCGACCAAAGAACAAGCTGGCAGTCTCACCGGAGTGTATTGCGAATAACAATCATCCCGGTGCAGCCCATTTCCCCGGTGAATAATCGTTATCGGTAAGAACCCTGACATCAAAAGCAATTACGACTATTGGATTCCTTAACCGAAAGGCTGTAATCGAGTATACTGCCGCCCCTGAATTCCCAATGGAACAACACAATCTGAAGGTTGCCGGCACCCTCACAAGGGGAACCCGGGTGAATCTGAAGATTCATAGAGATGAGGAAAACACCGTGTTAGAAGCTTATCGTGCTCACGTTGCTGAGAGAGCAGAGCAAGGCATCCCACCCAAAGCGCTGGATGCTGAACAGACCGCCGCTCTGGTCGACCTGCTGAAATCGCCACCTGCTGGCGAAGAAGAAACTCTGGTTGATCTGCTGGAAAACCGCATTCCACCCGGTGTTGATGAAGCCGCTTATGTTAAAGCCGGTTTCCTGAGCGCCATTGCCAAAGGTGATGCGACCTCTCCTCTGGTTTCCAAAGAGAAGGCCGTCCAATTACTTGGCATGATGCAAGGCGGTTACAACATCGCCACTCTGGTGGAACTGCTGGACGACGCTGAACTGGCTGAACTGGCCGGAAAAGAGCTGAAATCCACCCTGCTGATGTTTGATGCCTTTAATGACGTCAAAGACAAAATGGACGCTGGCAACGCCGTTGCCAAATCCATTATGGAATCCTGGGCCAACGCCGAATGGTTCACCCAAAAAGATAAAGTCGCCGAAAGCATCAAGATGACCGTATTCAAGGTCACTGGCGAAACCAACACCGATGACCTGTCTCCAGCTCCAGATGCATGGTCCCGCCCTGATATTCCTCTGCATGCGCGCGCAGCCTATAAAATGACTCGCGACGGTTTGACACCTGAAGAACACGGCGTCACCGGCCCAATGAGCCAAATCGAGGAAATCAAGGCCAAAGGCCTGCCAGTTGCTTTTGTTGGTGACGTTGTGGGTACTGGTTCTTCCCGTAAATCCGCCACCAACTCCGTACTGTGGTTCTTTGGTGACGACCTGCCTGGCGTTCCCAACAAACGCGGTGGTGGTGTGTGTATCGGTTCCAAAGTAGCACCTATCTTCTTCAACACCATGGAAGATGCCGGCGCGCTGGTCTTCGAAGCACCTGTTGACAATATGAACATGGGCGACGTGATTGATATCCGTCCATACGAAGGCAAAATTCTGAACGAAGCCGGAGAAGTCATCTCTGAATTCAAATTCAAGTCAGATGTTATTCTGGATGAAGTTCAGGCCGGTGGCCGTATTCCACTGATCATTGGTCGTGGTCTGACTACCAAAGCACGCGAAGCACTGGGTATGGGCGCGACTGACCTGTTCCGTCTGCCAGTTGATCCTGTCGATTCCGGCAAAGGCTTCTCTCTGGCCCAGAAAATGGTTGGTAAAGCCTGCGGTCTGGAAGAAGGCCAGGGTGTACGCCCAGGCACTTACTGCGAACCCAAAATGACTACTGTCGGTTCTCAGGACACTACCGGTCCAATGACCCGTGATGAACTGAAAGATCTGGCTTGTCTTGGTTTCTCTGCCGACCTGGTAATGCAATCCTTCTGTCACACAGCAGCCTATCCAAAACCGATTGACGTTGCCATGCAGCACAGCCTGCCTGACTTCATCATGACCCGTGGTGGCGTTTCACTGCGTCCTGGCGACGGTATCATCCACTCCTGGCTGAACCGTATGTTGCTGCCAGATACTGTTGGTACCGGTGGTGACTCACACACCCGTTTCCCAATGGGTATCTCTTTCCCTGCCGGTTCCGGTCTGGTGGCTTTCGCCGCAGCAACCGGTGTGATGCCTCTGGATATGCCTGAGTCCATCCTGGTTCGTTTCAGCGGCACCATGCAACCAGGCATTACCCTGCGTGATCTGGTACACGCCATTCCGCTGTACGGTATCAAGCAAGGCATCCTGACGGTTGAGAAGAAAGGCAAGATCAACGAATTCTCTGGTCGCGTACTGGAAATCGAAGGTCTGGATCAGCTGACCGTTGAACAGGCATTTGAGCTGTCCGACGCCTCTGCTGAACGCTCCGCTGCAGGTTGTACTGTAACCCTGTCTGAAGAGTCCGTTGCTGAATACCTGAAATCCAACATCGTTATGTTGCGCTGGATGATTTCTGAAGGTTATGGCGATCCACGCACTCTGGAACGTCGTGCCCAAGCCATGGAAGCATGGCTGGCAGATCCAAAACTGATGCGCGCAGACGCAGATGCCGAATACGCTCACATCGTTGAAATCAACCTTGACGAAATCAAAGAGCCTATCGTTTGCTGCCCGAACGATCCGGATGATGCCAAAACATTGTCTGACGTTGCTGGCGTCAAAGTCGACGAAGTATTCGTTGGTTCTTGTATGACCAACATCGGTCACTTCCGTGCCGCTGGTAAACTGCTGTCCCAGCACAAAGGTGGTTTGGCCACTCGCTTCTGGATGTCTCCACCGACCAAGATGGATGAAGCCCAGTTGATGGAAGAAGGCTACTTCAACATCTACGGTACTTCCGGTGTTCGTACTGAAATGCCAGGGTGTTCTCTGTGTATGGGTAACCAGGCACGGGTTCAAGCTGGCACCACCGTACTGTCTACCTCTACCCGTAACTTCCCGAACCGTCTGGGTGATGGCGCCAACGTCTACCTGACCTCAGCGGAACTGGCTTCCGTTGGTGCGATTCTGGGCAAACTGCCAACCACCGAAGAGTACATGGAATACGCCAACAAGCTGAACAGCATGTCGGCTGATATCTACAAGTACCTGAACTTCGACAAGATGGACGAGTACACCAAAAAAGCAGCCACCGCTGTTATCGCTTCTGACAAGTAATCCCGCCAACAGCACCGGCCTTTGCCGGTGCTGTTGACTCGATAAAAATCACAGGCAAATAAAAAACCCCGATACTGACTTCAGCATCGGGGTTTTTTATTGCTTGCCCACTGGCCCCTCAAGGGTAACGGAGCAATCCTGACCGCGCAGGGTTAATCAATATCCCGCACCGCACGAGCGACCGCGGTGTAGTCATACTCCCCTTTCGATACCGCTTCTTCACCGCCACTCTGGAAGTCAACCACCCGGGCCGTATCCGGTGATGAGACATAGGTGGTCGATGACCAGTACTTCACCACATAATTGTCCGTATCGATCCAGATAACCGCATCATTGATTGCAAAGCTCGAACAGTTACGCTCCACCAGCGTTCTGAGTTCATTGATGTTAGGCAAACGCCAGTCGCTATAATCCCCCAGAACCAGCTCGGAGGCGTAATTCAACGCCAATGACCAGCTGAGGTAACCCTGTTCGTCTTCATCCTCACCAACACAATCGCCGTCCGTCCAGGTCATGTTCAAAGGACACATGGACCACATCAACCCGGCGTCGGCGTCGGTCACTGTGCCATCATCGTTATCCGTCAAATCTCCCAAAGACAGACACTCATTATCAGAATCAGCCACTGCCACTGAAGACAACAGCGCAGCCATAGCAAGACACCCTATATTTAATCGCACAAGCTATTCCTCTCCAACGACCAGACGAATCGATCGATAAATTCCGACCGAGGAACTTTCCATCGACGTCAATGTGACATCACCATCCGAGAAATCAACCACCCAGGCCTTGACGCCGTCATAGTTGATATCCGACGTCCAGTAGCCTTGTTTTGATACATAACGGGTATTAGGGAACAGGTCAGTATCAATCGTTGGCGAGGTTTCACCATGATGAACAATAGTCACCAGCTCATCCACCGTTGGCAAACGCCAATTGGAATAGCCACACAATTCCAGATCGTTTATATAGGCAATATAGTTCTGGGTATTACAATTCATGTCGATATAACACGCACTGGTATCTCCTTCCTCGCCCAAAGTGCCACTCACCAGGCTGTTATCCGTACTGTACCAGGTGAAGCGCTCATCAACACTTTGCGCAACATATTCGTCTTCCAGCTTGGATTCCCACAACAATCCGGTATTGACATCAAAAACACAGCGCCAGTCCTCGACACTTTCTCCAACAGCGTTGCCTTCACTGTCGATTTTCAGAAAATCAAAGCCCGCATCGCCATATCCGGTTTTGACCAGGTCATCATCCGCATCCCGGCCTTCGTCGCCATCCTGCTGAGGGAAATCATCAATCGGGCAAGAAGTACCGGCTTCAGATTCTTCATAGCAGGTCGTCAGACCAGTATCATTACGGTTTCCGGTTGCCCCCACCGTCACCGCGATCGTGGTGGATGCAATGACCTCGTCACTGGCACTGCTTTCATAATCATCCCGGGCGGCGGTGACCCGAAAATAATAGGTCAATAAATCATTGTCCGACTCCAGCAAAAAGCTGGTGGTCGTAATATCCATCTCCAGCGTACCACCCAGATAACTGCTGTAATTGGCGATATCATCCGACGGAATAGTCTCCCGGGCATAATAAACATTATAGGACTCCGCCGAATCCACCTCATCCCAGGTCAGGGTAATGCCGTCTTCATCCGACTCAGCCACCAGATTATCCGGCGCAGCCAGATCCGGAAATATGGTAATCAGTACCTCGTCGGAAGACACCGCCCCCTGCTCATCGGTGACTTTCAATACCAGAGTCACAATACTGTCTTCGGTGACATCAGGGGCCACAAAAGTGGCCTCCGGATCTGTTTCATCGGATAGCGTAATATCGGTTCCGGTCGACTGAATCCACTCATAAGAGACAATATTACCGTCCTGGTCAGACGCCTCCCCTTCCAGATAAACGGTTTCTCCAACATTGACCTCCTGGTCCTTGCCAGCGTCTACCGTTGGTTCCAGGTTGCCCGTTTCATCATATTCAACCGCGACACTCAGGGTCATGGTATCGGTATCACTGGCACCGTCATCATCCGTCACCGTCAGACTGAAAATCATGTCTTCGGCCACCGTCAAATCCGGCAGCACCACTGACGTATTCGCTGAATTCGGGTTCACTATCTCGGCATCAGTACCACTGAGTTGAGCCCATTCATACAAGACCACAGTGCCGTCTTCATCGATACCCGAGCCAGGCAAGGAAACCGTAGCCCCCTCATAACTGGACTGGTCGCTGCCAGCATTGGCAACAGGCGCAATATTATCGCTGTCACTGTCCTCATCATCAGTGTCATCGTCGTCATCAGTGTCAGTATCGGTTTCCGAACTGTCATCACTATCACTGGTCGATTCCGGGCCGCTCTGTGAACCACAGCCGGCCATAACCCCCACCAGCATCAAGATCAGGATATATTTCACCATGCCGACTCCGGTACTAGCATTCATCATTTCAGCCGCCTGTCTGTCAGAAGGGTCTTCTTGGGTATCACATATAGATTAGAGGCCATCACATATCCCTCACCAGAATCAGGTAGCCATTAAGATACAAGGTATCCCGTACACGACCATTATAAAAATCCACCATCAAGGTTGTTGGCTGGTCACTGCTGTTGTTTCTGGCCGAAGCACTCCAGAAATAGCCACTGGTGATTTCCGGGAAATAATCGGTATCGATCGCCGGACTGACACACTGCCACTCCACCAGACTTTGCAACTCATTGATATTGGGGAGCCGCCAACTGTCATAACCCGCCAGAACCGCCTCATCGGCATAAAGGTAAGCTTCCGTCAGTGTCAAACCGGTGGCTGTACCGGAGCACTCGCCGTCATCCCAGGTCTGGCCATAAAGACAGCTAAACCACAACAAACCGTAAGTAGCGTCGTAAACCGAGCCATCCTGCTGTATTTCAAAACGATCGTCACTGATGCTAGCCGCTACGGTATCAAGACATTGTTGTTCAGCAGTCACCAGAGCGCTGAACAGGGTTCCCGAGCCAAGGCACAACGACAGCGACAACCGCTTCAGCCAATATTTATTCATCTGAAGTACCATCACTCACCATAATCACACGGGCACTGGCCTGCTTGTCGTAAGAGGTGTCAGCCTTACCGTACAAATTGACCATCCAGGCCTGATCCGGGGAATCAGCGCGTGTGGTGGCAGTCCAATAGTAATAATCCAGAGCCAGCTTGCAGCCGCCACCATCATCCAGGCAAGCACCGGCAATATCGGCAACCGAGCGTAATTCTGCGACCACCGGCAAACGCCAGTCACTTGCACCACAGAGAGTCTGAAGATTCAGAGCAGCCGCATAAGCACTGGTATTGCACACACCGGAAACACATTCAGGGCCGTCTTCCAGCCCGGCATAACCGCCATTCAGTGTGTCATCGTCCTGATACCAGCTGAACTGATGGACTGGATCACGCAAATTCGTGGTCGAACTTTTCAGCTCTATGGTCATGCCAGTGACATTGTCACGAATACATTCCGCCAGCTCACTGCCCGGAGACAGCTCACTGCCATCCTCATCCAGCAAAGTCCAGTCAAACCCTCCCAGACCAGTACCGGTTTTGGTCAGGCTACCGGCTTCTTCCTCTGCAGTGCGGCCATATTCGGCATCCTGCCCTGGCCGGTCATCAACCGGACAGCTGGCCCACTCCCCTTCGGTGTCCACACATTCAGTGACACTGGTATCATTCAATTCATCCGTGGCCGAAAAATCCTTGCCAATAACTCGCGCCACCTCCGCCGTGGGCTGGCTTTCTACTGCCAGCGTGTCACTGACATAGGAAGCCGTTAGCAAAAAATAGTATTGCTCACCGTTCGAGAGGTCCATCTGATAGCTGGTATCCGTGATATCCGTCTCGACCCCGGCACCGTCCAGCTCATCATAGTCATCCAGATCACTGAGATTCTGAAAAGTCTCCTGAGCGTAATACAGGGAGTAGCTTATCTCGCCATCGGCATCATCCGACAAACTGATGGCATCCCAGCCAAACACAACGCCAGCAGAGTCCACGGGAGAACGCACCAGAAAATTATCGGGGGACTCAATCCCCTCAGCCACGGTCACGGTTACGGTTACACTGGAGCTGCCTCCTTCGTTGTCCGTTACCGTGATGCGGAACTCCAGCTCATAACCGCTCAGCCCTGCAGGGGCATCAAATTCAAGCGTATCGGTGGTTTCTCCTTCCAGCTCGACATCGTCACCCGAGACTTGCTCCCAGAGATAGGACTCAATAGTGCCATCGGAGTCACTGGCCACCACAGTCAGGGTTACACTTTCGCCACCCGCTACCGAGAGCTCAGACGTTACCGTAACAGAAGGGGCAATATTTGTGTCGTCACTGGAAGAAGCGCAACCGGAAAGAATATATAAGCAGCCAGACAGGCAAAGGGCACGCAATAACAAAGTTCACACCTGAAGTGTCGATGAATAATCAAATTATAGCGACAATAAAGCAGAATTCGACCAGACAAGCGATAGCCGACATAAATATACTGCCAGCCATCACCAGCCGATACGTCGTCGTGTCAGCATGACATACAAAAACGGGAGCCTGCATTCACAAGCAGGCTCCCGTTCTTCATCACAAAGCAGCAATCACAAACGCAGCAACCAGGCTGGCTTATTCCGCCGCAGGCTCTGCCTTGGGCTTGTCACGCAGGCGGATGTGCAAATCGCGCAGCTGAGTATTACTCACTTCACCCGGTGCCTTGGTCATCACACAGGCCGCTGACTGGGTTTTCGGAAAGGCAATGACTTCACGAATCGAGCTGGCACCGGTCATCAGCATGATCAAACGATCCAGACCAAAGGCCAAACCACCGTGCGGCGGGCAACCAAATTTCAGTGCATCCAACAGGAAGCCAAATTTTTCCTGCTGCTCTTCTTCGCTGATTCCCAAGGCACGGAACACCGCTTCCTGCATGGCTTGATCATGGATACGAATCGACCCACCACCCAGCTCACAGCCGTTCAGAACCATATCGTAGGCACGGGACAGAGCTTCCAGAGGCTTGGCTTCCAGTTCTTCAGCAGAACAGCTTGGGGCGGTAAACGGGTGGTGCAGAGCTGAAATCGAACCGTCGTCATTAGCTTCAAACATCGGGAAATCGACCACCCACAATGCCGCCCACTCGCTGGTGTACATGTTCAGGTCTTCACCCAATTTGCAGCGCAGCGCACCCAGTGCTTCGTTAACCACCTTGGTTTTATCGGCACCGAAGAAAACGATATCGCCATTTTGCGCTTCGATTTTCTCCATGATTTTCATCGTATTATCATTACCGATAAACTTGATGATCGGAGACTGCAGGCCTTCAACGCCTTTCTCGATATCGTTGACCTTGATCCACGCCAGACCCTTGGCACCGTAGATGCTGACAAACTTGGTGTATTCGTCAATCTGCTTACGGCTCAGCTCGGCACCACCAGTAACTTTTAACGCGGCAACACGGCCATGTGGATCTTTCGCCGGAGCGGCAAAGACCTTGAATTCGATGTCTTGCAGGAATTCTGCAACATCGACAATCTCCATCGGAATACGCATATCCGGCTTGTCGGAACCGTACTTGTTCATTGCTTCAGCGTACGGCATGCGAGGGAAATCACCCAGGTCAACGCCCAGCTCCTGCTGGAAGATGCCTTTGATCATGTCCTGGGTCAGATCCATGATGGTGTCTTCGTTGATAAACGAGGCTTCGATATCAATCTGGGTAAATTCAGGCTGACGGTCAGCGCGCAAGTCTTCATCACGGAAACACTTGGCGATCTGATAATAACGGTCGAAGCCAGATACCATCAGCAGCTGCTTGAACAGCTGTGGCGACTGCGGCAAGGCAAAGAAAGAGCCTTCATGAGTCCGGCTCGGCACCAGGTAATCACGAGCGCCTTCAGGAGTGGCGCGAGTCAGAATCGGGGTTTCGATATCCAGGAAGCCGGTATCATCGAGGTAACGGCGCACTGCCGATGTCACCTTGGAACGGAAACGCAGCTTGTCTTGCATCTCCGGGCGGCGCATATCCATATAACGGTATTTCAGGCGGATATCTTCGCCCACATCGGTGTAACCATCCAGAGGAAATGGCGGCGTCAGGGCCTTGTTCAGTACCACAACCTCTTTACCCAGTACCTCAATCATGCCCGTTTTCATATTGGCATTGGTGGTACCTTCCGGACGACCACGAACGCGACCGGTGATTTGCAAAACATATTCAGAACGCACGCTATCAGCGGTATTAAAAGCGTCAACGGTATCCGGGTCAAAAACCACCTGAACCAGACCTTCACGGTCGCGAACATCCAGGAAGATAACGCCACCATGGTCACGGCGACGGTGAACCCAGCCACAGAAAGTAACGGTTTGATCGATCAAGGTTTCGTTGATATCACCACAATAGTGAGTGCGCATCGTATGGTCCTGCTAACGTGTGAGTGTCACGGCGCTGACATATCGAATCAACGACGTACAAATTTTAAAAGGCAGGCATTATAACGGAATTCAGCCCTATCGACACTCCTACCCGAGTACCCGGTGCAAAATACTCCGGCTCCGGGGCAGACAACTTCAAGCAGGAATCTTGCGGAGAAATTGATATGACAACCCACAGCAACACGCAGACACCGACATCGCCAGCGCGACAGAATCCACAGGAACGTATGAGTACCGACCAGACATTAACCCCGGAACCATCAGCCCCACTGTTAGTACAGAGACTGCCGGACTTGCTGCAGCAAGTCCGGCAATGCCAGCTCTGTGCCGCACATCTGCCCTGCCCACCACGACCGATAATTCAAATCAGCGCCAGCGCCCGCCTGCTGATCATCGGCCAGGCACCGGGCAGCAAGGTGCAAGTCAGCGGCATTCCCTGGGATGATGCCAGCGGCAAACGCTTACGTGAATGGTTACAGCTGACGCCGGAGCAATTTTATAACGAGGAGAAGATTGCCATCGTGCCGGTGGGCTTGTGCTACCCCGGCAAAGGCAAAAGTGGTGACTTACCGCCCAGAGCGGAGTGCGCACCCCGCTGGCATGCAGATCTGCTGGCACGCATGCCCGAACTGCAACTGATATTATTGATTGGCCAATACGCCCAGAACTACTACTTGCCGAAAGCTTTTCTGCGCCAATACAAAACCCTGACAGAGCGAGTCAAGCATTGTCAGGATGTGCCCGAGCCATTTTTTGTGCTGCCCCACCCATCACCCAGAAACCGACACTGGCTCAGCAAGAACCCCTGGTTCGAAGCCCAGACGATCCCGACATTAAGGCGGCAGCTGGACACCTTACTTTTCTGACAGAATCCACCTCGGCTGTGCCCAATCACTCTGCTGTCTGCACACTCATTCCACACTGGAAATACTTGACACCACAACACGGCAGCACTACATTACACTTTGGTTATATATAGATATACTCATACCCATATCAAAACCAGTAACCCATCGTAGCCATAGCCATCAGCCATCCAGCAAAATCTGGACAACACACAACCAGAACAGGCTTCCAAAAGTGTTACACAATGTCTCTCAGCGCTCAGCAAAAAACATGCATACACATTGGAAAACCCTGATCTTTTCAACCAGAGATACGGTGGCAATCAATGTTGGGTTACCCGTTACACTAAATCAGTGTAACGCCTACCATCACAGGGCTAGCGAACCTGCTGATAATACTGACAGCCGCTCACCAGCCATCCCGGCGGAGAGAATGCCAAGTGTAAAAGACCTCACGCGCTGCTGCTCATCACTGATAAGTAAAGGGCGAAGCATATAAACATGGAACTCCCCATAGCCGACTGAGCGGTAAACACCTGTCAACCTCACTTTGTCAGCTCTTTATTCCCTTTATTTTTCAATACCGTCAAAATCCCGGATTAATCACCTATAGAGAAATCTTCACGCCCTATGGTCAAGTGAGGATTGTAGTATCTATCAAAGTACCCGTCTGTTTCCCAGGTTGTTCTCATATAATCAATTTCTTTTCTAAAACGTTCAAGTTTTTCTGGATTATCTTCTTCACCACGGCTAATAGACTCGTAGTGATACAACTCAGCATACGGTGTCCAAAGGTTTCGGTAACCGGCTTTGTTCACTTTCAAACAAAAGTCCACATCATTAAAAGCAACGGTCAGATCTTTTTCATTGAGACCATTCACTTCATCAAACACACTCTTGCGAATAAGCAAACAGGCAGCAGTAACCGCAGTCAAATTTTGCACTGATTGCAAACGGCGGAAATAACCTGCGTGATTTCTAGGGAAGTGTTTATGGGAGTGCCCTGCTACCCCTCCCAAGCCTATAATGACACCGGCATGCTGAATCGTGTCATTATGATAATACAACATGGCACCCACACAACCGATGTCTTCCCGTTGGGCATGAGAAACCATTTCCGTTAACCAATCTGGCGTAATAACCTCTACGTCATTGTTAATAAGCCCTATGATGCTGCCTTTTGCTTTTTTGGCTGCAAAGTTATTGATCGCCGAGTAGTTAAAAGGATAAGGGTATTTCAGCAGAGTCACTTTTGGATGCTGACCAACTTCATCAAAATAAGCCAAAGCCTCTGGATCGTTTGAGTTATTGTCTACCAATAAAATTTCGAAGTTTTGATAAGTACTTTTTTCCAGAATGGAATCAATGGCTTGCTGAGTAATATCTCGACCATTGTGGGTCGGTATAATCAATGAGACCAAAGGTTCCTTGCCATTTTCATCTACTGACGGCCAGCTTATCTTATAAAGGTTGGCATACTTACCTTTTTCAACCTTCACATTTTTACCCAATGCGGCAAAGTGATCCTCCAGTGCTTTTATTCCTGCATCGGTAGTGTAGGGCTTTTCATCAGAGCCCATAGCCGTAGAGCCTTCCAGTATACGCCAGTGATAAAGGACTCGTGGAATATGTACAATATTCTTTTGGTCAATCTCTCGAGAATACCGCAATAACAAATCGTAATCCTGGCTACCTTCATAGCCAACTCGAAAACCACCAATCCGCTTAATTATATCCGTTTGATATACACCCAGGTGGGACACGTAGTTTTGACCATAGAGTAAATCCGGATTCCAATCGGATTTAAAATGAGGGTCAATACGATTACCAGCTTCATCAACCTTGTCTTCATCACTGTAGACAAAAGATACATTCTCATTATCATTCAAAGCTTTTACGACATAAAATAACGCATGCTGTTGTAGTAAATCATCGTGATCCAAAAGAGCTGTCCATTCGCCAGTTGCTACTTCAAGAGCACTATTACTGGCTGCAGATATATGACCATTTTTTTCGCGAAATACTACCTTGATACGAGAATCTATTGTTTGATAGCTTTCCAGTACTTCTCGTACATGTGGCTTGGTAGATTGATCATCTGCCAAACACAGCTCCCAGTTCTCATAAGACTGAGCCATAACAGACTCAATACAGGCCGCCAAAAACTCTCTATCCGGATTATATACAGGCACTACAATTGAAATGAGCGGCTGGATAGCAAAAGATCGCTGTTCTTTAACAATATATTGAAAAGGCTCTGACTCATGTTTGTTTATCCATTCATCATATGGACTTGCGGCCTTTTTAGAAACACTGACAGAGTCTGAGTAGAATCGTCCTTCCTTACGCCCGTAAAGATGATAATGGAGCAGCAGTGTTTGACCAAAACTTTCCAAATCCGGATTCAATCTAAGGTAAGCACTAGGGGAAAAAAAGGCATTGGGCGCCCTTCCTTCTTTTTCTCCATAACATATATAGTGATACAAAGGGTTAACACCACTATTTTTAACATCAGCATTACTAGCTAAATAATATGTTGTTGAAAAGTATTGGGATGGATTATAGTATTTACTTGCCCCTTCCATCAGGTAATGAAGAACAGCATCTTCATAAGGGGCGCAATCACCATAAGCTGAAATATAATAATCTTCCTCAAGCAAACCCGATTCTTTTATAACATTATAATAAGCAGTTATTTCATTAGGCAACGTGGATATCCTTATAACATCACTTGATTCGACAACTTTTTCCTGGTCTGGCACTTCTGCAGCACCACCAGATTCGACAACTTTTTCCTGATCTGGCACTTCTGCAGCACTACTGGATTCGACAACTTTTTCCTGATCTGGCACTTCTTCAGCACTACTGTATTCGACAACTTTTTCCTGATCTGGCACTTCTTCAGCACTACTGGATTCGACAACTTTTTCCTGATCTGGCACTTCTTCAGCACCACCAGATTCGACAACTTTTGCCTGATCTGGCACTTCTACATCGCCACCAGATTCAACTACTTTTTCCTGACCAGGCACTTCTGCAGCATCACTGCATTCGACTACTTTTTTTTGGCTAATATTAGATTCCATTCCTAATATTCTTTTAAGCGTGACTCTTATACCCAATCCCATTGAAATTTCTCTTTTTGAGGGTCCAAAATTTTGCAATCAATTGTAATGTTTTGTTTATACTTCAGTCAACTATCCGATCTGTAGCAGTCAAATAATGGTTCAAATAATGACACTTACAATGAAAGGACACTTACAATGAAAGTTGAGTAATAGACTGTCAGCGCTCAGATACTTACCTAGATCGTAAAAACCGTCCCGACACTAGTTTGGTATACCTAACACATATCTTCCCTGTTAAACACCCAGAAAAAATAAATAACTGACTAGTCACCACGCATCCCTGAGAGCACGCAAAGCGCGGAAAACATCCCGGTCCGCCGCGGCGACCTCCATCTCAGGAAACTGCACCTGTAATTGCGCCCGGATTTGCGGCTGATGCAAACGCAAAAACGGGTTATAAGTACGCTCCTGCCCCAGTGTCATCACCGGCATCTCTTCGGCGGAAAATGCAGCCACCTGATCCAGCCAGTACTGGGCCATGTCATTATCCGGCTCACGACTCAACGCAAAACCGAGGTTGTTTTTCATGTAGTCATGACCCGGATACATCAGGGTGTCATCCGGCAACGGCTGGAATTGCGACACAAAAGTATCGTACATGGTGTCCACATCCCCACCCCGGCTGCAGTTGCCAGCACAGGCATTAAACAGGGTGTCACCAGAAAACAGTAGAGGCTGGCCATCCGGCCCACCATCGTCACTCAGCAAACACAAATGCGCCATGGTGTGACCCGGAGTAAACAACACCCGCAAACGAATTGTGCCCAACTCAACCACATCACCGGCCACCAGCCAACGAGCTACATTCGGGATACGATCCGCCGCGTTCTTATGCGCCCAGATAGCCGCCCCTGTGACTTGCTGAACCCGCGGGTTGCCGTCGATATGATCGTGATGCTCATGGGTATTAAGAATCAGCTTGATCTTATACCCTTGCGCCTCTGCCAGTGCCAGCATCTCATCGGCACCCAGCGGATCCACGGCAATCGCCTGACGCGTCTCTTCGCACCCGATCAGGTAGTTGTAATTACGCAGATTGTTATTCATATAACGTCGTAACACGATCATAACAGCCTCTCCCTTATCCGTTACCAGTAGATGTTATTTTCAATATCATCTTCGCCCGTCATATCTTCAATAAAATGACTGGATAACAAGTCTTTCAATTCATGCACCCGTTGCTCCAGCGCATCCACACCATAAGGGACAGCGGGGCTGTGACCCCATACCGGGCCGGGCCAGGCAGGATCGTTTTCATTACGCACCACATGGTGTACGTGTAACTGTGGCACCACATTACCCAGCTCCGCAACGTTCATGGATTTGGCCCCATAATGATCGGCCATTTTTTCGGCCACCCAGGCAGACTCCAGCATCATCTGGGTCTGATCGGCAACCGACAAATGGAAATACTCTCTGGCATCTTTGCGCAAAGGCACCAGAATCACCCAGGGGTAACGACTGTCGTTCATCAGCAACACCTGACACAATGGCAGGCGTCCAACAAATACGGTATCAGCCTGAAGGCGGCTATCGAGGGAAAACATAGTACTTTCTCCTTGTTCTTGACGTTCGGTCAGCAGCGTTTCCAAACCATCAGCAAACCGATCAGTCTGAAGCGCCCACCGCCCGGGCAAGCATTTATCTTCTTACATTTTATCTTCATAGTAGGCAATCTCCACACTCAGGTCACTGATTCATGGCGACATTTCAAGTTATATCGCAGATAGCCGACATCCCGGCAAACGACTGGCAAGCCTTGCTGCCAGGGCGCTACCCTTTTTTGCACTACGCTTTTTTGCAAGCACTGGAAGACAGCCGCTGCATGGGTGACGATTCCGGTTGGCAGCCGGAATATTTGCTGCACCAAGACCACAACGGCCAGACAGACTGGATCTTGCCACTGTTCCGCAAGCAACACAGCTATGGCGAATACGTCTTTGACTGGAGCTGGGCCGATGCCTATCAACGCCACGGTTTTCGTTATTACCCCAAGCTGTTATGCGCCGCCCCCTTCACCCCGGCAACCGGCCCACGTCTACTTTATCGTCACCACGACTCAGCCCCTCCCTGGAAATCCGCGATACAGGCACTGCAGCACCATACCCGCGATCAGGAAATGTCCGGTTGGCATCTGAATTTCCCCAATGCCAGCGACCTGGCCGAACTGGCCACTCTCAATGAATCACAGGGGTTGTTAATCCGGCGGGCTTGCCAATTCCATTGGTTTAATCGCCAATACAGCAGCTTCGACCATTTCCTCAGCTTTTTTACCAGTCGCAAACGGAAAAGTGTGCGCAAGGAACGGCAGCGCCTGAGCGATATGAATATCCAGCTTTGTCGCCTGACAGGGGAACAGCTGACACCCGCCGCCATAAAGCGGTTTTATCGGTGTTATCAGCTGACGTACCGGAAACGCGGCCAGCAGGGTTATCTGAACAATGCCTTTTTCTTACAGCTGGCAGCCACCATGAACCAGCAAATGATGCTGGTCGAAGCCAGCCATGATGGACAACACCTGGCCAGCGCCCTGTATTTTTTTGATGACCATACCCTGTACGGTCGTTACTGGGGATGCGTAAAGGAAATAGACGGACTTCACTTCGAAGCCTGCTATTACCAGGGCATCGAGTTTTGCCTCGAACAGGGGTTAGATCATTTTGATCCCGGTACCCAGGGCGAACACAAAATCAGTCGTGGCTTTGAGCCGGTGATTACCTCCAGCCTGCACCAGTTACAGCACCCCGACTTCCAGGCCGCTGTAGCTAATTTTATTGACCAGGAAACGCCCCAGATACTGGCCTATCAGCAGCAAGCCACCACTTTACTGCCATTCCGTGAAAATGCCTTTGACGAGCTGCCAACGACATCGCACACTTCGCCACCCAGCCCCCTGTCTGATAACGAGCAAACGCCACCATGAGCCTGCAAGCCTACAAAGTTGAGCATATTCTGGTTTTTACCAACAAAGGAACCGAAGCCAAATTGCTGGCAGCGCCGCGTTTAAGACCAATGGAAGAATGGCGTGAAGACGTTGCCGGATGGGTCGCCTTGCGGGCAGAGCGCACCTCGGAATTCGACCATCTGGCCGACCCGACAGCCACCGAGCCCTACATTCATCAAGCATAAGGGCCACAGCCAATCAGGATGAAAAGCGCTCAAGACCAAAATAAATCTGGATACCGGCCAACACGGAATTAACCGCAACAGCCGCCAGAATCAACCCCATCACCCGGCTGATCACACTGGCCCCGCCTTCGCCTATGATTTTCAGAATCCGACTGGCAAGCAGCATAAACACCAGGGTAATCATCAGCACCGAAAGAATCACCATACTGGTGCCTATCTGGTGAACGAAGGAAAAGCGATGATTATCCGTTAGCAACACCGCGGCCATCATCGCTCCAGGAGACGCAACCGAAGGAATCGCCAGCGGGAAAACCGCCGTTTGCATTCCCTTGGCGACCATACTGATTTCTTCCTCCGGCTTGCTTTCACCAAAAATCATCGACAAAGCAAACAGAAACAAAACCAGGCCACCGGCCACCTGAAACGCCTCCAGAGGAATGCCCATCGCATCCAGCAGCATTTCGCCCATCATCACAAAAAACAGCATTACCAAGGCCGCAATCGTAATGGCCTTGTACGCGATACGCCGGATCATTACCGGGTTCTTTATTGAGGCTGTTACCGCAATAAATACCGGTATGGTGCCAATCGGATCGATCACCGACCACAACAGCACAAACTGCTTGATCCACTCGTTCATAGATATCCAGAAAACAGAGGAATAAAAATACCGGTGGGCAGTTCCCGACACCACTCAGGATGGCGTCAGGAAACAACACAGGCGTGAGACAGGCGTGGGCAGAATGCCTTAGTGAGCCTTGCGAGTAATCTTGTCGAGCATCCCCATGGCCACCGCCGACGATACAAACGTGAGATGGATCACCACATACCAGAGCAATTTGTCATTATTGATATTCTCGGCATTCATAAACACTTTAAGCAGATGAATCGAGGAAATTGCAACAATGGAAGCAGCCACCTTGTTTTTTAAGGAACCGGTATCCAGCTTGCCCAGCCAATCCAGTTTTTCCGCGCCTTCATCCAGATCCATACGCGAGACAAAATTTTCATAACCGGAAAACATCACCATTACGATCAACCCACCCACCAGGGCCATATCCACCAATGACAGCAACACCAGCACCATATCGGTTTCACTGACTTCAAGAATATGCGGCAGCAAATGCGCCAGCTCAGCAAAAAACTTGATGGCCAGAGCCACCAGCGCCAGACTCAACCCCAAATAAATCGGTGCCTGAATCCAGCGTGATGCATAGATAAGACGTTCAAACATCTGCTCAATCACGGTATTAACTCCTTTGTGTTATGCCAGGCGTCCACAACAGACAGTGCGCTCCAATAGCGATTAGCGATACCTGGCTCGGCTCCCTGCACAGAAACACGGTTGGCAGTGCCTGGAGGAAGGACATTACCACAATCAACTTCTCTGCCAAAACTTCTCGGCAATTTCCAGGCCAATTATTAACAACCAAAAAGCAGTGGTTTACTGGCCAACAACACCTGCCTCACCAGATAGCAGGCCGGGATTCCCCAAGCTGCCATCAAACCGAATCCGGTACGTTCAGCTTTATGCTGTAAAGACCCTTCTGCTACCAGCCATCTTCAGCCTTCTTGCCCTGTCTGGTAGCAGCATAAAAAAAGCCCGGCAGAGCCGGGCAAAAGTCGCTGTTGCAAATCGTAGAGTATCAACAAAAAAGCGTTGCCCGGGAGGATTCACCACCCGGCAACACACCCACTCTCTGGCGTTAGAGACCATCCAGATAGTTAGGTAACCACAAGCTGATTTCCGGTATAAAGGTAATCGCAATCAGGCACACCAGCATCAGCAGCAACCATGGCGCACAGGCCTTGATTGCCCAGCCAATACTCTTGCCGGTAATACCCGCTGTTACAAACAGGTTCAGCCCCACCGGCGGTGTCAGCATCCCCAGCTCCATATTCACCACCATGATGATACCGAGGTGAATCGGGTCAATACCCAGCTGCAAGGCAATTGGCAGCAGAATCGGCGCCATGATCAGCAGAATCGCAGACGGCTCCATAAAGTTACCCGCCATCAGCAACAAGATGTTCATCACAATCAGGAAGCCCCAGGCTGGCAGCCCCCAATCGGTAATTGTTGCCGCCAACTGATGAGGAATCTGCTCAGAAGTCAGAACGTGAGCAAACAACATGGCATTGGCAATAATAAACAGCAGCGTAATGGACACCCGAGCAGCATCACGAACAATCCCACCCACTTCCGGGTGATAAACCGAACGGAAGATACCTACCGGTAACAACACCATATTACGCGCCAGCATCGCCACGGTATTTTCACCGTCCTTATGCCAGGGCTGACCTTTCAGAGGGCCAATATCCCGGTATCCCCAAATAGCCACCAGGAAACCATACACTGCCGCTACAGCCGCCGCTTCGGTTGGTGAAGCCACACCCGCGTAAATGGACCCGAGTACCAGGATAATCAGCATCAGACCGCCGGATGCGCTCCACGCTGCTTTCAGAATGGCGGTAAAACCAACAAAGGGTTCAGCAGGCAAGTTTTTACGCCGGGCAACAATATAAATAGTCACCATCAGAATCAGACCAATCAGAATGCCCGGTACAAAACCCGCCATAAACATACGAGAGGCCGACACTTCTGTCGCCGCAGAGTACACCAGCATCACAATCGATGGCGGAATCAGAATACCCAATGTACCAGCAGTAGAAATCGCACCTGCTGCAAACGACAACGGATAACCTGCACGCACCATACCGACCAAAACAATCGAACCTACCGCGGCTACTGTCGCCGGGGAAGAACCGGATACCGCGGCAAACAGCATACAGGCCAGTACTGACGCCATCGCCAGACCACCACGAACGTGACCAATCGCCGCCGTAGCGAAATCAATCAAACGACGGGCAACCCCACCAGATGACAAAAAAGAAGACGACAGGATAAAGAACGGAATCGCCAGCAAGGTGTAGTGCTCAGAAACTGCTTCAAACAGCTTGAGCGCAATCGACGCCATGGAATCATTGGTAAACAGCAAAATGGCGGTCATGGAAGAGAAGCCCAGCGCCACAGCAATCGGCAAGCCCAGCGCCATACCGACAAACAACAACAAGAACAGGGTTAACGCGACCATTATGCTTTCTCCTCTGCTTCATCACAGCCATCTTCATGCAGCAGTGATTCCCGGTGTTCATGGAAACCATTGGCCTCGCCTTTCCAGACGGCCACGCCCAGCTCAACCAAACGCAGAGCCAGCAGGCTGAACCCGACCAGCAGACCAGACACCACGGTCCACTTGGGAATAGGAATATCTTCCAGCTCGATACCGATCAGATGTAACTTGGAGACATACACCCAGGAACTTTGTAAAAACAAAGCGCAATAAACCAGCGCGACAGCAATGGAGAACAACATTACCCACTTACGGGTATTGGCAGAAAATCGTTCCAGCAGAGCATCAACACAAATATGGGAACGTTCTCGTACTGCCCAGGCAGCCCCCAGCAATACCATCCAGGCCGACATAAACAGCGTCGTTTCCTGAGCCCAATGAATACCGGTACTGAAACCAAAGCGCATAACCACTTCAGCAAACACCAGCAAGGTAATACAGACCAGCAATGAGCCAATCAATATATCTTCCAGACGATTGATAAACTTCACCATCTGTTCTCCTTTTATTGTTTTCGGCCGAGGTGGCCTGCGGGAAAATCGTACGTATTGTTATCTCCACGGCATCAGCAATAGCTATGCCAACAAATAAATCAATAGCGCGATATTGCGATGGTTTTTGCAACAAACGAGAACCAGACCGAACCCAGGACCACAACAACGTGGCTGCATCAAGGATAAACCCTGACTTTTAACGCGGCATTGGCCGCAGGACCGGTTAAATGGCAAAAAAATAGCGAAGAGGAGATTTCTGCCCCGGACACGGGAGTGCCCGGATAAATTCAGCCGAAAAGCCGTCCAGTGTTTTCAGCTGAGAGCCATTTACCTCCAAAAATGGGTGGAAAATCACCCATCCGAAGCGTCATTTGGGTATTAGTCATCCCCTGCCTGCTTGAACATTTCCTTGTCCAAACCAAATTTTTTCATTTTTTCATACAGGGTCTTGCGCCCCAGCCCCATCTCTTCCTGGGCGTCTTTCAGTCGTCCCTGATGGCGTGAGAGGATTTCCCGCAACAGCATTTCTTCGTAACGACTGACTTGCTCCGACAGCGAAATTCTTCCTGCCGTCCCACCAGACTTCAACAAGCTATCGAACGCCCGTTCGCCACCCAGCAGCACAAAACACTCCGCCAGATTACGTAGCTCACGCACGTTACCGGGCCAGTCATGGGCCAGCAGGTTCTGCCGTTGACCCGCCGTCAGGGCATTCACTTCCGAGCCGTAGCGGTTAGCGGCCGCCCAGACAAAATGCTCAAACAACACAGGAACATCTTCACGCCGGTCGCGCAGCGGCGGAATATGCACCTGAACCATATTCAGGCGGTAATACAGATCGAGCCGAAACTCTCCCCGATCACTCATTTCCTTCAGATCAACCTTGGTCGCCGCCACCACACGAACGTCCAGATCAATCTGCTGATTCCCCCCCAGAGGCTCGACCTTGCGTTCTTCCAGCACCCGCAACATCTTGATCTGCAGCACCATCGGCATACTTTCAATTTCGTCCAGAAACAGCGTCCCGCCATTTGCGTACTGGAATTTACCTACGCGCTTTTTCCCGGCTCCGGTAAAGGCTCCGGCCTCATGACCAAACAGCTCGCTTTCAATCAGGCTTTCCGGAATCGCACCGCAGTTAATCGCCACAAAGGCCTTGTCGCTGCGCTTGCTATGGGTATGCAGATAACGCGCAACCAGCTCCTTGCCGCAGCCGGTATCACCATTAATCAGCACGTCCGCCGGTGTATCTTTAATATGATTCAGGGTGTCGCGCAGCTTTTTCATATCGATATGATTACCGATAATGCGAGGCCCCGGCCGCGACTGCACTTCGACTTCTTCACGCAGTTTGCGGTTTTCCAGGGTCAGCAGGCGTTTTTCGTGAGCGCGCTGCACCGTCTCCAGCAGATGGTCGGTTGAAAACGGCTTCTCCAGAAAGTCATACGCCCCCTGACGCATGGCTTCTACCGCAATCGACACATCACCATGGCCAGTTAGCAGGATGACCGGCATATCGGCATCCACCAGACGGATTTCATGCATCAATTCCATGCCATCCATCACTGGCATATTAATGTCTGTGATCACCACGCCCGACCAGTCTCCTGTGACGTGCGCCAACGCTTCTTTGCCGTTGGCGGCGGTGATCACCTCAAACCCTTCGATTTCCAATGTTTGAGCCAGCGCCTTGCGCACGCCTTCTTCATCATCAACGACCAAGACTTCGATCATTCATCCACTCCCTTATGTTTGCGCAGCGTCATCACAAAAACCGTTCCGCCATGGGTATCAGACTCGGCGACCAGACTGCCCGACAGGGTTTCCAGAATCCGCCGTGACAATGCCAAACCGATTCCCAACCCTTTGCTTTTGGTGGTAAAAAAAGGCTGAAATATCTTGCTTTGCAGCTCTTTAGCAATCCCCGGGCCATTGTCGATCACCAGAATACGGATCTGGCCATCACAATCTTCCACCCGTACCAGAACCCTGGCGTCATCGATGCCTTCCATGGCCTCCGACGCATTGGTTAACAAATTGATCAATACCTGCTGGATCTGCACCGGCTCACACAGGATCATTTGCCCATTTGGGGGTAATTCCACCCCAATACCCACACCAGCCTTCCTTAACAGAGGTTTCATGATCATCAGCGCCGCCGAGATGATTTCATTAACATCCACCAGCCGGGGGTCCGGCGGCGAGCGCCGCGCAAACACCTTGAAGCGCGACACAATGGCGTGCATGGAATCGGTAATCTGCAGGATTTCATGTAAGTTATCGGCCACCAGCCCAAAACGCTCCCGGGCCAGCAATTTCTGACTGTTTTCGGCATACGTCTGCAAGGCCAGCAGCGGCTGATTCAGCTCATGATTGATACCGGCCGACAACTCTCCCAATACCGCCAGCTTGGCTGTCTGGATCAGCTGATCCTGGGTCGCTTCCAGTTCACTCTGGGTACGCTGGTAATGCGCCACCAGTTGCTGCAGCTCGGTATTGGACTCGGTCAATTCTGACGTCAGCGACGACACCCGCCGCTCCAGCTCCATATTCATACTGTTGACATGTCGCTGCACCTCGGTGCGCTTGCGCCAATACAACCAGAACAGAACCAGCAAGCCGTACACCAGCGTATAATAAACACAGAACTGCAAGATACGCTGCAGCAACGCCACCCGCGGCATCAGGGCAAATACATGCCAACCGGCTTGCCGCACCAGCGCCCGCCCTACCAGGTAACGCTGCACCACACCCCCGGAAGCCAGCTGAACATAGGTATCGTTAAAGACATCGGGCGTACGGTCAGAATGATTGGCGATGGGAGACAGCGAATAATCACCATACCGGCGCGACTGCCGGATCGCCTCGCGCTGTGCTTCTGGCAAGCGCTGCAGACTGCGCATTTGCCAATCCGGATTCGAAGAAGCAAAAATAATCGAGTCGTAGCCCACCAGCAAAAAGTCATTCTGCCCGGCAGCCAGACGCTCAAACACCGACTCCAGCAGAACATGCACCACCACCACTCCCAGGACCTTACCCTCTCTGCGAATCGGCGCGGCAAAATAATAGCCGCGGCCTTTGGTAATCATACCCACGGCGTAATAACTGACGCTTTCCCCCAGTGCCGCCTGTTGAAAATAAGGCCGAAAGGCAAAGTTATGCCCAACAGAGCTGTTCTCGGTGCCGTAATTGCTCGCGCCAATAACCTCGCCATCCAGACCCAGAACAAACAGGGTATCGCTGCCCAGGCTGCGATTGGTTTGCTGCAGAAACCGGTTCAATTTATCCAGCCCAGCAGGAACCGGCGCACCCAGCACGGTTTTCAGCGTGCGCAAATTCGACACAGCATCAGCGATGCCACTGTATTGCTGCAAGCGCTGACTGATACTGCCTGCCATTACCGTCGCGTCTGCCGCCAGCTCCTCCAGCGCTTCTTCCTCTTGCACCTGCCAGACCGCGGCAATCACCAGCACCACACTGATCACCCAGCCCAATAGCAACGCCGTCAACAAAAAAGTCATGGAACGACGCTCACCTTCATGTACCAGATGTAGCGGCTCATCTTTCGAGTCATGATCAAATGCCGATATCATGGGTGGCATTCCACCCATTTGATATATTCAACGTGCATAAAAACACCCTTAAAAATAAAAAACAGACCGGACATTTACTCTGGCGCACCGCCCGTCATGGCCACAGCAGGTGACGGACCAGCTCCTGGAGCCTTAGCCCAGCCCCGCAAAATACCGGGTTGAGCCAGTACAAGCCCCGCAGCAACGGCATTTTAAGCATTCGCTCAACGATAGCTACCGCAAGGCAGAGGCATTAGCCAAACGGCTAACATCCCCATTCAGACCAATTGATTGGCATACTGGTTGCTTACCCTCCCACCCTAATGAAATCGTTCTGGTCACACACTTATTCCAGGACATTTCCAGAATATTCAACATCCAATACACCAATAAAAATTAAGAGTGAGGATCGTCCATGAAAACCTTAGTCGCCACTATTCTGGCTTGCGCCAGCCTGGTAACGTTTAATCAGGCCGCAGCCGCGCCGATTGAAATCAAGTTTTCCCACGTCGTGGCAGAAAATACGCCCAAAGGCCAAATGGCCCTGAAATTCAAGGAGCTGGCAGAATCGGCTTTACCAGGTCAGGTTGAAGTCAAGGTATACCCTAACTCACAGCTGTTCACTGACTCCAGCGTCCTGCAAGCCATGCAGCTGGGTGATGTTGAAATCGCTGCGCCAGCCTTGTCCAAGTTCCAGAAGTACACCGACCAACTGCAAATTTTCGACCTGCCTTTCCTGTTCAAAGACATCAACGCTGTTGATCGCTTTCAAAAAGGCCCTGAAGGTCAGAAACTGCTGAAATCCATGGAAAGCAAACTGCTGGTTGGTCTGGGCTACCTGCACAACGGCATGAAACAGCTGACCGATAGCAACCCGATCCGTGTGCCTGCGGACATTGCCGGTCAGAAATACCGCATCATGACATCCGATGTATTGCAGGCTCAGTTTGAAGCCGTACAAGCAATTCCGCTGAAAAAGCCGTTCTCTGAAGTATTTACCCTGCTGCAAACCAAAGCCATTGATGGTCAGGAAAACACCTGGTCCAACACCTATTCAAAGAAATTCTTTGAAGTTCAAAAATACGCTACCGAAACCAACCATGGTCTGCTCGACTACATGGTCGTGACTTCTGCCGAATTCTGGTACGGCCTGTCTGACGACGTTCGCGCCAAGCTGAAAGCCGCCATGGATGAATCCATCGCATACGGCAACACCATTGCCCTGCAAAAAGATGCTGAAGATCGTCAAAAAATCATCGATTCCGGCAAAACAACCGTACTGACCCTGACAGATGCCGAGCGTCAACAGTGGGTTGATGCCATGAAACCTGTCTGGAACATGTTTGCCGATGAAATTGGTCCAGACCTGATTGGCGCCGCTCTGGAAGCCAACAACCAGTAAGACCTTCTACTTGTACGACCTTGTATGACCCTGCCCATTACCGGCCCTGAAACATTCAGGCCGGTAATGACGCACATGTGTTGATAACGAAGATCGGCCATAGGCCAATAACAATAATGAGAGTGAAACAATGAAACTGACCAGGATCGCAACAGCCATTTCCCTGAGCCTGATGACCACCGCTGCCTTCGCCGCAGAAGCCAACGTGGATTTTTACGGTTCTCTCCGGATTGCCCTGAATAAAGACGACAAAGCCATCGGCAGTGATGACGAACTGTCTCGTATTGGTATCAAAAGCAGCAAAAAGCTGGACCACGGCCTGACCGCTGTTGCCCAGCTGGAATACGAAGTTGACCACTACCACCAAAAAGAAGGCCTGAGCCTGCGTCTGGGTTACGTCGGTATCAAGGGCAAGTTTGGTGAGTTGTACCACGGTTCACAAACCACGGTATGGCACAAATTTGTTCGTGGCGCTTATTTCAGCAATGGTTCAGACAGCCTGCGTATGTACAGCATTCGTGATGACGGCCTGACCCATTACTACTACAAAAACGGTGGCCTGACAGTCGGTGCTGGTATCCAGACCGAAAATACCGGTTCCGGCAACAGCTCTGACGGCAACAACATCGACTCATTACAAGCCGGTGCCGAATACAAGACTGGCAATTTCAAAGGCCAGGTTGCGCTTTTGAAAGACAAGACCGGTGACAACGAAGGCATGCTGCTGGGTGCTCGCGTCTGGTACACCGCAGACCAGCTGACACTGTCTGCCTTTACCCAACGCGCCCAAAGTGACTATGACTTCACCACCAGCAACATTTGTTCAGGTGAAGCAACTGCCACCAACGCGGTATACGGTGCTTACAAAATGGGTGTCCATAAAGTACACGCCCGTTACGCTCTGAACAGCTGTGATGACAGCGGCGATCTGGCCTCCAAAAAAGTGGAATACGTCAACGCCCTCGACAAGCAAATGCAAGTCTGGCTGTCGGTTGAGCGCCTGGATACTGTCCGCGACCATGGCGATGCCAAAACCCTGGCCGAGCTGGGTGTGCGCTACGACTTCTAAGTCGCTAACAGAAATCATCGGCCCATACTCCCTCCGTCGTAGTACAGGTAGTAACACGGATACGGAGAGCACTTAAGACCTGTGTGGTATGGGCTGACGCAATCTGATGAGCTATCGTAGCCCCCATAAGCCCACTCTGCTGAGTGGGCTTTTTGGTCTTTGATACTGACACGATACCAGCGTCATCCAGTACCTCGCCGGTATACGGTCAGAAGACTCCACCCAAAGGCATTACCAGACACTACCCAACACCTGCTACTGAAGATTGTGTACTAATGAAAATTCTGCAAGCCATATTCGTTGCCATGACCTCCCTGCTCTGGGCCTGCTCGGTCTCCTCCGTGCAGCCGTCGAACGACCTCCCTACCCTGGGCCAGGGCGATGTCGAGGTCATTGTGCCGTCAACCCTGCGAGTACTGGCAATCAATGGTCAGAATGTCGACTCACCCAACCTCTACACCGGCCAATACCGACTGTTGCTCACCGAAGGCAGCCAGCGCATCGTGGTGCAGTACGAAGAAAACTGGAATACGCCTGACGAATCCGGCTATCTGATTCGCTGGCAACCGGTTGCCATCGACAGTGATTTTCGTGCCAGCCAACGCTATGTTTTGACCCATGCCCCAGTCAGGGACCGAGACCAGGCCGAAGAATTACAAAGCAGCTCTCCGATCTGGCTGATTGGTGATAATCACAAAATCACCGGCCAGCCGGTTATCAAGCAGAAAGATAATGTCACCTACGTCGCAGCCGACAGTATTCAAGACGGTGTCACCCGATTGGAACAGCTACAGGATATCTGGGCCGCCAGTAGCGACAATGACAAGGCCGCCTTCCAGCAGTGGTTACAGCAGCAGCAATAACATCCCGCAAGGCAACTCCCCACCGATCAGGCAAGAGTTGCTGCGTTTATGCGCTTACTGCCCATCAATACTCTGGTTAAGCAACCACTGCTGCCAGCCTTCACTGGCCAATACTGTCGCGACCGTATCCGGCTGACAGACCCGATGCTCTGGATCATTGGCCAACCATGGCCGCAACAGCAACTCAGGCCTGGGTTGACCCAACAGCCCGACCAGACAACGTCCGGCAGCCACCATATCGCCGGGTGGATACCGACACATTGCCGGATACTGCTCGCGATAACACAACGCATCCGGCACCAAGGGAATGGCTCCCATCGCAGCAGCCTCCAGTACCGACACGCCCTGAAACTCATGTATAGCAGTACTGACCACCACATCCGCCTGGATTAACCAGCCAATATACGCTTCCCGACTGACCCGACCATCCACCACAATGGCCTCGGCAAACTGTTGCCGAATAGCCGTCAGCGCCGCCGGCACCCGTGACGGCCGAGGCCCCAGCAAGGCCAAACGAAAAGCGATACCCTGCCCCTTCAAAACAGTCAGCAACTGCAGAAAATCTTCCGGTTGCTTATCGTATTCCCAGCGATGATTCCAAAGCAGCAATGGTGTACTCCGCGGGACTGCCGTGTCATCGGCATTGGCACCCGCCTCCGCTGCAGAAGATAACGGTATAATATTGTTTTGAGCACTCTCCGTTGGCTCCGGAACCACCACAGGCACTGGCAACCACCGGCATTTTTTCTCCAGCCGGATAGCAATATTTTCGGGTAAATGATCCGGCAGACGCTGCAACAGCGCATCCACACCATCAAGAAAACTCTGCTGATTAAAACGGGAGTTAAACAGCAGTTCATCCGCCGCCAACGCGCCATACAGCTGCACCATCAAGGGATCAATGGAGCTGTGCTGCCCACTCGCCACCGGGTACGCAAACTGGTTCTCATGGAAATAATAGCTGCAGGGCACACCGGCCAACGCTGGAAACAACCCCTTGAGCGTCGCCAGGTCCACCATGCTGGTGGCTAAAATCCGATCGGGTTGCCACGCTGTCAGTAACTGAGCCAGTTCATCCAGCCACGACAAGGGATTGCCGCGGATACGCCAGCGAAAATAGCGTCCGGGCAGTTCCAGTACCCGCCAGTCGGCATCCAGTTCCTCCTGTAACCAGTCGGCCCAGTAACCATGACTGTCCGAACGATACGCCGACAACAACAGTATTTTCGGGGCTGCAGACATACTCACTCACCTGGCCACTGTGTCTGGTGCAACATTCGCTCAACGCTCGCTCGACAATTGATTCAACTCTGATTGATACGCCTCAATACGCTGGGTTAACGCCTGTCGTTGCGACTCATATTGCTCTTTTTGTGCGTTAATCTGATCATCCAGTTGCTGGCGACGATTAGCAGCATTGGTACCAGCAATGCCATCGCGGGTTTGCTGCAATGCCGCCAACGCCTGCGTTTGTTGCTGTGACAGCTGCGACAACCTTTTTTGAGCCTGGGCCAGCTGACGCTGCAATACCAGACGCCGATTATTGGCAGTCAGGTTTTTAAGCCCCGGATTATCATCACTGATCTGACGATCCCCGGCACTGGCAGCATCCGGTGACAACAACGCCCCGGTATTCGCCGGTACTTCATACGATTGTGCTTGTTCCGATGGGTAATGATCCGGGCAAGGCATTTGCGAAAACAGCTTTTTACCCGCCGCGTCCGTGCAAATATAATACTCGCCAGCCCATAACGGCTGCACCAGCGATACCCACAGCAACAGTCCGCCCACCACACCTCGCCCGGCCCCGCGTCCTGCATCCACCACTACACTCATTTCCTGTTCCCTCTTTGCGTAACACATCGCCTGCACACTCTTGACCATATTTCTGACAGCCGCCGCGGACAATAGCAGAGCCTCAGCGCGGTTGCAGACTGCCATGACGAGAGCGCTGCAGTCAGGTAAACTGACGCACTTTTTTGAATCAGAGCCCGTCGCGATACTTGTTCTACCCGAACGGTGTCGCAGGCTTACTTTTTCCTTCGGCTTACAGAGACGACGCATGACAGACCACTCCGACACAACTCCTTCCGTCACCCCGTCTACCGGCTCAGGGACGGCTGGCCGCAGCGGCAAAGTAGGCTTTGTAAGCCTTGGCTGCCCGAAGGCGCTGGTCGACTCCGAACGCATTCTGACGCAACTGCGCATAGATAACTACGATGTGGTCAACAGCTACGACGATGCCGACGTGGTGGTAGTCAATACCTGCGGTTTTATCGACGACGCCAAACAGGAATCACTGGAAGCCATTCGCGAAGCCATGGCCGAAAACGGCAAGGTGATCGTGACTGGCTGTATGGGCAAGGGCAAAGACGCCGAGACCATCCGCGAACAAAACCCGAATATTCTCGCCATCACCGGCCCCCAGGCCTACGAAGAAGTCATGACCGCCGTCCACGAGTGGGTGCCACCGGTCAGCAAGGAACACGACCCCTTTACCGACCTGCTGCCACCGCAAGGCGTCAAGCTGACCCCGCGTCACTACTCGTACCTGAAAATATCCGAAGGCTGCAACCACAGCTGTACTTTCTGCATTATTCCCGACATGCGCGGCAAACACGTCTCCCGCCCGATTGGAGACGTACTGGACGAAGCCAAACGCCTGGTCGAAGCCGGTACCCGTGAAATCCTGGTGATCTCACAAGACACCTCCGCTTATGGCGTTGACCGTAAATACCGCACCGATTTCTGGAACGGCAAACCGGTTAAAACCCGACTGTTCGATCTGTGTAACGAACTCGGCAATCTCGGTGCCTGGGTACGCCTGCACTATGTTTACCCCTACCCCAGCGTTGATGACGTACTGCCGCTGATGGCCGAAGGCAAAATCCTGCCGTACCTGGATATTCCGTTCCAGCACGCCAGCCCACGTATTCTGAAACTGATGAAACGGCCGGCTCACGCTGAGAACACCCTGGAACGGATCAAAAAATGGCGTTCGATTGTCCCTGAACTGGTGATCCGCTCCACCTTTGTGGTGGGTTTTCCCGGTGAAACTGAAGAAGACTTCCAGCTGCTGCTCGACTGGCTCGAAGAAGCCGAACTCGACCGCGTCGGTTGCTTCAAATACAGCCCGGTTGATGGCGCCAAAGCCAACGACCTGCCCGACCACGTTGACCCCGAAATCCAGCAACAACGCTTCGACCGTTTTATGCAAACCCAGCAAGTTATCAGCACCCGCAAGCTGGCCCGCAAGATTGGTCAGCGAATGCCGGTTGTTATTGATGAGATCGACGACGAAGGGGCCGTTGGCCGCACCATGGGCGACGCCCCCAATATCGACGGCATGGTGTACCTGAACGAATTCCATGAGTGCGAACCCGGCGATATCATCGACGTGGAAATCGAACACGCCGATGAATACGACTTGTGGGGCTCACCCGTTATGGAAGCACCACAAAGCCGGATCGATGACTGAGAGCCTGGTTCCCAGCGTCATAACAACGAGCCGCTGCGCCCTCACGGCGGCTCGTTAGTTCAATCGGGCAGCCCATCGAACTTCGCCACCTCCTCCAAGCCCTCTTCCCAGGTCGCTTTGCTGGATAAAAAGAGATGCGCGGTTGGTAACATGGTGATGTCCGTGTCCAGACACCCTGCTGGAACAACAAGCAAACCTGCGCTCTGAGTGCAGGGTAATGCGGAACCACAACGCTGACAAAAACTCTTGTTATGGCGAGTGCCGGGAAGCGTAAAAGAGGTCACAGCCTCGGCTCCCGACTGCCAGACCAATTCAGCGGTATAAGAAAACAGATTGGCCGCATAAGCCGACCCTGTGTCTTTTTGGCAGTGCTGGCAATGACACAAATAAAAACGATCAAACTCACCGGTTATGGTAAAACTCACAGCGCCACACAGGCACGAACCCGAATAATTCGTCATCAGCACTCCTTCCATGGTTATGGTTATGGTTATGGTTATGGTTATGGTTATGGTTATGGTTATGGTTAGCAGGGAAAACAGTTAACGCCTGCCGCTGGGCAGGCTTCGGTAATGGTATCCCCTTTGATCCCTCAGCAAGGATACACTCTGCGTTTGAACTCTGGAGTAACAACCAGACGTTTTCTGTTTATAAACCTTCCTTTGTTGAAATAACGCAATCTGCACCTGCCATCCGCACACCTGCCATCCGCACACCTGCCATCCGCACACCTGCCATCCGCACACCTGCCACCCGTGCCCATGGATACATGCCCGGGTTACTGAACTGCGACATTGTTATATTCAATACATATTCGGGTCGGCTAGCGTACATGACTGGCCTGCTCCGAGTTCACCAGCATGCCGGTCGCGACAGCGCCAGGCCACAGCCTGCCAGCCCTGCAGGCACAATCGGTGGTTATCCTTGTTCTGGTTTTTATCTTGCAGGTGCCATGTCATCCACGCATCCAGCAGAGGCATTCAGCTATGAATCAAGTAGGCATCTTTTTTGGTACGGACACCGGTACAACCCGCCTGATCGGGAAAAAAATGGCCAAATTACTGGGCGATGAACTCGCGGCCAAGCCGTTGAACATCAACCGGGCCAGCCTCGACGACCTGCTGCAATATCCAGCCCTGATTATCGGCACAGCGACTTATGCTGAAGGGCAATTGCCTGGCACCGCCACCAATATCCGCAGTGGCAGCTGGCTGGATTTTTTGCCACAACTGGAAGGGGCCGATTTCAGCGGTAAAACGGTCGCGATTTATGGGTTGGGTAACCAGGTCAAATACGGCGATCGTTATTGCGATGCCATGTTTGAGTTATACAGCCTGTTCAAGGGCCTGGGTGCCAACATCATTGGTAGCTGGAGTACCGATGGCTACCTTTATTCGCATTCCAGAGCCGTCATCGATGACCGTTTTGTCGGCCTCGCCCTCGACAATAAAAATCAGGGGCTGGAAACCGAACAACGCATGCGAGGCTGGATCAGCCAGATCAAACCGGAACTCCAGGCCGCTCTGGAGCACAACACCGCTCTTGCCTGAGTCGTTTTCGTGAGCTGCCTGGCGGACAGGCTTTTGTCGCAAAGCCGACAAAAGCCTGTCCGCTGCCATACATCACCGCCTCAATGCTCGTTCTTTAAATCATAACCTTTTGATTTTATTAGAATAAATATTCCTCTGCCGCTCCGCCTTATGGCCTGCTGCTTGCAGCTTCTGTCAGCAGAGCCCCAGTATGATTGAGCCTTCAGCAGCGGAGAGAGTATGAACGAATTGACAAGTGTCGCCTGTGTCGCCGACGTACCAGCGGACCCCCAATCCATACTGGTTGCCTTCGCCTCGATGGATGGCGATATGGTTGATCAACACTTTGGCTCGGCCCAGGCGTTTTATCTGTTTGCGGTAAACGCGGACTCGGCCGAACTGCTGGCCAGCCAATCCTTTGGCTACGAAAAGAAAGATGGTAACGAAGACAAATTGAAGCCCAAGCTGTCCTGGTTGGTCGGAGCCGACGTTGTTTACTGTGGTTCGATTGGCGGATCAGCCTCCCGACAACTGATCGCGCTGGGAATCAACCCGATCAAGGTCAGTGGTGGGCCGGATGTGGAAGATCTGATTGCCGACATCCAGCAGCAGTTAAACGGCACGCCAGAGTTCTGGCTGGCCAAGATCATCAAAGACAAATCCCAGAACAAAACCGATAGCCGCTTTGATGATATGGATGACGAAGGCTGGGACGGCTAAACCACCGCCCGCCTTGTTGCTGCATTAGCCAGCGGCGTACTGCTGCAACTGCTGCTCAAATGCCTGTTTGTCGGTATCACTCAGGAAGCTGGCCCGGAAGCTGTTCGCCGCCAGTTGCACGGCTTGCGCCTTGGTCATACCCAGGTCGTCGGCCAGTGCGGTGAAATTTTCATTGATAAAGCCACCAAAATACGTGGGATCATCCGAATTTACCGTCACACACAGGCCCTGCTCCAGCATGGCCAGAATATTGTGGTCAGCCATGGTGTCGAACACCCTCAAACGCACGTTAGATAATGGGCATACTGTCAGCGGCACCTGCTCGTCAACCAAGCGTTGTACCAGGGCAGCGTCTTCCACACTGCGCACACCATGATCCACACGATCCACATTCAGTATATCCAGCGCTCCCCAGATATATTCCGGCGGCCCTTCTTCTCCGGCATGGGCAATCAGCTGATAGCCTTGATCTTTGGCGGCCTGATACAGGCGAGCAAATTTTTCCGGTGGATTGCCTTGCTCGGCACTGGCCAGGCCGATGGCGACAAAATCATCGCGATACGGCTTTACGCTTTCCAGCATGGCCAGGCCTTCCTCTTCACTCAGATGGCGCAGCAGGCTCAGAATCATCAGCGCCGACTGGCCCCACTCTGCCTTGGCATCCTGAATCGCTGCCCGAAAGCCGTTTAATACGGTTTCAACCGCCACGCCATAAGGCAGGTAGGTCTGAGGCTCTACCATGATCTCGGTATGAACAATATGCTGCTCACGGCACTTATCCAGGTAGTCCTTCATCAGGTGGTAAAAGTCTTCCTCATCACGCAGAACCGAAGCGCCGAGGTAATACAAATCCAGAAAGCTTTGCAGATCCTGAAAGTTATAAGCAGCCTCGACCGACGCCACGCTGTCGTAAGGAATCGCCACTCCGTTTTTGGCGGCTAACTGCAGCAGGCGGCTGGCCTGCAGGCTACCGTCGATGTGCAAATGGAGTTCTGCTTTTGGCATGGCGCACAGCCATTGATTGAAATCAGTCATGTTGCTCTGTCGGTTGCCTCAATTACAAAAAAACAATCGCCTAAAAAGACGCGACCATCAAGCCGGTTATTGTCTCGTGCCCGGCGTAACAGAACCAGTCGGTCAGTCGAGGAATCTGTCAGAAAGACAGGATCGTCCAGTTTGTTGACCAGTCGGTCAGCACTTTGGCCAGCGCCACCATCGTTATACAGGCAGAATGCTCAGGCACCACCCTGATGGGCAAAACGTTGGGGCGGCTGCCCAAAATAACGCCGGAAAGCGGCCACAAATGCGCTGCTGCTGGCATAACCCAACGACAGTGCAATGGCTGCACTGCTCTCACCTTTACCCAGTCGTTGCACCGCTTCCATCAGTCGCAAGCGTGCCCGCCACTGGCGAAAACTCAGCCCCGCTTCACTGCGAAACAGGCGTTCCAGGGTACGGGGACTGGCCCCGGCAACGGCGGCCAATTGCGGTAATGAACGACTGTCAGCCGGGTTGTTGATCAGGATGTTCATCACTGCCAGCAGACGTCGGTCCTGGCCAACAGGCAGGTGTAACGGTGATGTTTCCAGACCAGCCAGTTCGTCCAGCAACACCTGAATCAGGCGGGCCGGTTTGCCTTGTGCCGGTACCGACAAGTCAAACGTCAGAAGCCTCAGAATCAGTTCACGTAACAGCGGCGTCACCGACATCACCTGACAGACATCCGGCAAACGCTCACACACCGAAGGGTCGACAAACAAATACCGGATGGAAGCCGGGCTGACCACCAGAATTTCATGGCGCAAGCCACCCGTAATCCAGACCGCATGACTCGGTGGTACCAGCCAGCTACCGGCGTCGGTATTAACCCGCAAGACGCCGGTGGCGGCCCAGGCCAGTTGCCCCCGCACATGTTCATGCGGCAATCGTAACGAGCCGGATGGCAGGTCTTCATCCAGATACAGCACCGGCCGCTGTGGGTCGAGGCAGCTGCTCATTTGTCGGCCAAACCCTTCCACCAGACACCGCGTATCAGGGGGCGATGACTCAGCCAGCTGATGATGGGCCAATCCTGGCGTAATTTCGATATTCATTGGCGTTCTGTCGTCTTTTTACACAAACAAAGCGTGACACAATAGTCGCCGTATTCGCAACACCTACTCTCGGTACCGGTATCAGTACCGACAGATGTAATAGACGCAATAAATGGAGCAACATCCGGTGTTACTCAAACATCCCAAATATTTGTTTTTACTGATTATGGCAGGGCTGGCAACCTTTGTACTGCTCTCCCCGCTGGACTCGCTTGACAGTACCCAGAATCAGACTCTGGCGCTGGTGCTGCTGATTATTCCGCTCTGGTCGACCAGTGTGATTCCAGAATTTCTGACAGCGCTGATTTTTTTTCTGGTGGTGATTCTGTGTGATCTGGCCACTCCGATTGATGTGTTCTCGGGCTTTGCCTCCACCGCGCTGTGGCTGATTTTTGCTGGTACCGTTATCGGAATGGGCATCAAGAATACCGGCCTGGGGGATCGTCTCGCCCGTGTTCTGCAAACCTTGCTGGCTGGCAGTTATCAACGACTGATTATTGGCCTGGTTATAATGAGCCTGCTGCTTGGTTTTTTAATGCCGTCCTCAATGGGGCGACTGGTCATGATGCTGCCGATTGTCATGGCACTGGCCAGTCGGCTTGGCTTTCAGCCCGGCAGCCCTGGGCGCTCCGGCATTCTGATCGCGGTAGCTATTGGCTCTCATATCCCGACCGTTTCCATTCTTCCGGCCAATATCCCCAATATGGTACTGAGTGGCGCGGCCGATTCGCTGTACGGTATCCAGTTTGGTTTTACCGATTTTCTGCTGTTGCACTTTCCGGTGCTGGGAGTGGCCAAATCCGCCCTGTTGATCGCGATTATTCTCTGGGCGTATCCAGCACGGGAATCGAATCTGATTTTGGCGCAAGGCCATTCTGCCCGCACATCCCCGTCAGGCCAAGCGCCGTTGACCGGAGCACAGCGGCATATGCTGGCGATTATCACCATTGCGCTGGGCTTCTGGCTGACCGATAGCTGGCACGGTGTGAATCCTGCCTGGGTTGGGTTGGCCGCGGCCATTATTCTGCTGCTGCCTCGCATCGGCCTGGTGGATGCCGAGAAATTCAATATGAACGTTACCATGCTGATATTTATTGCCGGGATACTTGGCATCGGGGCGCTGATCAACAGCAGCGGCCTGGGACAGTGGCTTGGGCAACAACTGGAATACGCCATGCCCATGGTCCCCGGCGAGCATTTCCGTAACTATTTATCCCTGGCTGCCACGGCGTTTCTGTCTACCCTGCCAACCACACAGGCCGGTACTCCGGCCATGCTGGCACCGATGGCTCAGCATCTGGCGGATTCGTCCGGCTTTGCGCTGGAGACGGTATTGATGACTCAGGTATTGGGCTATTCCAGCATTATGTTCCCCTATCAGTCGGGGCCATTATTGCTGACCGTTGGCATGACCGGGGAGTCGGTCGGTCGCATTCTCAAGGTACAGCTGCCGCTGTCACTGGCGAGCCTGCTGATATTGATACCGCTGGATTATTTCTGGTGGGATTTTCTGGGCATGTTTGAGCCGTTATAGGCTCTGCTGCCAGCAACACACTCCCCCCTGTAACGCAAAAAACCGGAGGCCTCGCGGCATCCGGTTTTTTATGATCAGCCTATAGCAGTCAATATGGCGCTATCAACCCAGGGCTGATTAACCCTGGCTGCTGTTGCTCTTGCGTGGTGGACGGCTGTTACGGGCAGCACCTTCCGGACGACGGCTGTCACGACGCGGTGCATCACCACGACGATTGTCGTTACGACCACGACGCGGCGCTGCACCGGACGGTGCCAGAGCCAGCTCAGAACGGTAAGGACGAATCCCCAGTGCCTGACCACAAACCCGTGCCTTGCGCAAAACGGCCATGGCCGGTTCTGGCATGCCATCGGGCAGATCAACAACAGAATACTGTTCGAAGATCTCGATATGACCAATAAAGGCACTTTCCAGATCCGCTTCGTTGGCGATGGCACCGACCAGGTTACCAGGCTTGAGGCCATGGTCGTAACCAACACCCACCCAAAAGCGCTGCATATCCACGTCCGGCTTGCCTTTTAATGGCTTGGCACGAACATCAGGTGCGGCTTTACGGGGTTCGCGCTGTTGACGCGGAGAGCGTTCATTGCGGTCGTTACGATCACGCGGCTCGCGGGTATCACGACGGGCACGCAGGTCTTCGTTTTCGTCCAGGAATAACGGCTTGTCGCCCTGCGTCAGTTTTGCCAGTGCGGCAGCCAGATCCAGTGGGTCGACTTCGTGTTCCTGTTGCAGGGATTCAACCATTTCACGATAGAAGGTATTTTTCTCTGGGTTAATGGCCGCCATAATACGTTCCTGGAAACGTGACTTACGTTTGGCATTAACATCTTTTGCGGTTGGCAGCTGCATTTCTTCAATTTGCTGACGGGTCGCACGTTCGATATCACGCAACATGCGTTTTTCACGACCACGAACAAAAGCAATGGCGGCACCTTCACGTCCGGCACGGCCAGTACGGCCAATACGGTGAACGTAAGATTCCGTGTCTTGCGGAATATCGTAGTTGATTACGTGAGAAATACGCTCAACGTCGAGACCACGTGCGGCAACATCCGTCGCGACAATCATATCCAGACGGCCAGCTTTCAGTTTTTCAACCGCTTTTTCACGCAATTGCTGTGGAATATCGCCGTTCAGCGGTGCACAACGGAAACCGTGTTGCTGCATGAATTCGGCCACTTCTTCAGTCGCCTGTTTGGTGCGTACAAACACCATCATGGCATCAAAATCTTCCACTTCGGCGATGCGCAACAAGGCATCGTTCTTGTGGGCGCCATTCACAAACCAGTAACGCTGGGAAATATTCGAGTTGGTGGTGGTTTTGTTCTGGATCTTGACCTGTACCGGATCTTTCAGGTGCGTTTCGGCAACCCGCTGAATCTCTTTCGGCATGGTCGCAGAGAACAAGGCAACCTGACGGGTGCGTGGTGTGTGTTCCAGAATCCAGTTAACGTCGTCGATAAAGCCCATACGCAGCATTTCATCGGCTTCGTCCAGTACCACAGCCTTGATATCGGCCAGGTTCAGACTGCCACGACGCAGGTGGTCCATTACACGACCCGGCGTACCAACAACCCACTGAGGGCCACGTTTCAGGTCACGCAACTGCATACCGTAATCGGTACCACCATAAATAGCGGTGACGTTCACGCCATCAACATGGCGGCTGTAAGTCTTGATGGCTTCAGAGACTTGCTGAGCCAGCTCACGGGTAGGTGCCAGCACCAGTACCTGTGGTGTTTTATGGTCGGCTTGGGTACGTGCCAGCAATGGCAATGCAAAAGCGGCGGTTTTACCGGTACCGGTCTGAGCCATACCCAGTACGTCTTGACCAGCCAGTAAAGGCGGAATACCAGCGGCTTGAATCGGTGATGGTGCTTCGTAGCCCAGTTCTTCCAGGGTACGCAGGATAGTAAAAGGCAGGCCCAGGCTGGCGAAACCAGCGGGTGTCGTATCGGTCATATATTACCTATAGCAGTACAGAGGCAGGGCGTTGGCCGTGTCTTTCAGAACAATGTCTGAACTGTGAGCTGATTCCTGCACCAATCGGTAGTGATGGTGGTCTCTGGTATCAACTATCTGCATTCGGCCTGGCCCGACATGTTTGTTTGTCGAAAGGGTGGCGGACTATACAGGATAGAAAAAATAATTTCCTGCTCTTTCTTGCCTGTGTAACAAGATTTACACGCTATTCTGCTTTCGGCGGCAACTCGCTATACTCCCGGCTCATTTATTTGCGGAGTAAACCTGATGCTGAAAGTGAACCAGTATTTTGATGGCAAGGTCGCCTCAATTGGCTTGCAAACAAGCACCCTGCCAGCCACCGTTGGCGTCATGCTGCCGGGCGAATACGAATTTGGCACCAGCCAGAACGAAGTCATGACTGTCGTTTCCGGCGCCATCGAAACCCTGTTGCCAAGTGAATCAGAATGGCAGACTTTTGCCCAGGGTGAATCCTTTGCGATTGCGGCCAACCAGAAATTCCAGGTTCGTATCGCGGTCGACACCGCTTACTTCTGCACCTACGAGTAACCCTGTCGGCCTGCCGGGTCACCCGTTCGATTTATTCAGATGGCGGCCCGGTTGGTAACGCAACCAACATCCTTTCGATACTTTCAGGATCCAGCGCCTGGTCATACCAGAACCCCTGATGCACCACACAGCCGGAGCGACTCAGGAAATCCGCCTGATAGACATTTTCAACCCCTTCCGCCACCAGCCCAAAACTCAGTTCTTGTGCCATTCTAACAATCGTTCGGGCAATCACCCGATTATCCCCAGCGTTGTCTACCCCGGCAACCAGACTGCGATCGATCTTCAGTTTCTGCAAGGGAAACCGGTGCAAGTAACCCAGCGATGAATAGCCGGTACCAAAATCATCAATCACCAGGCCAATACCCAACCTGTTGATGGCTGCAATCAACGCCAACACCTGTGGCGTTGGCTCCAACAAGGCTTCTTCCGTCAATTCTATTTCGATGTCACCGGCTTGTAAGTCAAATCGCTCAACCAGGGATTGCAGGTGCTCCAGCAAATTACCCGCCACAAAACTTTGCTGCGACACATTAACCGCCACCGGTACCACCGCCAGCCCCTGATCCCGCCATTGCCAGATCTGCATCGCAGCCTGTTGCAGGCTAAAGCGGTCAACCTCCAGCATCAGCCCGGCATCATGGGCATGACTCAAAAACCGGTCAGGTAACAACAGGCCTTCTTGCGGGTGTTGCCAGCGAATCAGCGCCTCCAGCCCCACCAGAGCCCCTGTTGTGGCGTTCACCTGGGGTTGATAAAACAGTCGCAACGCCTGACCATCCTGCAACGCCACCCGCAACTGGTTGATCCGTTCCAGCCGGGCAGCAGCCCTCAGCGTCATATCATTATGGTAATAACACACCGAATCACGCCCGCTGCGCTTGGCAGCATGCAAGGCGGTATCGGCATTGCTCAATAGCTGCAAGGCGGTGTCGCCGTGTTGTGGGTACAAGGCTACCCCCAGGCAAACACTGACATAAACTTCAAAGCCGGCATCCAGGTCGTAGCATTGCTGCTTCAACTGACGGATACGCTGAATCACGTCCGTGGCATCATCGGCACAAGACAGGTTCGGGATCAGTACACAAAACTCATCACTGCCCAGCCGGGCCAGATTGCCGTGTTCCAGGCCACAACGTACCAAACGCTGGCCAAACGCTTTCAGCAATTTATCACCGTACACATGGCCAAGGCTGTCGTTCACCGGCTTGAAGTCGTCGATATTGATGACCACAACACCAACCTGAAGACTCTGCGGGTGCTGCCCGATCAGTACTGCGATCGCCGCATCGATCCGTTGCAACGCCAGATTACGATCAGGCAGACCGGTGAGTGCATCACAACTTCCCTGCCGGATCGCTGGCATCGCCGGTGCCGGATCGGTCACAACCCCTTGCAGCAACACCGCCAGATAACGCACCGATGCTCCCTCCTGACGTATGGCTGTCACCCGCACCTGATAAGTCACCGGATCACCCGACACATGCTGGCTACGAACCTCACCAACCCAGCTACCAGAGCGACAGCTGCGGATCAGGACATGACGATAAAAAGCGGGAGGATGGCGGGATACATGATGGTTTTTCACGTGCTGCCCGGCCAGTGCTTCGGCGCTGTAGCCGGTCATGCGACAAAATGCCGGATTCACAAATTCGACCAGCCCGACACTGGACAGCACCATCACCCCTTCGGTCATTTGTTCGATCACATGGTGATAAAGCGGCAACTGATTCTCCAGCTGGCGAGTCAAGCCAACCTCCTGAATCAATCCATGACGCCATAATTCACCGTTGACCTGACGCTCTACATTGGATCGCACCAGCACACGACGCTGACGACCATCCGGCAGCAGCAGCCGGCATTCCAATTGGTAACCCTCCCCCAAAGCCAGGCTGGAGGTAATCTGATCCAGAACCCGTTGCCGGTCGTCCGGGTGCAGACAACGCGCCAGATACGGTAAATGAATGGCATCGTTTTCCTGTAATCCAAAAATCTGTTTGAGCTGCGGCGAGACCCGCAACAGCTTGGTCGCCGGGTAAAAATCCCAACTCCCGGTGCCGGACAACTGCTCTTTTTCTGCCACTCGCTGCAACTGGCATTGCAGCGCCGCATCCAGCACCCCGACATCCGTAAAAACCACCGCCATATGTGCCAGCGTCAACAAGGCCGACCGGCCTTCCCTCGACAGCACCAGATCATCCAGCTCGAACGCAAATGCCATCACGGCTTTGAGCTTGCCCTGATTAATCAGTGGCAACACCAGACCCGGCTTGCCGCCCAACAGGTATTGCCAGTCTGACATCGGCTGACCTGCCAGCACCTCCTGACAGTGATAGATATCCGGCAGCCCTGTGGCAGACGACATCAGGGCATCCAGCGAAAACCCGGCCAGCCGCTCACGTACCGGCTCTGGACCTTGCTGGCTTGCCACCGCCTCGATACGGCCATTCTGGCCACCGCCCGGCATTAACACCAGCAACAGGGCATCCGCAGCCTCAATGGCATCGGCCACCAGAAACAACATGCTTTCCAGATCACCCTGAACCGTGTCTCCCTTGCTGGCAACAAACGCACGGGCGCAACGCTCGGCAGTCTGGCACAAACGACGATTACGATGACGCTGGCGGGTGTATTCCTCCCCCGCCTTGTTCAAATCGGCTGGAGCGGATTCGGATAAAGATCTGACCACTGTTATTCTCCTGCTGGCAATTCAGTGAGCGAGCTGCCATCCATAAAAATACTATCTGGTGATTTGATTGCCAGTACACTGACCATCAGGAACTCACCTGTTCGCCTGACAGAACAGTCTTTCAGCCACTGAAAATATATACTGTACGACTGATCAGCATTCAGTTATATAACAAAATTAACCACATGCGCCTACTTAAACAGCATAAAGAGTTCTATCAAAAAACAGCCTCGACCAGCCAATTACGGTTACCAGACCCCTGCTATCTTTGCTAATTTATGTAACAGCGACATAACAGCCACGCCACCAGGCACTGTTTATACGGCCTGACACAGCGCCCACATAACAAGATCGTCCGCCACCTAGCGAGAAGATGCACCATGTTCGACAAAACCGATCTGATTCGGCTGATTTCCAATACCATGCCATTTGGCAAATATCAGGGCCGGGTCCTGATGGACTTACCGGAAGAATATTTACTCTGGTTCGTTAACAAAGGCTTACCCGACGGTGAACTGGGCAGATTGATGGCTTTGGCACTGGAAATCCGGATCAACGGCCTGGAAGACTTACTGACCCCTTTGCGGCAGTCGGTCCAGCCCACACCCAACACGCAACAGGAAATACGACATTGATACGGCTTGGCCTGCTCGAAACGGATGAGCTGTACCCCGACCTGGTAGCCGACTACCATTCCTACGGGCGTATGTTCGAACGGTTTTTTCGCGCTATCGACAGCGCACAAGACTGGGAATTCCGTTATTACCGCGTTACCCGGGGAGAATTGCCCGCAACGCTGGATGAGTGTGACGCCTTTCTGATTACCGGTTCCAAAACCGGCGTCTACGATGAGGTTGACTGGCTGACTCCCCTGACACTCTGGGTGCAGCAGGCGTATGCCGCACACAAGCCCCTGATCGGCATCTGTTTTGGCCACCAGCTATTGGCTCATACTCTTGGAGGCATTGCGGCCCGCAGCGACCGTGGCTGGGGGATTGGTGTTCGTAGCAGCCAAGTCATGACGCAACCGGAATGGAGTTGCCACTCGGCAGAACAGTTCCGGCTGATCTACAGCCACCGTGATCAGGTTGAACAACTGCCAGCTCGCGCCACCCGACTGGCCTGCTGTCACTTCTGCCCGAACGCAGCCTTCTATATCGACAACCGGGTACTGGCTTTTCAAGGGCACCCGGAATTTACCGCAGAGTACACGCGCCGCCTGTTACCCCGCCGCCAGCGGTGCATCGGCGAATCCCGCTTTCAATCAGGCATGGCCACGCTGACACAGCCCACCGACACTCGCCTGGTTGGTCAATGGATGCTGGATTTTCTAACCAACCAAACAACCCGTCCCTGACCCGGGCTATCCGGCTTATCAACACCAGTCAACCCGTCATCAGGTTCGGTAAGCCGTCATCTCGATCGATTGCAACGTCAGGCCTCGCATATGCACCTTACCGGTGTAGCGGTGCTCCCCGGTTGAACTGAATTCAAAACCATAACAGCGCTGCCAAACCAGCAAACGATTGCGATCGACAACAGGCTTCATACTCTCCAGCACCAGGGTATCATCCAGCCACTGCACGCCGTCGGCCTTGCAACGCTGGCGGACATGTTTATGCGCCAGCAAGCGCACTTTTTGCTGCACCGCCCAGCCCCACCAGATCATTGCCAGCAAAAGCAGAACCACCAGCCCATCCAGAGTTATTCCCACCGTCAGACACCTCGTTTGTTTCAGGTCGTACCTACCACCGGCCGCCAGTGTGCCCGGCAAGTGCCAGCGATTCAATCGTATTCAAATCCCAGCCATCCCCACCGTCCGAGCTGATTTCTGCTATTCTATGCGGCTGCCAACACCACCCTGTCATCGTCCTGTTATTTTTGGAGTTACCCATGCCTCGCGCCTGCGCCCGCCATATTCTGGTAAAAACCCGCGAAGAAGCCGACAAACTCAAGGCCCAACTGGATAAAGGCGCTGACTTCTCACGCCTGGCGCAAAAGTTTTCCCAGTGTCCATCCAAAAAAAATGGCGGCAGCCTCGGCGAATTCAACAAGGGTGATATGGTCAAAGCCTTTGACGATGTGGTTTTCAAAGGGCCAGTACTCAAGGTTCAAGGCCCGGTCAAAACCAAATTCGGCTTTCATTTGATTGAAACCATTTATCGCAACTGACCCGCAAGCCACCAAACCAGCAGCGCTGTCAAACAGCCCCCTGTTATTTTATTTATTCTTCGTATTCGCACTGTTGAGACACCACCATGTTACAAGCCGGACTGTTCCATACCCTGACCGTGATCGACCAACAACCCCAGGGGATGTACCTGGATGACGGCTTTGGTGGCAAGGTGTTATTACCCAACCGCCAGGTCCCTGAAGATACCGCGATTGGCGATTCACTCACGGTGTTTGTGTATCTCGATTCTGAAGATCGCATTATCGCGACCATGCAACGACCGCGCATCCAGCTCGGGCAAGCTGCCTGCCTGGAAGCCATCGACATCAACAACACCGGCGCCTTCCTCGACTGGGGGCTGCCCAAAGACCTGTTTGTGCCCTTTGCTGAGCAGCAACAGCGTATGGAGCAAGGCAAGTCGTACGTGGTGTACCTTACCGAAGACAACACCGGACGCCTGATTGGTAGTGCCAAACTGAATCGTTTTATCAAGGATCAGGCCGTCGCCAACACCATTTACAACAAAGATGCCGAGCCACCACTTAAAACCGGAGACGCCATCAAGCTATTGCTGGCCCAGCGTACCGATCTCGGTTACAAAGCCATTATCAATCACCAATGGTGGGGACTGCTGCACAACGACGACATTCGTACAGCCGTCCGTATTGGCATGAAACTCGACGGATACGTCAGAAAAGTCCGCGAAGACGGTAAAGTTGATATCAGCCTGGAACGAATTGGCCACCATCGTGCCGACGGCCTGGCAGAACGCATCATGAAAAAGCTGAAAGACAAAGGCGGCGTCTTGCATATCAGCGACCGCAGCCCGGCAGAACTGATTGAGATGCACTTTGGCACCAGCAAACGGGCCTTCAAAATGGCGATTGGCAAACTGTATAAAGAACGCCGCATCCTGATCGAACCAGATAAAATCTGCATAAATGGCGACGGCACCGCCATCGCCGTACCGGCCACCAAACGCCATCATTACAAGCCCACTGCCAAACCGCAGCCAGCACAACAAACAGCGCCAGACCAAAATACCGGTAACGCCAACAGCCACAAAGCACAAGCCAGTGTTGACCAACAACGCCCACACACGTCAGCCGCTGGCAGTAACGACTCCAGATCCAGTGCTAATGCCAGTAGCCGCGGTGAAGAAACACAAAAGCCCAAAGCACCACCTGCGAAAAAAGTCTTTCACAGCAACCGCAAGCCACGGGCTTCGACTATGAAATTAAAAAGAGACTGATTGACAGCGCCGGAAGGGAAAACTCAGGTTGTTCCGGCTGGCGGAACCCGGTGTCTGCCCTGTACCGACCAGCGTGGCGCCATTAAAGCCAGCACCTGCGCTGACAACCTGATTGCCTGATGCAGGTTTCATTTTTGATGATGGGCTGAGCCTCTCCTTATGCTTGGGGGGTCATCTATTTAATCCTGCATGGCTCTGCACAAGTGTTGCCGTTGTTCAGGGCAAGGCGGCAAATGCAGAAAAATAACGAGCCCTTTTCACACTCGTCAACACCGCACTCCTCTGAGTGTGCCAGATCTTCAAACAACCATTTATTCTTTATAAATAACAGCCGATTAGCTATTTTTGGCGACGTTGTGAGTCGCCATAACAGGCAGAATAGGATCTGTGCTTTCTCGTCGGTTATGCCCTAATAACAACTGTTTTATCGGGTGTTTTTATTAGGCATTCCTGTATTGAAAATTATTTTTTGATACTTTTTTATATTCGTAATCTATCGGCTAAAAAGCTGTTCTACGGTTTTCATTGGTAAGAACATACGAATACGGCCACGATATTCACACAGAACTTCAAAACCAAACTTTGTATAAAATTCCTGCGCTGAATCGGTAAGGCAATCTACAATAATAGCATAAGCTCTCATATAGTGATTAACACCCCAAAGATATTCAAGAGCACGGATCAAACTGACCTTTCCCAACCCAGAACCATGCAATTCCTGATGCACAGCTAACTGAGCTAAAATAAAAACAGGAACTGGATATCCAGGAAGTTTCTTTGCTAATTGTGCTGGCAAGGTCTCTCGACTGATTGAGCCAGGAGCAACGCTGTAAAACGCACAAATTGCATACTTCTGATTAAAAAGTGGCTGAGCCCCAGGTAGAACCATAGTCCGGCTAATGCCCGCTTGCATATGTTTGGCAGCTTGAGTTTTTATAAATATATTCAGTTCTTGCTCACCACAATCAAACGAGTCGCGATCATGCTTAGATTTACTAAGTTCTACGAACTCTTTTCCCCAACTCACTTGATGCCGGTCTCACCTGTGAATTGAGCAGCTTCAAGCAATGCTTGATTCGGTGCTTTTGCTTTGTCACATGCGGCAATGAATTCATCAAAGACACTATCTTTAACCACGATACTTTCGTGCTCTGCGATTACATGTGTTGCATCTTCATCCATAAGCCTAACCACATATTCGGTTAAACTCTTCAAACCAAGTAACGCTGATGCTTTTTCGGCCTTTGCCTTGATCTCTTCATCAAGGCGAATATCTAAACGCGCTGTAGCCATAAGTCCCCCGCGTACGGATGTATTCCGTAATGCTGGAGATTGTAGAGCAAAATCAAAGCGCATTCAATTTGTACGGAAAGTTTCCGGAACCCCTCTTTCAATACAGACACCCACCGATCCTCCCAGCTCAATACCGTCTTTCAGAGTCTTTCAGAGTCTTTCAGGGAGTCTTTCAGGACACCCACTCTAGGAAGCCTTTCAGAGCCTTTCAGAGCCTTTCAGAGCCTTTCAGGACACCCACTCTAGTACCTTCTCCTGATACCCAACCCGTTGGTTATTGGCCTATTATTTCCCTCATCGCAACAAGGAGAGAAACGATGCCCAAACCCAGAAGACAACAGGTTTCAGTCGAGGCCACCCCTTGGTATCACTGCGTTTCTCGCTGCGTCCGTCGTGCCTTTCTTTGCGGTACAGACCAGCTCTCCGGCGCTTGCTATGAACACCGTCGTGGCTGGCTGGAAGCGCGTTTATTGGCCTTGCCTCAAATATTCGCCATTCAGGTCGCTGCTTATGCGGTGATGTCGAATCATTATCATGTGGTGCTGTTCGTCGATACTGATCAGGCGGTAAGCTGGTCCGAGCTGGACGTGGTGCAGCGTTGGCATCAATTATTCAAGGGTAATCCTCTGTCGCAGCGTTTTGAGCGCGGCGAACCGCTGGCCACGGCCGAACAGGCACGCCTGACAATATTGGTCGAGGAATGGCGTTCGCGCCTGTCAGACATCAGCTGGTTTATGCGAGTTTTGAACGAGGCGATTGCTCGCGAAGCCAATGCGGAAGATGCATGTACCGGTCGCTTCTGGGAGGGAAGATTCAAGTCCCAAGCGCTTTTGGATGAAGCAGCCCTGTTGGCCTGTATGGCTTACGTCGACCTGAACCCCGTCAGAGCAGGCATGACCAACACGCCGGAAACGTCTGATTACACCTCGATCAAAAGCCGTGCCGAACGCGCCAAAACAGCAGCCGATCCCGATAGCCGAACACAACAACCGACCTGCTTGTTGCCCTTTGTCCGCAACGCCAAAGAGCAAGAGCTGGCAGGTATCCCCATGCCACTCACCGATTATCTGACGCTGGTTGACGGGACTGGTCGCCTGCTCCGGGCTGACAAACCTGGAGCCATCGAAGCCAGCACAGCCCCGATTCTGGCGCGACTTGGGCTGAAACAGCGTCAGTGGTTGGCGATGACCGAACAGTTTGAACGTTGCTTTTCCACTTTTGCAGGTCGCGAGGATAACGTACGCCATGCCTGCTCCATTCTGGGCTATCGGAGACCTCCGGGGGTTTACCAAAGCCGCACCATGACCGGCTGATTTTATTCCCCCCCCCTCTCAGACACATTCGGCCATACCGAAGGTTTGCGTTTGGCTTGAATCTTTGAACAGCAGCTGATTCTTTATAAATAACAGCCGATTAGCCATTTTAGGCGGCGTATGAGTCGCCGTAATACGCAGAAGAAGATCTGTGCTTTCTCGTCGGCTATGTCCCAGTAATGGCTGTCTGGATAATTGTGGTGGCTGTCTGGATAATTGATTAGCTATGTCCCAGTGATGGCTGTCTGGATAATGGCTCCATCTCAACGTCGGGAGAAGACTGGCTGGAACGCTGGCGTCAACGGCCGTTCCGGGCACCGCACCATACGGCGTCCGGGGTGGCGCTGGTCGGCGGTGGCGGTGTAAGCTCTCAAATTATTTGAGAAAAATATTATTGAGTGAAAATTTCTCAAAATAAGTGATAAGCATTGTGTGCAATGAAATGGTTTTATTGATAAGCATCACAATCTATGTTCGCAATGACAAATCTTTACAAAAGTCATTGATTTAATAGTTGTTGATAATTATTTTCGTTATCAATACTTACTGAGAAAAGGATTTAAGATGAAAGCAATGTTACTGGCGTTATCGATTGGTTTAGCTGGATGTGGAGCATCTTCAGATTCGGGTAGTGCTACAGACGCTATTTCCTATGAGCAAATAGGATATGGAGATACAGGCTACAACATTCTTGGTGAAGGTCGCTCGATTAGAGTACTTGGCTCTGCAGATTTCGAGGATTCTTGGTCAGCAATTTCTTCTGAAGATATTCCAGATGTCGATTTCAGCGATTCTGTTGTTATTCTTTTCTACGATGGTGAAACATCGACGAGCGAGTGTGCTTCAAATGCTACTTTGAAATCACTGACCGCCGAACTTGATGAAAAAGATACTCTGACAACCAGTGTAGAATATGAAATAAATTGTGTGGATTCTGCGCTGGTCTGTGATGACGTATTGAATCCAGAATATAATTATAAGTTTTACAAAATAAACACCAATCCAAGCAATATTGTTCTTAATGAGCAATATACATACACTAACTGTGACTAATAAGGATATATGAATGAAAAATTTTATAGGGATATTACTTTCTTTTCTCGTATGTGATGCTACAGCTTGGGCGGATTATGACGATCGCCTTAGGACGCTTGCGAGTAAAAACTCAGATTTTGCCGGGATTCACACTGTTCTGGTTGAATATCCCGGACACCTCAAGAAGAGATAAACTCTTCACCAACAGAGGTGCCAACCATGAGCCAGAA
>NZ_JAUYVV010000019.1:0-70191 GCF_030689165.1 Oceanobacter sp. 4_MG-2023 | reverse complement strand
GACAGAGACAGAGACAGAGACAGAGACAGAGACAGAGACAGAGACAGAGACAGAGACAGAGACAGAGACAGAGACAGGATAAACTCTGATCGGCAAGCGCAAGGGCAAGGGCAAGGGCAAGGAACAAACGCCGCTGCCCACTCACCACTCAGGCAAAAACAGTAAAACCGGAGTCTGACTCCGGCCTAGCGATGAACAATGACAGTTTTTTTCGTCAGCCCGGAATAAACATCAATCGTATGATTCTGCGGTGCTGTCGGCATCCAGACAGCCTGGGTGGCCACCTCTGCCGTCGCCGGATTATGCAGCACCAGACTGACGGTATCCGAATTATTGATCGCCGCCAGCGGATACACCTCTTCCGGCAATATCGAAATCACCAGCGTGGTATCTCCCTGATACGACAAATGATTGCCCGATTTACCCGCACTTGCCCGCAGCGCTTTCATGGAACCAACCATACGAATATTACTGGCCGCCTTACGCACGCCCTGGGCATTCTTGACCAGCACATCAAAACGGTCTGCAGACTGTATTTGCGAAACCGGGATGGAACCGTGGCTGACGGTCAAGGTATATAAAACACGATTATCCGCCAGTCGTTCCGATAACGTCGGGATATCCGGAGCCGCAAGCTCACCAAAATAAAAAGGCATGCCCGCTTGTTTAGCCACCTTGAGCACCTTGCCGACCACCAGACTGGCATCCAGCGCCTGTCGATCCGTTTTTTCAATTTCGTGCATCGTCAGTGTGTTTTCAGTCACCAGGGTACCGGCGGTCAAGGTCTGGTTAGCCACCAGCACCGTGTGGTAATTCATCTTGTCGATCTGGCGATATCCCAGCACCGCGGTCAGCAACGCTGAAATAGAAAATACCGTCAAACCAACAATGGCACTGCCGTTTAATCTGCGTTTCATGATCCATTCCTCCGTAACCACTGAACGAATAAAGGTTCTGACCCATTGGTCAGAACCTGATCAGGCGATCAAGGAGCAGTCAAGGTCCCTGCAACAGCAGCAGAACTGGCACCCAGACTGGCAGCCGTTGCACCACCTTCCAGTGCGGTGGCGGTGACGAAGGTAAACTCGGTATTGTCCCCGGCAATCACATCTGGCGCGTCGCCATAAACCGACCCTTCGACGGCGGCGGTACTTTCGCCATTCACCAGACCATTAAATGCGTAGGTCTGATCCAGGCTGCCAATGGCTTCCGCAACGTCTTCCATTTCTGCTGTCAGTGCATCGCGCATGGTCACCAGACCCACTGTCAAACCGACCACCATGGTAGTCACCAGCAGCACCAGCTCCGAGGTCATAACGAAACCACCCTGTCTGGTTTTATGCGCCGTAATTGAAGTTGTCATAATGTAATCCTCATTGCATTTTAGGTATTTTATAGGCTGTAAAAACGTTCAAGCATTTCATTGTTAACCCCTTGTTTACTCTGCTCTAGCCAGTCGTTAACCGGGGTTACATGGGTATTGCAGCCGTTGTGCCAATTTTTGAAATACCCTTTCCAGCGGCGTATCCGGCGATACAAAAACACCATATTTGCCAGCCCTAGAAACATAAAAACCCTTTATTAATGCGGGTTACAGCGATGCCGGAATATTTTATAAAATATCCTGGCCTGCACCAGAAACCCTGAATATCAGCTCAATAACAAAACGTAATGCCTCTCAATACCTGACTTTGCCATGGCATGACGTTTTTTGATTCGCAAAATGAAAAGTAATTTGAGAATCAGAAACAGCCCAGTACCGGAACCTCGCAGGCAACCAACCCGGAAAAGATCAACTACTGTGGGTTTACACAGTGTTTTTTACTGTATATATTCACATCTACTGTACAGATAAACAGATATGGAAACCCTATGATCAAGCTCACCGCCAGACAGCAGCAGGTACTCAACCTGATCAAATCCGCACTGGAAGAAACCGGTTTTCCACCCACTCGTGCAGAAATCGCCAAGGAACTGGGATTCAAATCCCCCAACGCCGCAGAAGAACATCTCAAGGCACTGGCACGCAAAGGCGCAATCGCCATCATGCCCGGTGCCTCCCGGGGTATCCGGATTATCGGCACGGAACCGGAAGGCCTGCCAGTCGTTGGCCGCGTGGCTGCCGGTGAGCCGATCCTTGCCCAGGAACATATCGAGGAATACTGCAGCTTGCCCGCCAATTTCTTCAAGCCAAGTGCCGATTATCTGCTGGAAGTACAAGGCGACAGCATGAAAAACGTCGGGATTTTTAATGGCGACCTGATTGCGGTACACAAGTGTGAAAGCGCCCGTAACGGTCAGATTGTGGTGGCCCGGGTCGAAAACGAAGTCACCGTCAAACGCCTGGAAAAAAATCGTAACAAGGTGCTGTTACACGCCGAAAACGACGCCTACCGACCGATCGAAGTCGATTTGCGTCAGCAGGAATTCAATATCGAAGGTTTGTATGTCGGAGTCATCCGCCGTAATCACTAATCAATCCGCCCAGACAAGACAGCCAGTATCGGTCAGTAGTCATTCACGAGGTTTTGTATGCGCCAACTCAGCTTGCCAGTCGATCGTCAGCCCGTATTGCCGTTTACGAGTATCAACCCGATAACAAGCAAGCCACACGCCTGTGGCAGCCTGACCGAAGTGATTGTCTCTGATGACAGCGCGATCCAGCCGATGCAGCTATTACCCATGCTGGCGCATTGTAATGCCAGTGACCGCTGGCTGATGTGGCTCAGCCCTAACCGAACGCTGAACAAACGATCACTGGCTGATATGAATCTCGACAAGGCACCGGTTATTCATATCGATCTCCAGGCAGATACCCAACAACTGTTGTGCCAACGCATTCTCAACAGTGGTAATAGTCACCTGATTATTGAATGGCAAGGGAATATCAGCCAGCGTGAACGTCGCCGCTTGCATAGTCTGGCACGGCAGAGTGGCAGCCATGTCGTACTGGTACAGGTCCGCCCAAACCTCTGACATACATATAACAGTCGCGCATAAAAAACGGGTAGCCAGGCTACCCGTTTTTTCATTACCCAGCGAAGCATTTAATGCAGCGGATAGCTGTGTTCTTCAACATCAAAGTCATCATCCACATCCATGCCCGACAGCTCGCTGACCTTACGGACACCGGCTTCCAACATCACACGTGCAACATCCATATGGTGCTCACTCAAGCTGGCTTTGGCATCCTCTGAAAAGTGGATTCGCATTAATGCATCACCGTCTTGCTCATCGGCCCGACGTAATGCAACATCCCCATTGGAAAGCTCAATAATCTCGAAAAAGCGTGCCATATATCGTCTCATAAAAAGTGACTGATCAGTCTAACACAGGTGCGACAAACACACGCAGGGCAGAATTTCAGGATTCGCGCTGATTGGCTCGTTGCTCATCGATAAGCTGATGAAAGCAGGCCAGCCAACCGGACACATCCTCTCCATCCCCCGACACCGGATCGTCGGCCGTCGAGGTAATCAGGCGCGTCGCCAACATTGGCTCCACGCCTGATAGCGCTGGCCAACCCAGCTGTTCCACCGCTTGCAAAAAACGGTAAAACCAGCTGAACACGTCTTCGGACAACGCCTGCCACTGGCGCATATCACCCGTCACCAGAGACGTTTGCTGCAACAATTGTGGCAGCGATTCCACTCGGCTGTTCACACCGGCTGCCTGTGCCAGCTCATTCAGATAACACCGATAAGCGGCCAGCAGCTGCAACAGCGCTGCATCATTTAACCCCTGAGTCAAAGCCTGACCCAGGTTCGCCTCCGCGGCTGCAGGTAATTGCTCCAGCAGCAGCCGGCATTGATACAGGCGCTGATTGGTCTGTCCAACCCAGTTCATGGCGGCCACAGATCAGAAGTCCAGTGTCAGGCCCAAATGCCAGCCATCACCCAACTTGTAGCGTTCATCCATATGTTCGACACGAATACCATTATAACGATAACCAGCATAGACACGGGCGGAAGGAATCACCGCATACTGGGCACGAAAATCACTGTTGATCAGGTTTTCGGCATCACCAAAAGAGACAACCGCAGGCGCATAATAGGCGTAAGCGGCGAAACTGACATCCGGATGAGTTGGAATGGCAGCACGGAAAAAGCCACCAACACCCAGAGCTGCACCATCGTAGTGGTCACTTTCAAAAGCAAAGGCCTTGGCACCCACTCCGATATACAGATTACCGTGCGGCTTGCGCAAATCGACAACATGTACACCGGCACCCAGCATATTGCCATCGTCCATATCGTGCAGGGCCGACAGGTTCATATGCAAGCCTGAGCTTGCCTGCGTACCATCATAAGCAATACGGACAGCATCATTGGCGAGACTGAGATCCAGAGCGCCACCCGCCTGGGCACTCATTGCCAGGCATGACAGTGCAGAAGCAGCCATAACCCGACGAACAGCCAGAGTCATTCCTTTCATAATTCCCCCAAAAACAGTAAACCCCGGCCAGCAGAACTGCGGCCGGGGCATCAAATAACAAGTGCGGGCATATTAGCAGTGCCCGGCAATCGGTAACATGCACAGATTACAAAAACTGACGCTAATTTGAAGCAGTTCGCCACCCGCCAACACGGGTGGCGCACGCGCTTTACTTCATCAGATCCAGCAGCAGTTTGTTCAGTTTACCTACGTATTCCGCCGGATTTTTCAACTGGCTGCCTTCGGCCAACTGCGCCTGGGCATGGATCAGACCAGCCAGTTCAGCAAAACGGTCTTCATCCTGTTCATGATCCAGACGCTCGATCAGCGGATGCGTCGGGTTGATTTCCAGCGTAATCTCCGGCTCTGGCATCGACTGACCAGCGGCTTCCAGCATGCGCCGCATATGGCCACCCATATCAAACTGGCCGACCACCAGACAGGCGGGAGAATCGGTCAACCGTGAGGTGACTCGTACATCCTTGACATCCGGCAGTACTTTTTCCAACCGCTCAGTCAGGCTTTTATGGCTTTCCTGCAGGGTTTCCTGTTGTTTCTTTTCATCTTCATCAGCGAGTTCATCAAGGTCCAGTTCACCTTTGGTGATGTCCTGGAATGACTTGCCATCAAAGGCATTCAGATGACCAACCATCCACTCATCCACACGATCGGTCAGCAACAGGACCTCGATACCTTTTTTGCGGAAATATTCGATGTGTGGGCTACCCATGGCAGCCGCGTGGGATTCGGCGGTGATGTAGTAGATTTTTGTCTGGCCTTCATGCATACGCGCGACATAATCCGCCAGGCTAACGGTCTGGGCTTCGCCTTCGCTGGTCGAAGTGGCAAAGCGGAACAAGGCGGCAATTTTTTCCTTGTTGCCATTGTCTTCCGCTGGGCCTTCTTTTAATACGTCACCAAATTCGTTCCAGAAGGTCTGGTATTTTTCGCTGTCGTTTTTCGCCAGTTTGGTCAAGGTATCGAGGATACGTTTGACCAGTGCCGAACGCATGCTGTCGACCTGCTTGTCTTGTTGCAGGATCTCACGAGAGACGTTCAGCGACAGGTCGTTGGAGTCCAGCACCCCTTTTACAAAACGCAGGTACAGCGGCAGGAACTGCTCGGCATCGTCCATAATAAAGACGCGTTGCACATACAGCTTCAGGCCCCGGGCACTGTCGCGGTTCCACATGTCGAACGGTGCCTTGGAGGGAATATACAGCAGGCTGGTGTAATCCAGTTTGCCTTCCACCCGGTTGTGCATCCAGGTCAGTGGCTCATTCCAGTCATGGGAAATGTGTTTGTAGAACTCCTGATACTCTTCATCCGTCAATTCTGAACGGGAGCGGGTCCACATGGCTTTGGCCTGGTTAACCGCTTCAGGTGCCTTGCTGGCTTCGCTGTCTTCAGCCTCGTCATCGGCACTGATTTCTGGTGGCAAGAAAACCGGTACCGCAATATGGTCAGAATACTTTTTGATCAGTGAGCGCAGACGGTAGTTATCAGCAAACTCAGCTTCATCGGCTTTCAGATGCAGGATGATTTTTGTACCGCGTTCAGGCTTGTCGATTGGCTCCAGCGAGAAATCGCCTTCACCGGCGGATTCCCACCGAACCCCCTGGTCCGCTGCTTCTCCGGCACGACGGGTTTCCACCACGACATTGTCGGCCACAATAAAGGCAGAGTAGAAACCGACACCAAACTGGCCGATCAGCTGGGAATCCTGTTTTTGATCACCAGTCAGGTTGCCAAGAAACTCGGCAGTACCTGATTTGGCAATGGTACCCAGATGATTGATAACATCATCCCGGTTCATACCAATGCCGTTATCGGTAATGGTCAGGGTGCGCGCATCGGCATCAAAATCGATATGCACCGCCAGTTCACTCTGGCCTTCAAACAGAGCGTCGTTTTGTAACGCTTCAAAACGCAATTTGTCGCAAGCATCCGACGCATTGGAAATCAATTCACGCAGGAAAATTTCCTTGTTGGAATACAAGGAGTGAATCATCAAATGCAACAGTTGTTTTACTTCGGTTTTAAAACCAAGCGTTTCTTTGCTAGCTACGGTCATGCCTGTCTCCTGTCTCAGTACACCCACGGTGTACTCCGTTACCTGTATCAAAAAACCGGCGACCACTCACAATACGAGTGGTCGCTACATGTCATGGCTACAAGGTGGGGACAGCCCATCGCTTTTCAAGCCCAAAGAGACATCTATCAACGCCAGTGTCAGAAAATACCATGCCAACAGGCGATATAAAGGCAGTTCAGTGCTTACAAATCGTACAGATCCGGGGTGACAGGTGTTGTGATTTCCGTATTTTCAAGGTTTCTACCCCCTCACCAAAACGCTCTCTTCGAGGCGGAAACCAGCACTGCAATTGTTGTAACCGGTCTTCCAGTCCGTCGTCATCAGCCAGTGCGGTCACAATAGCAGCAGAACGAATCCCGCTGGCAGCAACCGGCTGAATCGTCTCGGTGGTAATACCACCAATACAGGTCAGGGCAACCGCATCACTGCGTCGCACCCAACGGCTCAAGGTATCGCACCCCAGCGGAGGATACTTGAGTGTTTTGGAAAGTGGCTTGAACACCGGGCCAAAAGCAATATACGACGGCTGATAACGCAACGCGTGAAGTATTTCCCACTCGCTATGAGTACTGATCCCCAGCATCAATCCCGCTTCGGACAGGGCCACCAGGTCGGCTTCCAACAAATCTTCCTGCCCCAGATGTACCCCATCGGCCTTCAGTTCCAGTGCCAGTTGCCAGTCGTCATTGATAAACAGTGGCACACCGGCATGGCGACATAACCGAATGGCTTCCCAGGTTTCGTCACGATAGTCCGGGCCAGGGTTTTTGACCCGCCATTGCAGGCTGTCGATCCCCAGTTTCAGCAACCGCCGTAAATGTGCCAGATTATCAACCAGGCCATACAGTCCCAGGCTATGTGGTAACGCCGGGAAGGTTCGGGAAAAAAACATCCGGTCAGATGTCAATGAAGCACTGCTGGTAAGCGGTAACAGTTCCAGCCCCAGCTGGGCGAAGGCGAGCTGACGCACATCCGCGGCGTGCAGCTGATGATAGCCAGAAGCACGCTGGCTGGACGCCGCCAGGCTGGCCAGGGTATTCGCCACCGCCAGCATCACACTGTCATAACGACGTAATCCGGAAGCCAGTCCGGCAGCCAGAGCCGCAGCCAGATGACAACCGGTGCCATGGGCTGACCAGGGCAAGCGGTAATGCATCAACATAAATGACGGTGCCAGTCGCTGCTCCGGGTCCAGCGCCTGGATATCGATGCCCGCCGCGGCTTCCTGTTCGCTGTCCGGGCCGATATACCAGTCAACCAGAATATTTTCTCCCTGACGGCAGTGCTGTCCCTCATCGCTTTTCAAGTCCAGTTGCAGCGCCGTAATACCTGTCACCAGAACGGCCCCGGCACCAGCCGCCAACAGGGTCTGGGCGGCCGTAAAAATCCCCTGCCGATGAATATCCGAATCACCGGTCAGCCGTAATAACTCCGTTACATTGGGCGTAATCACATCGGTCAGCTTCAATAACCCGGCGTATTCATCCAGGCAATGCCAACTGGCCAGACCGCCTCCGGTTGCCCCCAGCACCGGGTCCCAGATAATCGGAACCCCACGCTGTTTCAGCAGTTGTAGCCGTTGTAACAGCCAACGGAACAACTCCGGGTCGGGGGGAATCCAGCCCAGACGAACCGCCTGGGGCCAGCCATCATCCTGTAATGCCACCCATTGGGCATCCAGCATTGATTGCGTCACCGGCTCAACCGCCTGTACGCCGCGGCTGCTTTGCGCGGTGATCGCAATCACCAGGGTGGCACAATCCACCCCCATGGCTTGTGCCATCGACACATCGGCCTGCATACCCGCTCCCGCCGAACAGTCAGACGCTGTAATTGACCAGATTCTGGCGCGTTCGGACGGTGCCTTGGGTGTGCCGCAATAACATTCTGAAAAAAGCGTTGTCACGCGTCGTTTACCTCCTTGAAAACGTTGTGTATTAAGAACTTGTCTGGTGCCAGAAAGGCAACCCGAGCAGCGGTGTTGACGGGCTGGCTTGCGGCCGCTCGGTCATTAACCCGGCTTCGTAGGCCATACGCCCACCGGAAACAGCCGCAGCAAACGCAGAAGCCATGGCCACTGGTTGCTCTGCCTGGGCCACGGCGGTATTCAGCAGCACGGCATCAAAGCCCAGCTCCATGGCCTGCATTGCCTGGGATGGCTTCCCCAGCCCGGCATCAATCACCATAAAGGCTTCCGGCAAACGTTGCCGCAAACGTTTCAGCCCTTCCGGATGTTGTAGACCACAGCCACTGCCAATAGGTGCCCCCCAAGGCATGATGCCAACGCAACCGGCATCCAGTAAGCGCTGACACAGCACCAGATCTTCGGTGCAATACGGTAATACCTTAAAGCCCTGGGAAACCAGCTCGCGGGCGGCTTCCAGCAGCTCAAACGGATCGGGCTGGAGAGTATAGTCATCTCCCATCACTTCCAGCTTGATCCAGGGTGTGGCAAACAATTCACGGGCCAGCGTTGCCATCAGAATCGCTTCTCTGGCAGTAAAACACCCGGCCGTGTTTGGTAATAACCGGGCACCCGTCCGACTGGTCGTTTCTTTCAGCAAGGCCCAGTGACCGTTATCTTCAATATTGCGAGCCGTCTGGCGACGTAATGCCACCGTCACAAAGCCGGGGCTGGCAGCGGTGATCGCTTCGGCCATCAGGTCTGGCGAAGGGTATAATGAACTGCCCAGCCACAATCGTCCGGCAATGTCCTCTTCGGCCAGTGTTACCGTCTGTTTTACTGTTGGTACGATCATGCATCACCCTCCTGTCATTGCGCCCAAGATATCAACCTGCATACCATCAACCAGTGCCAGCTCATGATATTGGCCCTGATGGATCAGGCGCTGGTCCACGGCAACCACAAAATTGCCCGCGGCAGCAGCGAACCCTTGTTGCTGCAGCAGCTCATCCAACCGTAATACACTCACTTGTAACCATTCTCCGTTGAGGCATATCTTCATACTGCGGCCTCCGCTGTTGCGCTGGTCTGACGACTGGCCGCCGCTAGCGGCATCAACCCCAGCGGTACCTGATACTCTTGCTGCAAACGGTCGAGAAGCGCCGGCGACAATAAAAACCCATGGCGGTACAAACCATTCACTGCCAGCGTTCCGGCAGAGCGGGTGATTTCAGGTTCATGGTGGCTCAGTGCCGGGCGTAAATTGGAGGCCAGCTCCAGGATGCGGGCTTCTGCCAACGCTGGTGACAAGGCATACAGGGCACTGAGCATTTCCAGCGCTGAGCGCACACTGACGGGAGATCGATCAGAGCTTTCAATTTCAGTGGCCCCCAAGATGTAGCGCCCCTGCTCCTTGGGAACCAGATACAGATGGTATTTGGGGTGCAGTAATCGTACCGGCCGCTGAATTTCAACATCCGGTGCCTCAATCCAGATTACCTCGCCCCTCACACCGCGCACTTGTGACCGCCAACGCTGGGCGCCAACACCACAGCAATCAATCCATAACACTGCCGGATAAGCCTGTTGGTTCACATACCAATGGCTGTGCGCGTCTTCAGCAACGTAATCAACCGGACTATTCAGACTGATTTTTCCACCAGCGGAAATAATGGCCCGATGTAACAAAACCAATAGACGGCGATTTTCCAGATGACCTTCCGGCATCAGCCAGAGGCCGCGCCGGAATTGCTCCGACAAGTGCGGCTCCAGCGCCTCGATTTGCTGGCGATTTTGCCAGGCAATACCCTGCTCGGCTCCAACATGATGCCGTGCAAGGCATCGCCCCATATCATCCAGCAGACCATTATCGGCGGGATGGGCCACCATCAGAGTCCCTCCCCGGCAAAAATCGATCGTTTCCCCAGTGTCGGCCGACAACGCCTGCAACAAGGTTGGCCATAGTTCCAGCGACTGCAATCCCATCCGGAAAAGATTCGGGCTACAGAGCGGCAACTCACTGTAGGGGGCCACCATGGCGGCGGCGGTATGTGCCGCGGCCCGGGGAGTTGCTGGTGCGAGGGGCTCTTCCTCACTGGCTTCAAACAGGTGTACCCGATAACCCTGACGTGCCAGTCGCCAGCCAATCAGGCTCCCGATCAAGCCAGCTCCGGCAATACAGATTTCGGCTCCGGAGGCTTTCCACGCCTCCCAGTCATACTCGCAGCGGTTATGCATTATCCAGTGCCTCGTCAACCTCGCTCATCTGATCGGTGCTACTGGCGGGATGGTAAAGCTCGCTGCCTTGCTGGCGAAATTCTTCAGCCTTGTCGGCCATCGCTTGCTGGGCTTGTTCCGCGTTAGCAGCGTCTCGTACTTCCTGGGATATTTTCATGGAGCAAAACTTGGGGCCACACATGGAACAGAAATGCGCCAGTTTATGGCCTTCTTTTGGCATGGTTTCATCGTGATAGGCCCGGGCTGTCTCCGGGTCCAGCGCCAGGTTGAACTGATCCTGCCAGCGAAATTCAAACCGTGCTTTGGACATGGCGTTATCGTGTATCTGGGCACCGGGATGTCCCTTGGCCAGATCCGCCGCATGCGCCGCGATGCGATAAGCCATCATGCCCTGTTTGACATCTTCCTTGTTGGGCAAGCCCAGATGTTCCTTGGGGGTGACATAACACAGCATGGCGCAGCCGTACCAACCGATCAGGGCGGCGCCAATGCCGGATGTAATGTGGTCGTAACCGGGCGCAATGTCAGTGGTCAGCGGTCCCAGGGTATAAAACGGCGCTTCCTGGCAATGCTTTAATTGCTCATCCATGTTCTCCTTGATCATATGCATTGGCACATGACCAGGCCCTTCGATAAAGGTCTGCACATCGTGCTGCCAGGCAATTTTGGTCAGTTCGCCCAGGGTGTGTAATTCGGCAAACTGGGCTTCATCGTTGGCGTCTGCAATCGAACCGGGGCGCAAGCCATCCCCCAAAGAGAAACAGACATCGTAGGCTTTCATGATGTCGCAGATGTCTTCGAAGTGACTGTACAGAAAGCTTTCCTGGTGATGTGCCAGGCACCACTTGGCCATAATCGAACCACCTCGGCTGACGATGCCTGTTACCCGCTTGGCGGTCAGTGGAATATGTGCCAGCCGCACCCCGGCATGGATGGTGAAATAATCCACCCCCTGCTCAGCCTGTTCGATCAAGGTATCGCGGAACAATTCCCAGGTCAGGTCTTCTGCGATGCCTCCGCATTTCTCTAACGCCTGATATAGAGGTACGGTACCAACAGGCACCGGCGAGTTACGCAGAATCCATTCACGGGTTTCATGAATGTTTTGCCCGGTCGACAAATCCATAATGGTGTCGGCTCCCCAATGGGTTGCCCATACCAGCTTTTCCACTTCATCGGCAATGGAAGAGGTAACGGCCGAGTTGCCAATATTGGCGTTGACCTTGGTACGGAAATTACGGCCAATAATCATCGGCTCGCTTTCCGGGTGATTGATATTATTCGGGATCACCGCCCGTCCTCGCGCAACCTCATCACGAACAAATTCCGGGGTAATCAAGGCAGGAATATTGGCACCCCAGCTTTGCCCCGGATGCTGCTGTGTCAGCGCATCGGCTAACGCCTGCTCGGTCAGCCCGAGGTTTTCACGGATGGCAATGTATTCCATTTCCGGGGTGATAATCCCCTGCCTGGCATAATGCAACTGGGTGACATTGTTGCCCGGCAAGGCACGCCGTGGCTTGCGTTCGGTTTTCATACGCCACTGCTCGTAACGCAAATCCATATCGCGGGTCTGGCTGAAATATGAGCTGGACTGGGCCAGCACTTCCGTATCGGAGCGCTCGTCAATCCACGGTTGCCGCAGTGCGGACAAGCCTTTGGCAAGATCCAGATCAAGCGCCGGATCACTGTACGGGCCCGACATATCGTAAACCCGCACCGGTGGATTATGCTCGGTGTTGCCATCACTCAATTGGGTAGGCGTCAGCTCAATTTCCCGAACTCCGACCTGTATATCGTCCCGGGAGCCCTGAATATAGACCTTGCGTGAGGCCGGATAACTCAAGCGATCCAGCTGCGCCTGGGTCAGTGGCGACTCGGCATTGGCGGTATTGCCGTGTGTTTTGTCGTGTGTTTTGTCGTGTGTTTCATTGTTGGCGGAAGCCATACTTGATACCTCTCTGAATATGGAAAGGATCAGGCAGGCAGCGGTACAAGAAAGAAAAGAGGCGGGTCATGGCCGATCACGTATCAGGTTCAGCCGGGCGACTGATACCTTCATGCAGAACCCAAACATCCATCACAGTAAAAGGATGCCGGATCATACGTGACTTTTCTGTTCCCTACGCTGGCACTAACCAGATCAGGTTCAACGGGATCCGCAATTGCGATCTCAGCCTCCAATGAGGCACCCCGACAGAATGTTCGAGCAGATTAAACGCTATTTATGACGGCGACAAGCCTTCTACGCCAAAAGAAGCACTCAGCAGAAAATGTGCCCGGGCCGTGGCAATCGGTTGTTGCCGGTCACTTTGCCAGGCAGTGATAGCCACATTGGCCACTCGCACCCCTTGTCGCCAGATCTGGCAATCAACCAGGGTATCCTGATCGCGCCCGGCCCGTAGATAGTCCAGCGAGAAGTCGATCAGTTTGGGCAAACCCATGGGTTCCGCACGGATCAGCACCTGAATCGAGGCTGCCAACTCCATAAATCCACCGATCACGCCACCGTGAATGGCTGGCAATAATGGATTACCAATATTGTCCGGGTTCCTGGGTAAGCGAAATAATAATTCTCCCTCTTGTTGCAATACTTCGGCACCGATAACCGCCGCATAGGGAATCGCATTCATCAAGGATTGATAGTCTCCACTGGCGCGGGCATATTGGACCTTGCTGGCAAAATCATCCTGCTGGGTGGTCGTTTGATCCGTCATCCGTTGTCTCCCTGAATACCCGTTGCCAGCGCATTGGCCGGTTGCAAATGCGTCAAGCGCATAAACGTTGCATTGCATTTGGCGATCACTTCACCATCATCGGCCTGCACCACCCGACAGTCGGCAAACACCACCGAGGCAGTGACCCGCTGCACACTGGCGTGAGCCAACAGGTTCTGACCGCTGCGAGCCGAACGCATATAATCCACCCGCAAATCCAGCGTCGGGCACAACTCAAATCCCGGCAAGGCGTTGACTACCGCGGTGCCACAGGCAGTATCCATCAGAGTCGTCAAACTGCCGCCGTGCAAGGCTCCGGTGATCGGATTACCAACCAGTTCAGGCGCATAGGGCAGCATCATGACCAGCCCGTTGGCATCCGCAGAAACCAGAGAGATACCCAGTACCTGACAATGTCGCAACACCGAGATAAAACGCGCTGCGCGTGCAAAACGCTCGGCGTCAGAAATCGGCTCGACGGTTTCATTATTGCCCATAATTCACTCGTCTCTTTTATAATTAACTTTTTGGAATAATACCCAAGATAGTCCACCACGCAAGACATCCATGCCAACCATGCCTTCAGGTCAACACCAATCGGCCCCGGCACCATCCAGCGCTGCGGTAAAACCAGTCCCCTTGCTCACTCTGACGGTTGTTGACAGGTTCGTCATATCCCTGTCACGGCCGGAATCTACCGTCAGGTTTTCGCGACAGGAGCAAGAGGATGAACTGGTGGCAACATGGAGTCGTTTATCAAATATATCCACGCAGTTTTCAGGACTCAAATAATGATGGTATTGGCGACCTGCAAGGACTGATCAGCCGCCTCGATTACCTTAATGACGGAACGCCGGATTCGCTGGGTATAGATGCTATCTGGCTCTCACCTGTCTACCCGTCACCGATGCTGGATCTTGGCTACGACATCTGTGATTACCAGGCTATTGACCCGGTATTTGGTACCCTGGCCGATTTTGACCAGCTGCTGCAACAGGCCCATCAGCGTGATATTCGTATTATTCTGGATCTGGTCGCCAACCACACATCGGATCAACACCCCTGGTTTATCGATAGCTGCCAACCTGGATCCAGCAAGGCCGACTGGTATCTCTGGCACGATGGTAACACCTGTCCGAATAATTGGCAGGCATGCTTTGGTGGTTCTGGCTGGAGCTGGCATCCCGTCAGAAAAGCCTGGTATTTTCATTCGTTCTTGCCCCAACAACCAGACTTGAACTGGCGTCACCCTGAGGTACAGCAAGCGATACAAGCCGTGATGGAATTCTGGCTGGCCCGCGGCGTCGATGGTTTTCGTCTCGATGTGGTCAATCTTTTTTACAAGGCCAGAGACCTGCAGAACAACCCGACAGATTGGCTCAAACCGGCACGGCCTTACGACCGTCAGAGACATATTCACGACCGGGACCAGCCAGAAATGCACGAGCTGCTCAAACAGATGCGCTCGTGGGTTGATCAGTACCCGGACCGCATGATGGTCGGAGAAATATTTATCGCCGATTCAGATGATGCCAGCCTGCCCGCCAGCTACTGCGGCAATGGTGATGAACTGCACTTGGCGTTTAATCTGGCTTTTTTGCGGGCTCCATTTTCAGCCCGAGCATTCCGTGCCGTCATTCATCAGTGGATCGACTTGCTAGGGCACGAGAACTGGCCGAATTACACCCTCAGCAACCATGATATCAAACGCCATATCAGCCGTTATGCCGCTCACTCAGACCGCACCCAGGCTGAACAACCACCTCACAAGCACAGCCTCGAACGGGCACGTCTGCTGGCGATGCTGCTGCTGACACTACGCGGTACACCCTTTTTGTATTACGGTGAAGAAATTGGCATGCCGGAACAACCGGTTTCCCTGCCCCAGCGACAAGATCCGGTAGGCAAACGTTACTGGCCCTTTCACCCTGGCCGCGACGGTTGCCGGCGGCCAATGATGTGGCAAATACCCAATACCTTTTCCAGCGCGGCCAGCTGGTTACCAGAAAGGGCGATTGAGGGTACAAGTGTCACCGACCAAAGCCATGACCCCGACAGCCTGCTGAGCTGGTATCGACACTTGATATGGCTGCGCAAACGCACTCCGGCCTTGTACCGGGGCAAACTCAAACTTATTGGCAGTCCTGACGAAGTGCTTGCCTACGAGCGTTGTGAACAGCCACACCGTTTACTGGTATTGCTGAACTTTTCCAGCCAGCCACAGCCAGTTAACCTGCACCATCATGCTGTTATGCGCTGCCTCGCCAACAGCCATGCATCCGCTGCCCCGGCATACCGGGACGGTTCGTTATTACTCGAGCCACTACAGGCACTGATACTGGAAATCAATCCGGACTTTCCGCAACGGGCCTCAGTGGCTCCATGACTAGCAGCAACACTGATCCAGTCAGACCCAATCATCATTAACGCTGACCGGCAAACAGCTGATCGCGATAAGCATGGGATGGATAAATACCAAAAATACGAATATCCCGGGCAAAATATTCCAGCTCATTCAAAGCCAATTGCATATTGGCCTCCTGAGGATGTCCAAGGATATCGGCATGAAATAGACTGGCTTCCATACTGGCGCCATCCATATAACTTTCCAGCCGCAACAGGTTAATACTGTTGGTGGCGAATCCGCCTAATGCCTTGTAAAGCGACGCTGGAATATTACGGACGGTAAATAACACACTGGTGATATAGGTGATATCCGGCTGTCGTATTTCGTGCTGATGTTCCCGGGCAAACACCAGAAAACGAGTGGTATTACCCATCACATCCTGAAAGTTTTCATGCACCACTTCCAGGCCATACAAATCAGCCGCCAAGGCCGATGCAATTGCCCCTCGATGGCGATCACCACTGGCTGAGAGATCCTCGGCTTCCTGGGCGGTGTCCATGGTCGGCACCGCTTTCATCCCCAGATTCACAATACGCTGATGACACTGAGCCAGCGCCTGGGGATGCGAAGCCACCGACTCAATATCCATAAGCTGCACCCCTGGTAATGCCAGCAAACAGTGATTGACCGGCTCAAAGTGCTCGGTAATTGCGCACAAGCGCGTGCGCGGAATAATTCGATAGATTTCCTCAACCCGACCTGCGGTCGAGTTTTCCAGCGGGATCATTGCCCGGTCAACCTGACCAGCACTGACCAGCTCCAGCGCGGCCTGGAAATCTTCACAAGCAACCGCTTCCCAATCCGGAAATACCCGGCTGCACGCAAGGTGAGAATAGGCACCCGCAGTCCCTTGATAAGCAACACGGCCAGCCATGACGTTCTCCTGAATTCCCACTACAGCGATAACCGCTGAATCGAGTGGTTTGCACCAACAAAAAACACAAGCACCAAAAAAGAGCGCATTATGCACCAATAAATTACAATACTTTCTGAAATAGTGAGGCCGCCAACCGACCCACTCTCGCCCCGCCAGCAAGATGTCACGCTGACCATCGGTCAGTACGGGGCTTTACTATCAACTGGAACCAAAGTTCATACATTGGCCAGTTTGACATGTAGTCTGGCACGGTCTCTGCTACAAAGCATACAGCAAGCCTCTGATATATCAGCATAAACCCGCGATAGAGGCCAACCTTAATACGCGGCTTCAGCAGCGCATGACCGACTTGCGAGGACTATCATGACCACCACACTCTGGCCCGGAACACGACCTCTTGATGAACACCTCCGCACCACCTTCGCCAGTAATTATTCCGCGTTAAAGTCGTTACCAGAGCCCTGGCTGAAACAATGGCCTGATGTTTGGCTACCCGTCGCCACCTGGGTGGCGCAGCAAAAAAATGAACTGGGTGGTGTTCCGGTCATCGGCATTCATGGTGGCCAGGGTTCCGGCAAATCGACCCTGAGCCAGGCCCTGGCCAGCTTATACAAAGCCGCGCTGGGCTGGAACTGTGTCATCGTCTCCATTGACGACCTTTACCTCGGTCATGATCAGCGTCAGCAATTAGGCCAGTCAGTGCACCCATTACTGGCCACACGGGGGGTTCCCGGCACTCACGATGCCACCCTGGGTCGCCAGTTGTTTACCGATCTGAAACAACTGGAGCCTGGCCAGTGTCTGACCATTCCAGCCTTCGACAAGGTTTCGGACGATCGTTTGCCAGCATCCGATTGGCACCAGATTGTTGGCCCTGTTGACCTGATTCTGTTTGAAGGCTGGTGTGTTGGTTGTCATGCCGTCGAGGACAGCCAGCTGGATGAACCCGCCAACCAGCTCGAAGCAACGGAAGACACCGACGGCCAATGGCGCCGCTGGGTCAACCAGCGCCTGGCCGAGGACTACGCCGACTGGTTTGCCATGATGGATCGTCTGGTCATGCTGAAAGTCCCCGGCATGCAAGCCGTACTGAACTGGCGCGGCCAGCAGGAAGTTGAAAACCGCAAGCACGCCAAAGGACAACACGATCGGGGACTTGATCACGCTGGACTGGTACGATTTATCCAGCATTATCAGCGTTTGACCGAAAATGCCTTGCGTGATTTGCCTGGGCATGCTGATCTGGTACTGGAACTGAACAACCAGCACGCCGTTAACCACATCCATTGATTACTATTGCCGGGAGCGCGTCATGTCAAGCAATACCAGCCAATGCGACATTCCGACGGTACCTCTGGTCGTGATAACCGACCTTGATGGAACCCTGCTCGATCACCACAACTACAGTGCCAATGCAGCCCTGCCCGCACTGAAACGCCTGCGGGCCTTGCATATTCCTGTGCTGTTTAATACCAGCAAAACCTGTGACGAAGTCAGTGGCTTGCGCCACGAACTGGACAATCGTTATCCGTTTGTCTGTGAAAACGGCAGCGTTATCCATATCCCCAAACCCGATGCCACAGGCTTTAACAGCGAAGTGCTTGGTGTCAGCTATGTCGATATCCTCAAAGCCCTGCATCAACTGCAGCACGAAGGTTTTCATTTTCGCGGGTTTAACGATATGCCGGCCACGGAAGTGGCAGCCATGACCGGATTGTCGCAAGACAACGCCTGGCTGGCCAAAAAACGGCAAGCCTCTGAACCACTGCTCTGGCACGACAGCGACGAAGCTCTCGAACGCTTCCGCCAGCGGCTGGCTGAGTATCAGCTGACACTCACCAAAGGTGGCCGTTTTTACCACGTCATGGGTACCACCAACAAAGCCAGCGGGCTGGATTTTTTCCGTCAGTATTACCAACACCAATGGCAGCTCACGCCACAGGTTGCCGCGCTGGGCGACGGCGAAAATGATCGCGCCATGCTGGAAGCTGCCGATTATCCGATCGTTATTCCGGGCGAAAACCAGACCCTGACACTGCAGCATCCCTCCGCCAGAACGGCGGCCCACAAAGGGCCAGCGGGCTGGAATACTGAAATACTCACATTATTAGAACAATTATCATAAGGAGCCTGGTCATGGCTGACTTTTACCAGAATGGAACAATCACCACCCTGCACAACTTGGTTGATCGTCCACTGGAAGAAATGGAAAAAGAACTGCTGAGCTTTTCCCGCGTACGTCCGATGTCCCTGGTACTGCCTTCGCTTTACTCTGAACTTCAAGGCCCAGCTCTTGGCCATATCATTGACGAAATCAGTGAAGTCCCTTATCTCAACGAGATTGTTATTGGTCTCGATCAGGCTGATGAGTCTGAATACCAACACGCCAAAGATGAGTTTTCCCGGTTGCCGCAACATCATCGCGTGCTCTGGAATGATGGTCCACGGCTGCGCAAAATCAATTCCTTACTGGAAGAAAAAGGCCTGGCTCCCAAGGAAATGGGCAAGGGTCGCAACGTCTGGTATTGCTATGGCTATGTACTGGCATCCGGTCGGGCAGAAGCCGTTGCCCTGCATGATTGCGACATCGTCACCTACGATCGCAGCTTACTGGCCCGACTGATTTATCCGGTCGCCAACCCGGCTTTCAACTACGAATTTGCCAAAGGTTATTACGCCCGTATTGCAGACAACAAGATGAATGGCCGTGTCAGCCGACTGCTGGTCACGCCACTGATTCGAGCGCTGAAAAAAGTGCTGGGGCAAAAGGAATATCTCGATTTTCTCGACAGCTTTCGCTACCCATTGTCGGGTGAATTTTCGATGCGCGCCGACGTCCTGAATGACCTTCGGATTCCGACCGACTGGGGGCTGGAAATTGGTGTGCTGTCTGAGATGAACCGCAATTACAGCACCAATCGTCTCTGCCAGGTGGATATTTGTGACAATTATGATCACAAGCATCAACCACTGTCAGCAGAAGATTCAGCGCTGGGCCTCTCCAAAATGAGTACCGATATCTGCAAGGCTATCTTCCGCAAACTGGCCACCCAGGGCGAGGTTTTCACCAACGAAACCTTCCGCACCATCAAGGCAACCTATTTCCGGGTCGCACTGGATTTTGTTGAAACCTACTACAACGATGCTCTGATGAACGGTTTGACACTGGACCGCCACCAGGAAGAGGCCGCGGTCGAACTGTTTGCAGAGAATATTATGTCTGCCGGTGATTATTTCCTCGAAAACCCAATGGAAACTCCGTTTATCCCAAGCTGGAATCGCGTTATTTCCGCCATCCCGGATATTCTCGATCGTCTTTACGAAGCCGTTGAGGAAGATAATATCCAGTCCTGACAACACGACGTCGCTGGTGAGTCAACCACTCACCAGCGACGCTTGCTTCAACTGGTGAGCCACACGGTCTGATACGGCTTCAGAGTCAGAGTATCTCCTAGTGGTCCGGCCTCCTCTTCCAGCAAATCTGTCATACCCAATACCAGGAACCCCAGACTCGCCAGTGGCAACGCCATTTTGCGCTCCGTGACGTTGGAGATAGCAAAAACGGTCTGGCCTCGGTCACCACAGCTGCGTTTAATAATAAACAGGTCAGAGTTGATACGAATCACCTCCTGACGGGCGTCAGGGTGGAACGCTGGCTGACGTCGACGTATCCGGATCATCTGCCGTAACCGATTAAAGATCTCGGCCTGGGGGGTTACCGGATTGTTCAGCAGCGTTTCCAGCTCTTCACAATTCCAGATACGGCGGTTGATCGAGCGCGTACGGCCGGTTTGCTCCACGTGGGCCAGATCATTTGGACTGGCGGTCAGGCTGTGAATATACACCGCAGGAATCCCCTGCATCGCCAGCATGATGGCCTGGGAACACAGGAAACGTGGCACCTGGAAGTGATCCGGGCCACGACGGGTTCCCATGCAAGCATCAAACAGGGCAATATTGATTTCGTAGGGGCTTTCCGTGCCGTCCGGATTCGCCTTCATACTGACGAAACCACCAAATTTGTGCATGCATTCAATCAGGTTTTCAACTTCATGAGCCGGCAGGATGCCCTCTACCGGACGCACGCCAATCCCGTCATGGGAGGCAGTAAAATTAAGATAGGTGCAGCCTTCCGGCAGCGGTGGAATCTTGCTGGCCCAATCAGCCAGATAGTCAGATTTCCCCCGATTCAGCGCGTGTAAGACCAACGGCGGCAAGCCAAACTGATACACCATATGCGCTTCATCCGAGTCACCAAAATAACTGAGATTTTCGGCAACCGGCACATTGGTTTCGGTTATCAGTACCACTTCAGGGGCTACTGCTTCGACGATATCGTGCATCAACTTGACGACTTCATGGGTCTGCGGCAAATGGATGCAATTGGTACCCAGCTGTTTCCACAAGTAGGCAATGGCATCCAGCCGTACAAAACGGGCACCCTGCTCGACGTAAAACAGCATGATGTTCATCATCTCAACCAGCACTTTGGGGTTGGCGTAGTTGAGATCAATCTGATCTTCACTGAAGGTCGCCCAGACATGGCGAACACCCCGGTGGGTATGTACCGGCGTCAGCAAGGGTGTATTACGTGGTCGTGTTACCCCGGACACATCGGTACCGATTTCGACCTCGATAAAATAGTCGCTGTAAGGTTCGCAGTTAGCGACATAATCGATAAACCACAAACTCTCTCGCGAACAATGGTTCACCACCAGGTCAGCCATCAGGTCGAAGTTTTCAGCGATACTGGCAACATCTTCCCAGTTGCCCCAGTCAGGGTTGACCTGACGGTAATCGATCACGGAAAAACCATCATCCGAACTGTAGGGCGAAAATGGTAGCAGGTGTACCGCATTCAAGGTGTCTGCCACATTGTCCTTGAGAAAACGGCTGAGAGTCTGGAATGGCACCTCCCCCGCCTGCTGGATGCTGTTGCCGTAAGTGATCAGGATAACGTCTTCCTGGCTCCAGCGTTGTCCATTGGTCATTTCTCCCGGCTGGCTCTTGCGGCCTTCCAGAAACTTGAGGCACAAACGCTCCAGATCAGCCGCGGTGTCGGCTGCTACAGTGGCATCGAGATAAATCTTCTGGAGACGTCTGGTAAGCCTGGTGATCAGGTCATTTGACATATACTTTCCTGGTTAACTGTCGCAATAGACTGAATTCACTGCCATTTTTATGCCGTAATGGCACGAGCGGGGCGGAAGCCAGCCAAGAGAGGAAAAAGATACAGAGAGAAAAGACAATCACTCCTGCACCCCTCAAAAAATCCCGGCCGCCTCTTCCTTTCAAGGCGTTCGAAATATACTCAGCGGCACTTGAGACTGATATAACAAGGTACGAACCGGCATGGCGGCAATATTCTGCTGCTGGCCAGGATCACAGGCAGCCTCGAAGACAGCCTGTTTTTCCGCCCCTTCAAAGTGTAAGAATATATTCTGACACTGGCTTAACATCGCCCAGGTCAGGGTCATTCGGGGCAGTGCCAGCTCAGCATCAACGACTGGCGAGCTCCAGGCTGAACCACCTTCATCAAGGCATCGCTCCAATGCGGCTGACTGTGGAAACCAGGATGCCGTATGACCGTCGGTTCCCATCCCCAGTACCGCTACATCCAGCCGCGAAATTTGCTCATGCAGGCTGTTTTCACAGTCCATAAAACCGGCAGTCGGCGTCAGGGCTGCATTTTTCAGGGGTAAAAAATACGCAGCAGCAGCCGGGCCTTGCAGTAAATGCGCCTTGACCAGGCCGGCATTGCTGGACGGATCACTTTCATCAACCCAGCGTTCATCCACCAATGTCACCAGAATCTGGGACCAGGGCAACGCCCGCTTGCCCAGTTCTTCAAAAAAGGCTTTCGGGGTGTTACCACCACTCACGGCCAGACAGGCTCTGCCTTTTTGCGCAACCCGCTCTTTCAGGCAAAGACTGACCGCATCGGCTAACTGTTTTGCCAGAATACTGGCGGAATCAAATCGATTGTCGCTCATACATGCACTCCTAGCTGTTTTCGATCCACAAGCGTCCATCCCTGGCCAGCAGCAAGGTCGATGCCGCCGGTCCCCAGGTGCCCGATGTATAGGGCTCAGGGCGCAGATCCACTTCTTGCCAATGCTGAATAATAGGATCTACCCAGCGCCAGGCTTCTTGCAGTTCATCATCCCGTAAAAACAGGGTCGCGTTACCACTCAAGGCATCAAACAACAGACGTTCGTAGGCTTCGGGAACCCGGGTTTTACGGTGGTTTGCCGGATTCAGACTCAGGTTCATTGGCCGTACACTCATACCCGGCCCGACCCGTTTCTCACACAACATCAACCGGACACCTTCATCCGGCTGCAAGCGGAACACCAGTTTGTTTGCCATGGTGCTCTTGTGCTGTAACGGAAAAATAGAGTGCGGGATTTCCTTGAAACTGACAACAATTTCACAGGCCCGCTCCGCCAATCGTTTGCCGGAACGTAAATAAAACGGCACGCCCGCCCAACGCCAGTTATCAATTTCGACCTTGGCAGCGATAAAGGTTTCAGTATTACTTTTTTGCTGAACACCCGGCTCGGCGCGATAAGGCGGTACGGGCTGGCCATCCGCAACACCGGCGTCGTACTGACCACGCACGACATTACGATTGATGGCCTCTCCAACAATTGGCCGGAGAGCCTTGAGCACTTTGACTTTTTCATCACGAACCGCGTCGGTTTCCAGTTTTGACGGCGGTTCCATCGCCACAATACACAGCAGCTGCAGCAAATGATTCTGGAACATGTCGCGCATGGCTCCGACTTGCTCGTAGAACTCGGCCCGTTTTTCCACCCCGATTGTCTCTGCGATCGTGATTTCAATATGATCGATATACTGATGGTTCCACTGGGATTCAAACAGTGAGTTGGCGAACCGCAAAACCAGCAGATTTTGTACGGTTTCTTTGCCCAGATAGTGATCAATCCGATAAATATGTGATTCATCGACGTATTCGGCCACTGCACGATTGATTGCCAGCGCCGATTCAAGATCGTGCCCGATCGGTTTTTCAAGCACCACATTGGTGCACGACTCAAGCAAGTTGTTTTGCTGCAGTCCTTTACAGATCGGGGTGAACAAGGCCGATCCAGTGGCCAGATAAAATACCCGGTTAGCGCTGCCCTGAACCAGTACGTCATTCAGTACCTGATAGGACGACGGATCGGTTGCATCCAGGCTGACACACAGCAGCTTGCTGGCAAAGTCATGCCAGACGGCTTCTTCGAGGTATTCCTTGGCGACATGTGTTGTCACCGCCTTACGGACCTGCTCAACGTAATCATCGTGAGTAATATCCCGGCGACTTACCGAGATGATTTTACCTTCAGGCAAGCGACCATCCCGTTGCAACAGGTAGAGCGCTGGCAACAGCTTGCGTTGGGCCAGATCGCCCATGCCCCCAAAAAGTACCAATTCAAACGGTGCGCTGATCTGCATATATCCTCCAAGCTCTGTCTGTCCAATGAAAACCAGAATCACAGCCGCTTCAGCTGATAATCAGAAAAAGCAGCGGCTGCACCAAACATATAAGCAGAGTGCCACAAGTTGATTGCAATGCGGCAACCAAGCATGAAATACCTGCCGGAAATGACCACTTCGGTCGATTCACTATCAAGACTTATTCGTTGCCAATCGTGCCGATATATTCACAACGCCTGCAATCAGGCATGGCATCTGCATCCCGCCTCTCCACTGCAAACCGTGACACATCAGATCAATGCCAAGGTTATCCCGACAGACATATCGTTTACAATTGGTTACCTTTGGGACATGATCAGTGGAACATCTGTGATATGTCGCACAAATGACATATACCCGCTCTAGTGTTCACGGAAATTTTTGTTTAATTGCTAATAAGAAGGATCGAATATGGTTCGCAAGTGTTTATTCCCAGTCGCCGGCTACGGTACCCGCTTTCTTCCGGCTACCAAAGCCATGCCTAAGGAAATGCTGCCTATTGTTAACAAACCCCTAGTGCAGTACGGCGCAGAAGAAGCAAGCGAAGCTGGTATGCATTTCATGGGATTTATCACTGGTCGTGGCAAGCGGGCAATCGCTGATCACTTTGATATCAGCTATGAACTCGAGCATGAAATCCAGGGCACCAGCAAAGAAGCCCTGATTTCATCAATTCGCAATCTGATGAATGAAAATGATTTTGCTTATACCCGCCAGAATGAAATGAAAGGTCTGGGTCACGCCATCCTGACCGGTCAATACCTGATGGGTAACGAAGCCTTTGGTGTTGTACTGGCAGACGACCTCTGTATCGCCGACGAAGGCGATGAAGGCGTGTTGGCTCAAATGGTCAAGATTCATGAAAAATATGGCTGCTCTGTTGTCGCAGTCCAGGAAGTGCCAGAAGAAACCATTCACAAATATGGCGTCATTGCCGGTGAAGAAATCGAGCCTGGTGTTTACCGCGTCAGCAACATGGTTGAAAAACCAGCCAAGGAAGAAGCACCAAGCAACCTGGCAATCATTGGCCGCTATATTCTTACTCCAGACATCTTCCCTAAAATTGAAGAGACTGGCAGTGGTATCAATGGCGAAATCCAGATCACCGACGCCCTGTTGAAACAGGCCCAGGAAGGCAAGGTTATCGCCTACAAATTCCGTGGCCGCCGCTTTGACTGTGGCAGCATCGATGGTTTTGTTGAAGCAACCAACTACGTCTATCAGAATGTATTCCTGAAAGACTAAGACCGACCCGTTGTCCCGGCGAGCTTCGGCTCCGCCGGGAACAACTGAAAACGCACGAGCCAGTCATGCCTTGATAGCTCAGCGAAACTAATTTCAAAAATGGCATTGACAGCAACATAACCCATCCGTATTATACGTCTCGCTGTTGAGAAGTTCCCCGATAGCTCAGTTGGTAGAGCAGTAGACTGTTAATCTATTGGTCGCTGGTTCAAGTCCAGCTCGGGGAGCCAATTAACACTTCGGGGTATAGCGCAGTCTGGTAGCGCGCCTGGTTTGGGACCAGGATGTCGGGAGTTCGAATCTCTCTACCCCGACCAACTTTTTCAGGGTTCTCCTGGTTGGTCAAATACAGCTCATATCTGCATTATGCAATCCTTTACACTTTAAAGTGCCAGATACAACAAATGAGCCTTCTTATCTTCATACTTTTCTATTAGCCTACAACGCCACATTCCAATAATTTTAATGCGATAGCGCGGTGGCAAAACATGACTCGTCTGGCCCGATCTGTACAATATCCCGTCCCTTGCCACGAGTGTGGTGCCAATACCGCTCATACCCTCCACAGCCTGATCAACAGTCAGCAGCTGACTTGCCGACACTGTGGCCACCAGTTCACCAGTGATGAATTACTCAAACGCAGGGCCAAACAGACGCTGTCCGATCTGAAAGGCTATATCTCTCTGCCGGAACCAGAACCAGTCGAAGAAATAATGCTGGAAGACAACCAACTCTCCTGATACTCAAAAAACAGGCATAAAAAAAGCCGCCAGAAGCGACTTTTTTGACTGACTGCTGATTACTCAGCAACAATTTCCAGCAATTCAACTTCAAATACCAGTGCAGAGTTGGCTGGTATTTTAGGGCTTGGGCTACGTGCGCCGTAAGCCAATTCAGCAGGAATGAAGAATTTGAATTTTTCACCCACTTTCATCAACTGTACGCCTTCAGTCCAACCCGGAATAACATTACCCAGCGGGAATTGAACAGGCTCGCCACGCTCAACAGAGCTGTCGAACACAGTACCGTCAATCAGGGTACCGTGATAATGAACACTGACGGTATCCGCTGCAGTCGGTTGTGCTGCATCACCATCAACAGCAGTCATCACTTCATACTGCAAGCCGCTGTCGGTGACAGTTACACCCTCTTTGGCAGCGTTCTCAGCCAGGAATTCTTCTCCTGCCTTGGCAACCGCATCACCCAGAGCTTCTTGTTTGCGCATTTGCTCTTCACGGATTTTTTCAAAAGCACCCTGAATCACTTCATCAGGAATACGCTGATCCGCTTCTGACAGCGCATCCTTGATACCTGCTGCAATGGCCTCGGCGTTCATTTCAACATCTTCCTGAGACAACTGGCGACCAATATTCAGACCCACGCCATAACTTGCCTGGTCAATGTGGTTTTCCAATTTCACAACTTCCTCCTGACCACATGCGGCCAACAACAGAGTACCCGCCAATACGACAGGTACTGATTTAATAAAACTCATGCTTGTCTCTCACGTTTATTGAAATGAATGCTGGACTGGCAACCATACAATCGAAAAGTTTCAATTATTGCATAATCGAACCACTGTAAAGATACCCAGCCGCGCTGATTACAAGAACTGCCAGACGTCGTTTCTGATATTGCAGAGACCACATGAACCTACCGACATTCATCGATCACACGCCGCCGCCAGAACAAGACTGACGATATCGCCAGACAAACCAGAATAGCCAAACACTTGCTCATAAAAAACGAGTATTTATTACGGTTGCGAAGCCTCCCACAGCCAAGGAAGCCTGTCCAGCCTGAAAACCCCTACTCTTGCTCAAATTGCACCAGACCGGGCCATCACCAATGAACACCCACTCCAGGCTAAACCGTTGAAATAAATCGCAAATAAATATTTGACAGAAAATATTACACTGGCATAATACGCGCCACTTGATCGAGACAGCGCCTCCATCTGTTGGATCGCATCAAGAGTGCAGTGGCTATGTAGCTCAGTTGGTTAGAGCACAGCATTCATAATGCTGGGGTCGATGGTTCAAGTCCGTCCATAGCTACCACTAATTCCAAAGGCCTGTCAGCTTAATACTGACAGGCCTTTTTTATGCCTCCAGTTCTCTCCCGGCTCCCGGCCTACAAGCCTTCACCTGTGCCTGACTCGCTGGCCCCCTGATGCAAGGCATCATAATCCTTATGGCTATCCGTCTGTTGCACCTCACCATGGATAATTGGCTGGTTTCTCACACACATCAGTCCACCACTAAACACTCTGCAGGTTCCCCGGTACACATCGCCATGGCTGTTGGTATAAGCACATTGAGCGCTTTTTTCCAACGCCTGACAGGCTTCCCAGGGCAGTTCATCCCCATGCCCTTCGTGCGCAGCCACAGGTAAAACAGAGAGCACCAGTATCAGCCCGGCCAGGTAACGTACGTTAGAATGCCATCTGCTCATCGGCCAGGCCTCTCATCCATTTCGTTATCATCATCGGCGCTGGCTGTCTCTCCGGCAAAGCAGCCTATAAAGGCATTTTCACCCGGCCCGGCAGAATGGTAATGGTAACCTCGCACGTCATCAGTATGGCCACGGCACTCATCGAGATCACTGGCTTCGTTGCCTTCTTCATCCAGCATACTGTAGATCACAAAGCCGTCCATGGCATAGGCAAAGGCACCGCCATGGCCATCACTTTCAAAAGCAATCGCCGGGCAGTCGCCATCGCCATGATTGGCGCCGTGATAGTGATAGCCCGCAACCGGATTCACATGACCCACGCAGTCGTCGAATGCGGCAATGGTGTACGCACTGAGAATAACTTCAGCAGGTGCAGCAGCGGCCAGATTAACGCCATTAAACGCTACACCAACGTTTTCACCGTCGATATCGCCTGCGCTATCCCGAACGACCGGCGTGGTAGGGATCAGATATGTGCTATAAATACCTTCACCTTCAACATCACTGTAATAATCCAGATCACACTGGACGCAGTAGTTATGGTATTCCTCAGCAACATCCACAACGGCTGCTGCCTCGCACGAAGTCTGCGTATCGGTTATATTGACTTCACCACTCTCTTCGTCATATAGCAGCCAGTTATTGTCATTATAAAATTCATCCAGATTGGCAATAAATTCACCGGTCAAATCATACAGCACGCCATCGTCAAACCATTTCCCGGCATCTTCTGCTGTTGCTGTGATCACTTCCGGACAAAATGGCCCTATTTCACTACGATCTGCCGGAAAACCTTTTACCGTTATCTGATAACAGGTACTGCTCTCGTTGTTGGACAGAGTACATTCAACCACTTCGATCGAGTCCAGAGAGGCCAGATCAAAATAAGAAGTGTCAACGTCGACAACATCATCATCTTCGATATCAACAGAGCTGTCAGAATCGTCGGTGGTATCAACGACCCCACTGTCGTCACTGCTGCCACAGCCCGCCAGGGCCAACGTGCCGGAAAACAACAGCGGGATAATATATTCGGTTTTCATGGATTCCCTCTTTCGAAATAATGCGCTGAAATGCCAGTCTCAAGAAAGTGCATCCTATGTCATCCCTGTAATAACCACACTTGAATATACAGACTCCTGACACTTCAAGGTAAAGCTGAACACACCATCAGAAAAATAGACAATGCCAGTAATCCGCACAAGAAACCTGAATCAGAACACCGGGAAAATCATCGAATTACAGAAAACAAAAAAAATAACATGATCGATCTTTATATCATCGACATCAGATACTAATGCGTCATATTCAAACCGACGATTGCACCATAAAGCAGGTTAACGCTATTGATCAACCAATGAATAGTCCGCTACCTATGATGACCAGGCATTGGTTGTGGCATTAAAAAAGATACCGGCCGATATCAGCCGGATATAAAAGCGGCAAACAGAGCCGCTTTTATGCAGCTCTGTTGAGGGAATCAAGGGTTCAGTCGCTGGATTTTCCAGCCCCCCTGTTGCAGCACGTACTCCACCCGATCGTGCAAACGGTGCTCGCCACCTTGCCAGAATTCCATGCGTGAAGGCTGTAACCGATAACCACCCCAGTAATCTGGTAACGGAATTTCCTTGTCCTGGTATTCCACACTTAACTGGGCAAAACGGGTTTCCAGTTCGGAGCGACTGGCCAACGGTTGGCTCTGTTGCGATGCCCAGGCACCCAACTGGCTTTCACGTGGACGGGAGTGGAAATAGGCTTGTGCTTCTTCCCGACTCATTGGCACGACCTCTCCCTGCACCTGCACCTGACGTTCCACCGTCATCCAGAAAAAATGCAGGCTGGCTCGTGGGTTATGGGAAAACTGGCGGCCCTTGTTACTTTCATAATTGGTGAAAAAAACAAAGCCGTCATCATCGTAAGACTTGAGCAACAGGATGCGTTGCCAGGGCTGACCTTGCGCATCCACACTGGCGACCGTCATCACCGTCGGCTCTTCCGGCACAGTGGTACGGTAGTGCTCAAACCAGGCGTGAAATTGCGTCACCGGGTGCTCAGCCACTTTGGACTCGTCGAGTCGTCCTTGCGTGTATTCCTTGCGAATGTCACTGAGATCAACCATATTCTATTTACTCCGATAATGATTCAAACCGGCACTTTTAACGTGACCGTTACTATTTGTCAGATGTACCGTCAGTAGCAGTGTGTCACCCTGGCAACCACTCTGCATTGACGTGTCGCCATCAAAGCCAGCTCTGGACAAATCTGCTACCATTCTTGCCCGGTTTTGCCGGTCAGCTGAGAATACGTACTGACCTCTCACTTCGACTCACACCCAGCCAACCCAAAGAGCACCATCATGTCAGACCAGAACTACCCGACTGCATCCCTGATACGCCGCCTGGCAGCCCTGTCCTATGATGGCCTGGTATTGCTGGCGCTCTATATTGTGACTGGTTTTGTGCTGGTAGGTATTGCGACCGCTGCCAACGATGGACAACCGCCCGGGGCTTTTCCTGCCTCGGTCAACCTGTCGGTAATGTTCTGTATCAGTTTCTTTTATTTCAGCTCATCCTGGCGCCGTGGTGGCCAGAGTATTGGCATGAAAGCCTGGCGCCTCAAACTGATTACTGAAGATGCCAAGCCCGTCAAGTTGTCCCACTGCATGTTACGCACAGGCATTGGGTTTTTCTCGCTGGCAGTGTTCGGACTGGGATTTTTCTGGTCACTGCTCGATACCCGCGGCCGCAGCTGGCATGACATGGCCTCGCTGACCCGTATTGTGTTTATCCCGAAAACAGGGAAATAAGCGGAACAACAGCATCGGTTTATCCGGTGCGACGCAGCAGCAGCAGCCCCACTCCCATGCAGCCGGCGATTGGCACCACACTGGCCCACACAGGTTCAAACCCGAACACAATACTGGCAGGTGCCAATAATTCTTCCGCGTATTTGTACATCAACCCAACCAGAATGCCGGAAAAAATCCGATAACCGGGTGTGACCGCTCGCAGCGGCCCGAAGATAAAGGAAATCCCCAGTACCACCAGTGCCAGAGTCCCCAGCGGCTGAGTGACCTTGCGCCAGAATGACAACAGATAGTTATCGGCATTCAGGCCCTGCTTTTCCAGATAACGGGTATAACTGAACAGATTGGATATCGACATATCCCGAGGCTCGATCATTACCACACTGAGGCTTTGTGGCGTCAGCTCAGTTTGCCAGTCCATGCTGTCCAGTTGTAATTGACGGGTTTCGGTAGCGCTGATGGTCATATCGACCACGGTTTGCATTTGCCAGCTGGAACGCTGATAAATCGCCCGCTCGGCGGAACGGATACGCTGCAGGTTACTGTCATCGTCAAAATCAAACAGAGTGATGCCATGTAACACGCCATTGGGTTCAACCGCCGTAAAGCGCATAAAAGTATTGCCTTCCCGGTGCCAATAGCCCTTGCCCTTGTTTGAGAGCAAATCGCCCTTTCCTTGCGCCACCGCCTTTTGTGATTGCGCAATCCGCTCCAGCACCGGAATCGCATATTCAGCCAGCGCCATATTCAGCACCATCAGCAACATCATCGGCTTGATGACCGCCAGGGCAATACGCCCCACAGATACACCGGCTGCCCGCATCACCGTCAGCTCACTGTTGGCCGCCATGCCACCAAGACCAGCGAGGCAACCAATCAGACAGGCCATCGGCATATATTCATACAGGCGCCGCGGCAAGCGAATACCCATAAATTGCAGTGCATCGGCAAACTGGTATTCACCTTTCAGCTGATCCAGTTCATCCACCAGCGTAAAAATAGCGTCCAGACCCACAATGACCAGAGCCACAATCAGGGTTGCCATCAGCACATTGTGGGCAACATAACGATCGATACGATTCATAATGACCTCACCCGCCAGCGGCGCATCCATTCAGGCACCAGCAGTAACCCCAGAGCGATCATCAGATACACCAGATGCAAACTCCACAACCCGATGTTTGGGTTCAGCTGGCCTTTTTCCAGCATGCCCTTCATGGCAATCAACAAGGAGATGTACACCATAAACAGCACAATGGCCGGAAATAGCCGGGCAAACCGGCCCTGACGAGGATTCACCCGCGACAAAGGCACCGCCAGCAAGGTCATGATAGGCACCATCAGAACCATCGAGATACGCCACTGCAGCTGGGCCTGGTGTTTGGGGTCGTCGGAACCAAACAGTGCCAGGGTTGGCACCGCCTCTTTACGTAACTGGCGCCGTTCTTCCAGCTCTTCCGCAATCTTGACGCCATACAGTTCAAAATCCAGCGCCTCGAACGCCAGGCTGCCTGGTGTCCAGTCGTAACGTTTGCCATCGTGTAATTCCAGATAACGGGAGCCGGTTTCGTCACTGACATACTGGGTACCTTTTTGTGCCAGCAGCAGGCTGTTGCCATCGGTAATAAATACCCGGTTCATCTCGGTTTTATCATCCGACAACGACTCCGCATACGTCACCCGACTGCCACCTTTCATACTCTGGAAGCGACCAGGGGCCAGTAACTCAAACTCCGTCAGCTGCGCCTGTTTTTCATACAGGCTTTCCATCTTTTCAGCACCGCTTGGGCTGAGATACAGGCTGAAACTGCCCACCACCAGCATCAAGACAAACGCCGGTGCCGCGGTGTACGCCAATAACCGGTTGCTTGAAAAGCCGGTTGCCGTTAGCACCGTCATTTCGCTTTCAGCGTACAGACGACCGTAAGTCAGTAAAATTGAGATAAACAGTGCCAGCGGTAAAATCATTTCGAGAAACGATGGCAGGCGTAATAGCAGTGTGAAAAACACAATATCCAGCGAGACTTCACCGGCTGCAGCGGCCGCCAGCTGACGAATCAGCCGACCACTCATCAGAATCATCAATAACACGATGGTCACTGCAAACAACGAACCAGCCAGTTCCCTGGCCAGATAACGAAATATGATCAAAAGACTAGACCTTGATTGAACCGCGGCAAAGCCGCGCACCATACCCAGAGACAGGGTGCTCTGCAACGACAGCAAAATGTATTGTTATCCGCGCCGCACTTGTATTTCAGGAATATGACGTCACATTATAGAGTGACTAACCATTCAGAACGACACGCTGCGAATCAACCCGGCCATCGTTCGCCACTCAATGTTTCCGCCAGGAGCTGACATGATTTATCAGGTATCCCAACAAACTGCCACCGAGACCCAGGCGAGCTGTATTGTGGTCACTCTCGACCAGTCAGGCAAGCTGTCTGACACAGCCTTGCAACTTGACGAAGCCAGCCAGGGCTTTATCAGCCAGCGTTTTGAACAGGGCGATATCTCCGGCAAACTGGCAGAAACACTGCTGCTACCTGCAGTTTCCGGCATTACGGCCAGCCGCGTATTATTGGTTGGTACTGGTAAAGAAACACTGAAACCCGCCAGTGCCCAAAAAGTTCTGGCAGCCATTGCCAATACCACGAACCGCATCGGCGGCGATATTGCTCTGGCACTGACGTCACTGACAACCGACGTACTGACCGAAGCCTGGCTGGCGGAACAGACCGCAATCGCCTATGCCGCCGCGCAATACCGTTTCACCGCCACCAAAAGCAGCAGCGACGCCGAAGCAAAATCACCCGACACCCTGATTTGGCTTGGTGACGATGTTTCAGCAGCTTTCAGTAAAGGGGCAGCCATTGGCACGGGGATCAGCTTTGCCAAAGAACTGGCCAATATGCCACCGAATATCTGCACACCAACCTGGCTGGCTGAAAATGCCGTCACCCTGACCCAGGACCAGGCGCTCGAAACCACCATTCTGGATGAAGACCAACTGGCAGAAATGGGCGCCGGTGCATTTGTCTCGGTTTCCAAAGGCTCCACCGAGCCGGGCAAAATCATCGTTATGCAATACCGGGGTGCCGACGACCCAACCGCAGCACCGCACATGATTCTGGGCAAGGGCATTACCTTTGATACCGGTGGCATCAGCCTGAAACCTGGCCAGAAAATGGACGAGATGAAATACGATATGTGCGGCGCAGCCTCTGTGCTTGGCACCATGAAAGCCATTCTGACCCTCAAACCCAAGGTCAACGTACTGGCTATCGTGACCAGCGCAGAAAACATGCCTGCCGGTAACGCCAGCAAGCCCGGCGATGTCGTCACCAGCCTGTCCGGTAAAACCATCGAAATTCTCAACACCGACGCCGAAGGACGGCTGGTGCTGTGTGATGCCCTGACCTACGGTATCGACAATTATCAGCCCGCTTCCATCGTTGATATCGCCACCCTCACCGGTGCTTGTATGGCCGCTCTGGGCGAGGTCAACTCCGGCCTGTTCACCACAGATGAAGCCATGGCCGAGCAGCTGCAAGCCGCGGCACAGTACAGCAACGACAAGATCTGGCGTTTGCCGCTGGAGGAAGAATATCAGGATCTGATCGACTCCAACTTTGCCGACATCGCCAATATTGGTGGCCCGCTCGCTGGCGCAACCACCGCCGCCTGTTTCCTGTCACGCTTTACGGAAGGCACCCCTTGGGCGCATCTGGATATTGCTGGCACCGCCTGGGTTGGTGGTAAAGCCAAGGGCGCTACCGGTCGCCCGGTCAGCCTGCTGGTAAACTACTTGCTGAATAAATAAATATTCAGTTCCGGGAGTGCACCTCACGGTGGGCACTCCCGGCCTGCTCAAATACCGGCCTGCCCAGACACCCCCGATATATCGCCAGCAAAACTATTCTGCATGTCCCGACGCCGGACTATTATCCAGCACAAAATCCACAAAGGCCTGATTGGCTTTTGACAGATAACCATCCTTACGCCAGGCCAGACACAGATCGAGCACAATGGGCGGATCAAACGACAGCGTCACCAACTCCGGATCATCTTCCGTGGCCATCCGTAACAACGTCGAAATACCAAACCCCTGTTTGACGATAGAGCGAATCAGCGGCAACAGGTTGGTTTCAAAATTAATCCGCGGCTGAATAGCCGACTCTTCGGCCAGGCGGTCAATCACCTTGCGGTGAAAGTATCCTTTACGAAACAGCACCAGATCTTCTTGCAGGAATTCCGCCGGAGTGATTGCGGTGCGACTGGCAAACGGATGATCCTTGGCCACCACAACGCGCATTTCTTCACGCATCAAGGTACGGGCTTCGATGCTGTCGGGGATTTCTTCCGCTTCGATCACCGCCAGATCCAGCTCCCCTTTTTCCAGCATTTGCTGCAACTGCCAGGCACCACCTTCGTAAACAGAAAACGTCAGGTTCGGATAACGATGCCGGAACGCCATGATAATTGGAGGAAAATGATAAGAACCCAGCATGCTCGGCGTACCTAACTGTACCGCTCCCTGTTCCAGTCCTCGCAGTTCTGCCATTTCCAGGTCGGCATCAGACATCATCTGTACGATACGCTGGGCCTGGGCGAACAAACACTCACCTTCATCGGTTAACGATATCTGGCGCTCGTGGCGGTGAAACAGGGTCAGCTGTAATTGCTGCTCCAGACGTTTGATTGCCATACTGACAGCAGGTTGAGCCACCTGCAGCCGGTCCGCAGCCCGGGTGAAGCTCTGCTGCCGTGCCACTTCATAAAAATAACTCAGCGCCTTATAGTCCATGGACCCTTCTCCTTTCTGCTTCTACTCTGATTCAAAGTCATCATTTTTCCGTTGTTATAAATCGTCACCGGCTCAACTCATAACAATTTTTGATTTAATTCATATCAAACATATATTTTTATGATGCGATACAACCTTTTATAGTGGTTTTGCTGTTCTGCTTCTTCTTATAGCGAGACCCCTCATGATCAAAAATGGTACCGCCGCCTGGTGGCGAATCACCATCGCCTTGTGCCTTGGCTCCTTTATGGTGTTTTCCAACCTGTATGTGACCCAGCCATTGCTGCCAATGCTGGCGACAGAATTTGCCGTTACACCGCTGCAAGCAAGTTACACCCTGACGCTGTCGACGCTGACACTGGGATTGTCGTTATTGATCTATGGGCCACTATCCGATGTGATCGGCCGCAAAGGGCTGATTATTGGCAGCATGTGCGGTGTCGCCGCCACCACACTGGTGATCAGCCAGGTCACGACCTTTGAGCAGTTACTCTGGTTACGTGGCTTGCAAGGGCTGTTTCTGGGCGGTTTGCCGGCCATTGCCGTGGCCTACATGGCCGATGAATTTGAGGCTGATGCCTTGATGTCTGCCATTGGCTTATATATCGCGGCCAACTCGTTGGGGGGCATTGGTGGTCGCCTGATGGGTGGTTTTGCCGGTGAACACCTGGGCTGGGGTAACGCCTTTCTGCTTGTGGGTCTGGTTGGCTTGTGTACCTGGATGCTGGTTGCCTGGTTATTACCTCCACCGCGCCGGTTTACCCCCCGGCCGTTCAACTTGCCATCCATGGGACGGGATATCGTGTCGCATCTGCGTAATCCGCTGCTGCTGCCCGCCTTTCTGTTTGGAGGCCTGAACTTCTTTGTTTTTATCAACCAGTACAGTTTTATTACCTTTGTACTGGAAGACGATCCCTACCAGCTGTCACCGCAGTTTCTGGGTATGTTGTTCCTGACTTACCTGAGTGGTACCTGGGGTTCGATGCTGTCTGGCAAGTTCAGCCGCCGCTACGGCCAGCCTAACTGCATGATGGTCGGCAGTGGCCTGCTGATGGTCGGCAGCCTGATTACCCTGTATCCATCGCTGCCGACGATTATTTTCGGGTTTCTGGTGAATGCCTTTGGTTTCTTCTTTGCCCATTCCAGCGCCAGCGCCTGGGTTGGTCGTACCGTCAAACACGCCAAGGCCAGCGCCAGCTCGCTGTATCTGGTGTGTTATTACCTCGGTGCCAGCACCGGCGGGGTGTACCTCAACCAGTTCTGGCAGTGGCAATACTGGTTGGGTGTTGTCCTTGGCTCCTGGTTGATTCTGGCTGTCACTCTGTCACTGGCTGCTCGCCTGAAGTACTTGCACAACCAGCAACAAGCCCGTCAGCCAGCGGTCAATCCGGGGACTCCGCTGCAGCCGGATGGCCAGTCCGTGTCATAAGTCATTCGCTGACTCTGACAACAAGATTCGATATGATCAGAATTACTCTCCTATCGAATCCCACAGAGCGCCTATGACAATTCGAACGGCCAATCGGTCAGCCTCCGCACGTACCCGATTGACCCTCAAGCTGTTGTTATGGGTAATCGTCACCGCGAGTACAGGCTGCGCGGTATTCGCCAGCCAACAATTTGATGATGTGTTTGGCGAGTCAGCGCCCAAAACCCGCTGGGTCGATGCCGACAGCTACGAAGGCCGACACTACCACCAGCACGTCGAGCCAATACTGGAACAACGCTGTGTTCACTGTCACGCCTGTTATGACGCGCCGTGCCAGCTGAAATTGACCTCCCCTCTGGGTATTGACCGAGGTCTTCACCCAGAGCCGGTTTACGATGGCACACGCCTGTTGGCAACGGCCCCAAAACGCTTGTATCTGGATGCTCAAAGCACCGCAGAATGGCGCGAGAAAGGCTTCCAGCCGGTATTGAATGAACGGCGTAATACCAGCGACGCCAATCTTCATGCCAGTGTACTGTTCCGCGCCCTTGCCTTGCGCCAGGCGCAGCCAGCTCCCGATCAGGCTGTATTACCCGACAGTTACGACTTCAAGCTGTCACGGGATCAACAGTGTCCAACCGCCGAGCAATACTCTGATTTTGCCAGCCAGTACCCAGACTGGGGCATGCCCTACGGTTTACCCGCCTTGTCCGACAGTGAGTACAAAACCCTGGCCGAGTGGATTCAACGGGGTGGCCTGCTACCACGTCCAACCCCCTTGAATGGCAATCTGCAACACCAGCTGCAGCAGTGGGAACAACGCTTCAATGCCCATGGTGACCCGGATAGCGACGACTACAAGCGGCAATCACTGATCAACCGCTATATTTATGAACATATTTATCTTTACAGCCTGTATCTGGGTGATGACAGCAGTACCCGTTTTCATCTGGTGCGCTCCCGGACCGCCCCGGGCGAACCTGTGGATATTATCGCCACCCGCCGACCTTATGATGACCCTGGCGTCGCCACACCCTATTACCGCCTGGTGGTTGACCAGGAATCCAAAGTCGCCAAAACCCATATCCCTTTCCGCCTGAATGAGGCTCGCTGGGACACTTGGCATAAGCTGTTTTACCAACCGTCTTACACCGTCGAGTCCTTACCCGGATATAATGAAAAACAAGCGTCCAATCCCTTTATCACTTTTCAGGATATTCCGACGGATAGCCGCTATCGCTTTTTACTGGAACACTCGCTGGAAACCATCATGGCCTTTATCAAGGGGCCGGTTTGCCATGGTCAGGTGGCAGTGAACGTTATTAACGAGCAGTTCTGGGTGTTCTTCGTCACCCCCGACCGCCACTACGACAGCGATGCTTCCGATTTTCTCAAGAGCCAGGCGCATCATCTCGATTTACCCGCCAAGAACAGCAGCAACAGCTTGCCTATCAGTTCCTGGATTTCCTTTTCCGACCAGCAAAAAGAATACCTCAGTGCCAAGTCCCGGTTTATGCGCCAGGAAATGCAAGACAACAATATCTTGCTGGATACACAACTGGTATGGGATGGCGACCAACAGGCTGGCATCAATAACCCCAATGCAGCCCTGACAGTAATGCGCCACTTTGATAACGCCACCGTGGTACAGGGACTGCTGGGCCAGCCGCCCAAGACCGCCTGGTTGATTGATTACCCATTACTGGAACGTATCCATTATCTATTGGTTGCCGGATTTGATGTGTACGGCAATGTTGGGCATCAGCTGGTCACCCGGCTGTATATGGATTTTTTGCGGATGGAAGGGGAAATGAACTTTCTGCTGCTATTGCCACAGCAAGAGCGTGAGACAGTACGTCGCCACTGGTATCGCGATACCAGCACCACGATCAAGGATTATATCTTCAGTGACCTGATCCGCTTCGATGCCGACAGCACCATCGACTATCAGACCAACCAGCCCAAAACCGAGCTGTACCGTTTACTGGCCGACAGACTGTCACCGGTCTTGAACCAGAGCTATCACCTGTCATCCGGGCCACTGTCGGATTCAGCCATCACCACCCTGAACGGCCTGGAAAAATTGCAAGGCAAAGGCTTGCACCTGTTACCGGAACTCAGTCTGGTATTGATCACCCGCCAACAGCAGCCAGTGGAACTGATCAGCCTGGTGCATAACCGTGCCCATGCCAATATTTCCAGTTTACTGGCGGAAGAAAGCGCTTTACGGCCTGCAGAAGACACTCTGACCCTGGCCCGTGGTGCTGTAGGCGACTACCCCAACGTCTTGTTCAGCGTCGAAGAATCAGCCTTGCCTGAACTGGTGAAACAGATCGCTGACATGCAGGCAGCGGATGATTACAGTGCCCTGCTCGACCGCTTTGGAGTACGTCGCAGTAACCCGACATTCTGGGCGGTCAGCGATGCCATTGGCCAGCTGTATCAGCAGCAATGGCCGATCCGGGCCGGTATCCTGGATTATAATCGATTGGAAAATCGCTGAGCCATGCGGTGGTTTCCCGTTCTGCCAGACCCGACAGCCGCCGGGTCAGGCGTTCTTTCGCAATCCCGATGACACCCACAAACGCAGCACCACCCGTAACGCCCGTCGCCAGAGTGGCATCACCGACGGCCCTGACGCTTTCCAGCGCTGCAATTCTGCCACCACCCGTTGTGGGCTGCTGAAGCGGCCAGTACTGGCACTCACATAGCCGGGATAGCGTATCAGGGTAGCCGCCACCAACTCATCGAGGGAGCGTTGACGCCCCCGTCGTGGACATACCAACATATCCCGGGTCAGCCCCCAGCCCGCATAAAACGGCATGCCATGACAGATAACTTCCTTACCACGCAGCAACGCCTCAAACCCCAGCAATGATGTCATGGTATGAACCGCATCAACATGTTCCAGCATCTGAGAGGAATCGCCAGCCAGCACCAATTCATCACACCAGGCCTGATATTCACTCACGGGACGATCACTGCTGCGTAATCCGGATACCACATCCGGGTGCGGTTTATACACCAGCCAGGCGTCCGGTTCCGCAGCACGTGCTGCCTGTAATAACCCCTGATTGGTCTTGATACTCCCGGCTCCCATACGGATTGAGGCATCAGACTCCACCTGGCCCGGTACCAGGACCACCCGGCGCGGCTGGCCAGAGCAGGATCGACACGCCGGTTGCCAGTCTTGCCCGGTCAGGTTGTATTTGGAAATACGGTTGGCAACAATGGTCTTTCGCAGCTGCCGGGCCTGGGCACAATCAGCGGCTGACCACTCGTCCTGGGCCAGCATCTGCTCCAGTCGCGAAGGCCTCGACGCGTCGTAGTACATGCCAACATCATCCAGCACCCAGGACAGCGGCCGAATCAGGTCAGCCCCCAGCCCGGATGACCTTAAAAAGCCATCCTCGATCCGTACCACCCGCCCCGGCTGCCGCTCGGGTGTTTGCAGCACCGGTGGCAGTGGGCGTACTCCCCATAAGGCAACCGTCGCTTGTGCCGGTATCAGACTGGCATCCTTGCAAAAGGTCACGTCGGTACCGTACAAAAACGCCCGTAAAATCGGTTTTTTCCAGCGCGAGAAACCCAACGCATACACCGGCCCCAGCTGATGACTGCGCAACCATTGCTGGCGCTGGGCCGACAGGTAATCCAGGGTGTCTTCAATACTGGTTTCGGTACCCTGCTCAGGGTCCCAGTAGCGGCTGTACTCCACCAGCGTGGCGTGTACCAGCTGCTCCAGCGTGACCCCAGGCGTGATTCCAGCCGTCCCGGTTAACGACGGGTGTGCTTCCTCTGCCGACAAGGCTTGGCAGGCAGAGCGGCGGCGTTCAGGGGCATCGAGTTCATCCCGGGTCAGACCCCAGCCAGCGTAAAATGGCATCCCGAAACACCGTACCGGCTTGCCCCACAGCAAGGCTTCAAAACCCATTTGCGAAGTCACCGTATACACCTTGTCAGCATTCGCTAACAGCCGTTCGGGATGACAGTTTTCCGCCACCAGTTGCACCCGGGCATCCTGCTGCAATGTAGCCAGGTCAAAGTGTCCGACCCGCGCCCGCGTGAAGGCATCCGGATGTACTTTAAGCACCACCGTGGCTTCCGGGTTTTCGCTCAGGGCGGCATCCAGCATCTGTGTAAACGAGGCAGCACTGGCCAGACCAAATGAAATAGACGCATCACCGGCGACCTGATCCACCACCAGCACAAAGGAAGCTGGCAATTCACCACGGTAATCTGGGGCGGCGTTGTATTTTGATACTCCGGCCTGTTGCCAGCGCTGGATCAGCTGGCGACTACGCCGTTGCTGGGTATCCGTCAGCGGTTGGGGGATCAGCTGTTCCAGTCGTGACGGGCCAGTCGCGTCGTAATAAATACCCAGATTATCCTGTACCAGCGACAAGGCTGGATCTTCTCGGCCTAACGAGCGTACAAATCCATCTTCAAGCAACCACCAGGGGCGCTGCTGACGCTCACCTTGCTGTTGTGCCTTACGGCCAGAGCGTTTACGTCCCCAGCCCAATACCTCAGTCTGAGCCGCCCCGGTGCTGCCCGACACTTGCCAGAATGCCCGTACAATCGGGTTCGCCAGCAGTGCCCGAGAGCTGGAAGCAGCACGAGGTCTGGAAGCCGCAGTGGCGGAGGCAGAAGAACAAGCAGCAGAATCAACAGCAGGACGATGCGCCATGGGTATCCTTGCAATGGCAAACAATAACAACAATGGGTGGTGGTAACGCGTAAAAACCACGGCACGTCACAGCAACGATCACTAAAAACAACCATCGTAATCAAACGGCCGTATCAAAGGCTGTTGCGTATGGCCACCGTATAAAAAAGGACGCCATTGGCGTCCTGTTGTGGTGTTACAAGCCTGGGGACAGCCACATTTATATCTGTTTTAACGGCAGCTTGGCACCCAGATATTTTTCCAGGTCTGGCAAGGCAAAAGCATCGTCTTCAGACACCAGACTGATGGAAATACCTTTGGCTCCGGCACGGCCTGTACGGCCGATACGGTGAACGTAGTCTTCCGAGTCTTCCGGCAAGGTGTAGTTAAACACATGAGAAACGCCGTCAACGTGAATTCCCCGGCCAGCCACATCGGTCGCAACCAGAATAGCCAGCTGGCCTTCCCGGAAACGTTCCAGTGTTTTCAAACGTTTTTGCTGGTTGACCTCACCGGACAACAAACCCGCCTTGAAACCACGTTTAAGCAGCTTTTCACACAGGTTACGGGTGTGATCACGACGGTTGGCAAAGATGATACAGCGTTCCGGGTTTTCTTCTTTCAGAAAACGTTCCAGCAACCCGAACTTGTCGCTTTCCGCCACCAGATAGAAACTCTGGTCAACCCGGTCGGTCGCCACTTGTTCCGGTTCAATTTCGACTTGCAACGGATCACGAGTCCACTGGTCAATCAGGATGCGGACATCAAAATTGAATGTGGCAGAAAACAGCAGCGTCTGGCGATGATCTTTGGTCGGGGTTGCCCGCACAATACGACGGACATCCGGGATAAAGCCCATATCCAGCATACGATCGGCTTCGTCCAGCACCAACACTTCGACCTGATCCAGAAACACGTCCTGGCTGCGCATAAAGTCAATCAGACGACCGGGGGTTGCTACCAGAATATCCACCACGTCATCACGTAACTGGCGACGTTGCAGTTCGTAATCCATCCCCCCCATCACGGTGACAACATTCAGGCCACTGTGCTTTGCCAGCCCTTCTGCATCCTTGCCGATCTGCATCGCCAGTTCACGGGTTGGAGCGACAATCAGAGCCCGCGGTTCACTGGCGTAACGTTCTTCCGGAATAATGGTCAGCAAGCGGTTCAGAATCGTCAGCAAAAAAGCCGCCGATTTACCGGTACCGGTTTGTGCCTGGCCAATGGTATCGCGGCCACGTAATGACGCCGGCAGACTCTCGGCCTGAATCGGAGTGCAGTATTCAAAACCCAGATCGTAAATGGCATGCATGACTGAGTCGGGTAAATCCAGATCATGGAACCGGGTTTTACCTTCCATTGGCTCAACCTTGAAGCTCGCAGGATCCCAGGGTGCAACGGGCGCTTTAGGTGTATGACCTTGTTTGGTTTTGCTGGTGGCGTGTTTTTTATTACTCTGACTGTCGCTACGGCTTCCGTGAGGTTGGTCGGCCCGCTGGTGTTTGTCGTGGGCCGGAGCAGCCTTGGAGTTGTTGGTAGAAGGTTTGACTGCCCGTGATGGCGCTGTTGCAGCCGTATGGGAAGAGGTGCCGGTGTCGGCTTGCTTTTTGCCAGCCACCGCCTTGATGATTTTCTTGAACAAAAGTGTCTCCAGTCAGAGTCGTTCCAGCACAAAAAGGTCGGCTGAAAATATTTCGTGGCGCTGATAATAGTCCAGTAGCGCGTTTTTTAATACTTCCGCACGTTCTGGCAAGCCGTGGTGATAGTAATGGCAGGCTTGCTGCCATACCGCCAGGGCAAATGCCTTACGCCCGGCGGCCACTTCAACCGGGTCTCCATCGAGGTTATCCGTGCTGATATAAAAACGCCGCCCACACGCTTCCGACAATAACCATTCGACCGCCTGGGGCTTGATTTCTACCTGCTCAAATTCACGCTGCTGCGCGGCACTGCGGCCATCGGGTTCGTACCAATAACCAAAATCAACCAGGCGGCGACGCTGAGCGCCCGCAATACACCAATGACTGATTTCATGCAGGGCAGAAGCATAAAAACCATGGGCAAACATAATTCTGTCGTAAGCGTATTCACTATCAGATGGCAAGTAGACAGGCTCGCTATCGCCAGCAATCAGACGGGTGTTTTGGGCAGAGAAGAACAAGTCATCAAACAGCTGGATCAAGTCCGCTGTTTTCAGCGTGTCAGAAGAACCGGTGGGCATAACCAACATCGTTAACCAAAATCAAACAGTTTGTATTATAGCAGTAATCCACCTTGTTCAGAGGGTATAAACCACGAAATCCCTTTAAACACCCCTCAATCGACCTCCACGGCGCACCTTTCTGAGGCTTTCTGAGGCTTTCTGAGGCTGCCGCACGGCCAGGGACGAACGCTGGCAGCGAGTGGTTACTTTCCCGTATGCGCAAATACGCCAGCAGCCTTGCAAAGCCGCCGTATTCGGGGAAAATGCCGCGATCCTGGCCATTCCTTTTACTTCTGTTCAGAGCTACCTGCCCCATGTCGTTTGTCAATCGCGAAACCCGCGCCCTGTTTAAACTTACCTTGCCCATTATGGCAACCCAGATGGCCCAGATCGGTATGGGAACGGTCGATACCCTGATGTCGGGCTATGTCAGTACCCGGGATTTGGCGGCAGTGGCGATTGGTACCAGTTTATGGTTGCCGGTCTGGCTGTTTCTGGCCGGGATTCTGGTGGCATTATCGCCATTGGTATCCGGCCTTAACGCTTCCAAACAACACCAACAGCTATCCAGCCTGCTGGCATCATCGGTCTGGCTGGGGGCGATTGCTGGCAGTCTGATCGGCCTGTTGCTCTATTTTGCCGCGGATATGTTGCCACTATTGATCGATGACACGGTCACTGCCGCATTGGCAACCCGCTACCTGGTCGCTATCTCGATAGGTTTTCCGGCCGTCGGTGTTTTTCTGGCCTTCCGCTTTTATGCTGAAGCCTTGAGCCAGGCCACCCATGTTACCTGGATCATGCTCTCCGGGCTGATTGCCAACGTGCCAGTGAATGCGGTGTTTGTGTATGGCTGGCTGGGTTTTCCAGAGATGGGCAGTGTCGGCTGTGGTATTGGCAGCAGTCTGATTTTTGTCTGTATGGCGATAGCCATGGCCATCAACACCCGCAAATACCGCCTCGGTAAAGAGGCATCCCTGCTGGATCTGATGAACTCTCCGGCCTGGCATCATGTGCGTAATATCTTGCGGATTGGGGTACCGATCGGCATTGCGATCTTTTTTGAAGTCAGCCTGTTTACCGCTATTGCGCTGTTCCTCACCGATCTTGGCCCGGTAGTGGTCGCCGGGCATCAGGTGGCTCTGAACATGTCATCCATCACCTTTATGATACCGCTGAGTTTAGGCATGGCGCTCACTGTGCGTGTTGGCCACTATCTCGGCAGCGGAGATACCTTGCTGGCCCGACAGACCGCCTGGCTGGGGGTGCGGCTGAACCTGGCCATTGCCTTGTTTAATGCCACCTTGATTATTCTGCTATCAGAAACCATTGCCGGGTGGTATTCCCCCGATCCGGAAGTGGTCGCCATTGGTTCGGTATTACTGGTATACGCTGCGGTATTCCAACTGTCTGATGCCACTCAAGTCGCGGCAGCAGGTGCCTTGCGTGGCTATCAGGATACCTTTGTGGTGATGCTGATTACCTTTGTCACGTATTGGCTGGTTGGCCTGGGCTGTGGTTACGGTCTGGCTTTTCACGGCATCCCCTTGCTGAATATCGCTCCGGCAGGAGCACCGGGTTTCTGGACTGGCCTGGTTATTGGTTTATCTGCGGCGGCACTGGCGTTATCACTCAGGCTGAAACGGGTATCCCGATTACGACCAGCGGCTCTCTGAGCCGCTTTGACCCGGTCATCGGCATGCTGCCGCTGACCGGCCTGATCCCCTTCCGCTTACTCCATCCCGGCAGAGTCCGCTCAGCTCAGGGACAGGGGTTGGAAATCACCTTGTGAATTCCCTCAATACGTTCAATGGTCTCGGCATCCAGCACGACATCCGCACTGGCGATATTTTCTTCCAGCTGTGGCAAGGTCGTTGCGCCAATAATATTCGAGGTTACAAAATCCTGCTGGGTTACAAAGGCCAGCGCCAATACCGCCGGTGACAATCCAATATCCGCAGCCACTTCGGCATATTGACGTACGGCTTCTTCAGCCTGGGCGCCCTGATAGCGGGAGAAACGTTCAAACAAGGTAATACGGGCATTTTCCGGCATGGCACCATTCAGGTATTTTCCGCTCAACACACCAAACGCCATGGGTGAATAAGCCAGCAAGCCGACGTTTTCACGCATGGACACTTCCGCCATGCCAATCTCATAACTGCGGTTCAGCAGATTATAAGGGTTTTGTACCGATACCGGACGCGGCCAGCCATGCTGATCAGCAATCTGGATCACCTTCATGGTGCCCCAGGCGGTTTCATTCGACAGGCCATAATGGCGAATTTTACCCTGCCGGATCAGACCAACCAGAGCTTCCAGAGTCTCTTCCAGTGCCGTGGTTTCTTCGTCGTGATCGTGTACATAGCCAAGCTTGCCAAAAAAGTTGGTACTGCGGGCGGGCCAGTGCACCTGATACAGATCGACGTAGTCGGTTTGTAAACGCTGCAGGCTGGTATCAATGGCCGCATTCACATGTTCAGGGGTCAGCTGCGGGCCATTGCGAATATGGGTCATCCAGTCCCCCGGCCCGGCGATCTTGGTCGCCAGAATCACCTGCTCGCGCTTGCCGGAGCGGGCAAACCAACTACCGATATATTGTTCGGTCCGGCCTTGTGTCTCCCCTTTTGGCGGTACCGGATACATTTCTGCGGTATCAAAAAAGTTGATGCCGGCAGCCACAGCACAGTCCATCTGGGCATGTGCTTCTGCTTCCGTGTTTTGCTCCCCCCAGGTCATGGTGCCAAGACACAACCGGGTGACATCAAGATCTGTATTGCCAAGCTTGCGTGTAAACATGAAATCCTCCTCAAAATGAGGCCCAGTATAACGGCTCCCGCCGCTTACTTGGGCCTGGAACAGACTCATGCTGTCAGTGGGTTATTGCACCGGCAAACCACCAAAGGTGACAACGGGCACCACTGCCCAGGCCTGACAGTGGAGCGATGCGCCACTGCTTTTCGGATTTTCCGGATACAGTTATGGAATTAAGTAATTTATCCGAATAAAAAATAAAGAATAAGCTTATTACAAATAGATATATCTAGTTAATAGGGTGATGTTTGTGGAGCTGTACAACAAAGAGACCGTCCAGCAGGCGGGGATCAACAAGCCCCTGGCGGCCATATTAATGGCTGTCCTGATTACACTGATCGCAGTCACGGCTGGTGAAATCGCCGGCTTCAATGTGGTGCAAGGGTTGGGGATCGGCGCGCTGCCGATCAGTATCCTGATTGGTATGGGACTGGCGGCACTGCCCTTGACGGAACGGCTGCGCGCTATCGATAGTGCGGAATCCGTCCACCGGATAGCACAAAAAACACTGCTGCAAGCCGGTATTGTGTTGTTTGGCTTTCAGCTCAGCCTCGCCGACCTGGCCGCTGTCGGCTGGCAAGCCGTGATTGCTGACATCATCACGATCAGCGTCATACTGCCGCTGGGTATCTGGCTGGGACTTAAAATTCTCAAGCTGCCGCTCTCTCTGGCTGTATTGCTGGCCATAGGCAGCGCGGTCTGCGGAGCTGCTGCCATTCTGGCAACCGTGCCGGTGCTCGGCAAATACCTCCATGATGGCGAAAGCCAGCAGCAACAGCAGCAATCTACCGGTCTGGCCGTGACCGCCGTGGCCCTGTTTGGCACTCTGAGTGTGCTGCTTTATCCGCAAATACAACACTGGTTTGGACTCACCAATACAGTGGCCGGGGTTTATATCGGTAGCACCATTCATGAAGTCGCTCAAACCATGGCGGCAACAGAAGCCATGAATGCCGCAACCCAACACAACGCCGTGATTGTAAAATTACTGCGCGTATTGATGCTGGCTCCAGTCTTATTATTATTGGCGCTCTGGTTACAGAAAAAAAACACACAGAATAATCCAGCCACTCAAGGTCAACCGGCCAGACACAAAATCACCGTACCCGGATTTATCCTCTACTTTGTCGCCGTGGTCGTGCTGAATACCTTGCTGCCTTATGTTGTGGACAACGAGTGGTTACAACAGGCGCGTCATATAGCCACTCAGGCATCGATGCTGTTTTTGGCGCTGGCAATGTCTGCTTTGGGGCTGAATATCCGCTGGAAGCATCTGATTAATGCCGGTTTCAAACCGATTATTCTGGCGGTTTGTTTATGGCTGGTGCTGGTTTTTGGTGGCGCCACCCTGTTTAGTATTAGCCAGAACCTGGCGCTGATTTAAAGGCTGAAAAACCTCTGGGCAGTCGCTATTATCCTGCATTTACCCGGATCATAAGGGAATGCAGGAGTTATAAAAAAAGCCAGTCAGAGACTGGCAAAAGTCAAACATGGGATATTGGAACCTACTTTCAACGTTTTACTCATGAAATGTAACAAATCAACCCGATGAGAGTATTTTCATCACAAATAATTTATATAACAACCAATAAATCAGTTATAAAATTTCATAATAAAAACAAAGTCAACCTGTACATTCACAAGCAGCCCAATTGACTTATCATCAACCAAGCGCCGAAAATACTATACGAATATTCGTCATTCTTCAACATCCTCCCAGTGTCACATCAATAATTACATTAAATATAAAGCACTACAATCAGAACCATTAGACCTATAAATAAATATTTCATCCAACGGTAACATATTAAAAACACTCAAAAATCCATTAAAACACTCGAGTAAATTTATTATTTATTAAGTATTAATCAAGCAAGATTCATCTATACGTCATAATACTAGGCAAGAATTATCGAATTGGCCTGCATCCCCCACCCTCTGATTCCAGTGGCTTTACAGGCAGTAAAAGTTCCAGAAACCCAGGTATCGAAATGAGTTGTTATCAGGACGTTCTCGCGCTACCAGCCCGGCTACTGCAAGAAGAAAAGCCAAGGCTGCTGCGTTTCATAAAAAACAGAGTGCCTTCCAACCAGGAACCGGAAGATATCTTTCAGGAAGCCGTAGCACGTGCACTTGGACGCTTTAAGGAAGGCCACAGCACCTCCGATCCGGTGGGCTACACCTATCGGGTCGTGATGAACATCATCAATGATTTTTACCGTAACCAAGAAGAGGTGCAGTCTCTGCAGGAGTTACCAGAAAATACAGTTGCCAGCGAAGCCCCACAACCCGAACGTGTGATTGCTGCCAAGCAGAGGTTAGAGATGTTCATGACCTGCGTTGCCAGCCTGCCAGAAGAAACCCGCAATCTCATAGTACTGCGCAAGGTGCACGGACTCACCAATGGCCAGATAGCTGCGCGCTTGGGGCTTTCCGGTAAAGTCATCGAAAAGCGCATCAACCGGGCAATGAAATCCATAGAAGGACGCATGGAACAAAATATCGAATACCGTCCATCCAGCATTCGCAACAAGGTCAAATAATGAACAGGGCAACACTACTTCCCACACTGACACATCATGAAGAAGAGCGCATATGCCACTGGTTCTTGCACGGCGGTCTGGAACAGGCAACCGACCAGCAACGGCTGGAATTTGACCACTGGCTGACAGAAAATGAAGCCCGTCAGCATAAGGCTGACGCTATTTCCGGCATCTGGAACGATCCCGAATTCAGTGCCGCGCTGGCGGCCTTCGACACCAACACACTCGCCGATGAACAACCAAGCCCTCAGAGCTCTTATTCCTTAAGCAACCGCTATCGTTGGCCAGCGGCCATTGCCGCCTGCTTGGTGCTGGCAACAGCCATCGTTCTGCACCTCACACCCAATAGCAACAGCCTGCTCAAGCTCCAGACTGAGCGTTTACAAACCAGCCAGTACCCGCTCGAAGATGGATCAATTGTGGATATGAGCAGCGACACTGAGCTGCTGGTACGCTACGAACGCACCGAGCGTCACATCGATCTGACACAGGGTGAAGCAAAATTTTCCGTCGCCAAAAATCCACAACGGCCATTCACTGTCCAAACCCGCCAGGCAGCCATGAAAGCACTAGGGACCGTCTTTAACGTCGATCAGCGCGACTCAATTACAGAACTAACCGTGTTGGAAGGTCGGGTCGAGATCAGCCCGATCACTAACCAGAGTCAAAAGACCGTGTTAACAGCAGGTCAACGCATCCGTGTCAGCCAACGCGCGTTAGGCGTCATCAGTCACCTGGACACTGACGCAAGCAGTGACTGGGAACATGGTCTGCTGATCGCCGAAAACTTGCCACTAGCGGAGCTGATCATCGAACTCAACCGCTATTCCAACCGACACTGGGCAGCCGCTGACAACGTCAATGAACTGACCGTAAACGGCCGTTTCAATTTACGCGACAGCGATAAAAATCTGGTGATTTTGCAAGCATTATATGGGCTTGAAAATCATCCACGAGCCTCTATGGATACCAATACCATTTCCATAAATGCCGATCATCAGACTATTTACTTGACCCTTCCCGATATGAATCAAAAAGTAAACCAAAAGACGGATAAAAAGATGAACCAAGGCTGACCATGGGCACTGTCAATTGTGCCCTACTGATTCGCCGCTGCTGCGAATGCTGTCAGACAAATCATCGGATACCCCGTACTCAGCCAACCCTGGCTAATTATCCCGGTATCTGCCTGAGCATCTGCCTATTACTACAATCACAAGTACATGCACTCAGCAGCCAGGCAGTGACGAATCCAGCGACGTCTCCAACAGCCGAGTGCAGCAATAGCGATCAGCGCTACTTGCAGTTGGCTTCGCCCGGGTTGCAAGAAGCCACCGAGTTATTAGCCAACCGTTTTGGCTTACAACTGGTCAGTAGTGCCGACGTTGTAGCGCTACCAGTTGCAAACAACCCCACCCCGGCCTGCCGAACGCTGCCCCAGTGGCTAAGCCTGCTACTGCCCGACCACATCGGCTATCGAGTGATTGAAGACACCCTGGTGCTCTCGGCACACCTGGCACCAGCCGCACAGACAACAGCAGCAATTACAATAAAAGCGACACCAACCGCCAGCATCGACTTGCCCGATGAAATATTCGTCACTGCCGAGCTACAAGCTGGCGCTTCCCGCCGCAGTGCTCCAGAGCTGACCGGCAACCATGATTTCAAGCTTGACCGTGAGCAACTCCGCCAAACCGGAGTCCGTAATCTGCCTGCAGCGCTGGAACTGGCCTCCGGCGTCAAGATCGAAAATAACCGCTACGCCATCATTCGCGGCATGACCGGACGTTATCAGACCATTCAGATCAATCGAGGAGAGCTCCCAAGCCTGGACCCTGCCGGGCAAAATTTTCCGCTCGACTTCATCCCGCTCGGCATCCTCAACAGTATCGACCTACAAAAATCTGTGTATGCCGACGCCCCCGGCCAGGCCAGTGCTGGTATTCTCAATCTCGATACCATGCAACTGCCCGAACACGACTACGCCCAACTGGCTGCCAACTATCTCTATCGCCAGGGCAGCAACTCTAGCTCGACACTACAGGGCTACAGCAGCAGCAGCGATTGGTATGGATTTGACGATGGCAGCCGACGCATCCCCGACTTACTACTGCACACAGCCCGTCAGGGAAGCCTGGATGATCTGAGTAACACCCAGCGCCAGCAACTGGGAGAAGCCGTGGTCGGCGACATGGGGCTTTATCAGGCCCATAGCCAAAGTAGTGGTGGCCTGGATATCAGCACAGGAGTAAGCCGCCAGATCAGCAACGCTACTCTGGGTGGAACCCTATCATTCAACCTGCGGGATCACTGGCAAAACACCTGGATCCAATCCACCAGCTACAGTACAGGAACCGGGTATTCCGGCTCCTCTGCCGACTTCCATCACGAAGACTCAACCCACCAACGCAGCGAACATATTATCGACCTCAGTGCCATGGCCGCACTGGGTCTCGACATCAACGACGCGCATTACCTCGGATTCAATGTGCTTTGGCTCCACCAAAGCACCCACAGGGCCGAACTGATCAAAACCCAAGGGAAGAGCGAAAACGACATACCCAGCAACACAGCCTACCGCCGCGCCCTGATCAACTGGACTGAACGCAGCCTGTTACAGCGCCAACTATACGGCCGTCATCAATTGACCTCTGCCACCGATCTATACTGGCAAATAGCGTCAACCCAGACTAACTACGACCGCCCTCACGACCTGGACTACCGTTACTCATCCACCTCAGAAAACAGTGATTACCAACTTCAGCTCAGCCCATCCACTACCAACATCGGCTGGCGCAGCATGCAACAGCAAAGCCACTCGATCAGCCTGCATCTGAACCGGATATACAGCTTTGGGATAAACAGCCACCTCCTGACCGGAGAGCTAAAATGGGGATGGGAAAGCAGCCAAAAACAGCGTCACGGCTACAACCTGCTCTACACGTACAGCGGCAGTGACGACCTGACCAGTAATAGCCAACTGATGGAACAACCTAACCCCAACGACATCCTGACCCCCGAGCTCATCACCGGCGACGCCTCATCCAGTGGGTTTATACTACAAGACACCCTGCTCGATACCGACAGCAGCACCTCTCTTAGTGGTCGCTTCTATAGCGCCACCCAAATCAATCGCGCGACCTACCTACTGAACGACCTGGATCTGAGCGAACACTGGCAACTGATCAGCGGCATCCGACGCGAGTACAACCAGATGACAGCAGCCCTCTGGAATACCGAAGCCCACGCCGAAGAACCCTTGCAAACCGCCAGTCGCTGGTTGCCGTCCATCGCACTCGAATACCGCCCAGGCTTTCATCAACTGCGGGCCAATTACAGCCAAACCGTCGTCTGGCCACGATTCAACGAGCTACTGCCCGTGATTTACGAAGACCTGGACACCCGTACCAAAACCATTGGTAACCCAGACTTGAACAACTCTGACGTTCACAACTGGGATTTGTCATGGCAGTGGAAACCACTCGACATCCCACTACGACTGGGCAGCTCGCTCTACCTGAAACGTATTCACCACCCCATAGAAGGCACCTTCACCGACGACACAGAAGCCACCGACCAAGCCAGCTACAGCAACTACAGCTATCAAAACTCCCCCTTTGGACAAGTACAAGGCCTGGAGCTGGAAGCCGACTACCAATGGCAATGGTCAGGACAACACTTCAAGATTCAAGGCCGTTATGCCAACATCCGCTCCCATGTTCAGCAACGCGTCACCGGCCAACAAAATACCGACGAAACCGGATCAGACTCAGACGTCATCACAGAGACAACCACAAAAACATCAGACAGCCGCCCGTTACAAGGCCAACCCGCCTACATCAGCGCCCTGCGCCTGCAATACCAACCCAGCAACACACACACATTCAGCCTCGTCTACAAGCGCAGCGGCACCCAGCTCTACATCACCAGCGACCGCGACGACCTGCCTGCAGTTTACCAACAGCCCAGAAACCACCTTGACCTGAACTGGACCTATCAACTCAAACCAGCCCGCCTGACCCTCAGCATCAATAACCTCATCAACACCGCCCACCACTACCAACAAGGCGACTACCACTACCTCAGTTACCGCACCGGAAGGGAATATTGGTTAAGCCTTGATGTAGGGTTTTGACAATACTTGAAGATGGATTTTTATATCAAAGCCACGATACAAACCCGATATTCCAAATCGACATCACAAGACAAACAAACGGAAAACGGCCCCCAAAGCCGCCAGAACAAAAAATCACGACCGAATACGGCATGGCAAACCCATAGCAGCGCCAAGGCGCATGACAGTCCAAGAAACACCCCGAAACACCAAAACCACAGCTCTAATCACCATACATACAGCGAAACACAATGCCACCAGCCCTTTGGAATCCACCTCGTCAAATGGATCCCAATCATCAGACGTTACAATGCTCTCCGGCGGCTCCAATGCCAGGATGGCGGCAGTGAACTCTGGCGCCTCCCAGATATTCACAACCTCCTCGGCCCTCAGCCAACGGCCAGATTGACCTTGCAACCAACACTCAAAAGACTCCAGCTGTCGTTCGGTGGCTTGCTCACGCCCACCATGAATAAACCACTGGTATATACGGTATTCCTCGAAGGTTGAGACCTCACTCAACGGATCCGATGTTTTCATCGCGCTACCTTGTAACCAATATCGCAGCGAGGTCTGACACTTGTCATATGTTTTTATTCCTGAATACACCCAACACCATGCACCAATCCAACAACCCAGCCAGAAAATGAACATATTCCATCAATAACCAATAGCGTCTGTGCAGATACCAGAAAGGCCCATACCTTATGATATGGGCCTTGGCCTGGATTACCTTAGATCGCAGGAAAAATTACAGGCAAGCAGGCGCAGTCCAAAAAGAGTTGTTGTATGTAAAGGAGCTGGAACCCGTTGGTACAAATTTACCATCAGCAGCGGCGGTTATTGCACAATCGTAAGAAACTGCTTCGAAGCTGTCAGTAGAGATGTTTGCCGAGCTAATCTCAGCACACTCTTGTCCAGCGTAACCAGTAATTACAATTTCATCGAACAATGGTGTACCACCGACAACACCATTGGCAGTACCGTTGGTGTTACCAGTGCCTTCTTTCAGTTTGAAGATGGCATCGGTCATAGTAGCGGCATTAGAGCCATTGTATTGGACCCAAACACCAGTAACAGTAGCGGAAGCCAATGGAGTAGCAGCAGAGTTGTTCGGATTGCCAGCCAGCTCAAAAGCGTAGTCTTCCGCACCATTTTTGTCGCCTTGCTCGATATACACGTTCTCGATAGAACCGTGGAAACCGTAATCCCAATCGACGCTGTCGTCACCGTTACAAGTCAGCCAGATATCAGAAACAGCCACATCACCACCGAAGAACTCGATACCGTCATCCAGGTTTTCATTAACGTGGATATGGTTGATGGTTGTCGCTGAGGTAACGGCATACAGGGTCAAGCCGTTGATTTCATCACCACCGTTGGCAACCGGATCAGGATCTTCCACATCGATCTGAGTACCACCTTCAGTAATAACAACGTAAGTCAGGGTACCACTGCCGGTTTCACCAGCAGCTTTGGAGGTGCTGCCGGAACCGAAGTAATACCCGGTTGAGATGCCTTCCATGGTACAGGTATCTCCGGAAGTACATTCGTTGGCCACACCATAGCCGGACAGAATCACACCACCCCACTGACCTTCACCGCTATAGTCTTCGTCGTCACCGGAGAAATCATCATCATCCAGATAAGAGAAAACAATCGGGTCATTGACCGTACCCTGAGCATTTAGTTTGGCGCCACGGGCAATCACCAGAGCGGCGTTGGAAGCAGAAGCTACAACGTGAACACCCTCTTCGATAGTCAGTTCAGTATGATCAGCACTGGCATAGGCTGTATTCTGAGCATAACCATCACCCACAGTCACAATACCTGGCAGAGTCCAAAGTACTGGATATGTAACAGCACCAGGGCCAACGCCGACCGTAACGTCATTTTGCAGAGTAGCGGCCGCATTAATAGTAATACTGGTTGGCAATTGGCAAACCTGATAAGTAGCGCCTCCAATCCAGGATTTCAGACCAATATCTGTAATCGCAGAGTTGAGGGTTGCATTACCAGTTGCAGGACAAGCAGCCATTGCAGAATAGGTGTAACAAGAAGCAGCTATAACAGCTGCAGAAAAGATTAGTTTTTTCATTATAAATCTCCAATTTGTATTTCGCTAAAAACCACTAAAAACAGTAGCATTACAATCCAAAGCCCAAAATATCGATATTAACACCGATCGTTTCTCCACAAAGGAGCAACGCCATATTGACATATCATCAATGACAAAAAAAAGACACCATTATAATATATTAATCCTAATAATATTTTTTAAAAAAAACAAAAAATAAGTAAATTAACACAACTGAAATATAATAATTTAGGCATTTCAAATCAACAACTCAAAAATATAAAACCGGCCATACCTTCCCGTCAAAAACCGATTTATTTTTATTACACCAATAATTATTAATAATAAAAAAATATTATCTCAAAATTAAAACTTCAACTCCGCTTCTATTTTTAATCAAAAAAAGAATTTAACGGTCGAAAAAAATAGTTCATATTCGCTTGGGCTTCTAGGTTGATTTTTACAAAATTCAACGGTAAAAATCAGAACCTGATAAGCCGCGCAGCAATGGAGGATGTCATGCTACCCAGCAGAGTCAGAATGGAGTTTTTGAGCGAAAAATGGCGCTGTCGGGTAAAATCTGACTCAGATAGACGGGCCTTAAGATGAAATATGGCAGTGTCGTCAGATCTTTGGTACTCCTCAATATAAGATATTTTTTCGTTATTCAAAATCATGGGGAGGGAAACATAAAATAAACAGCAAAAAAACGAGCCTCAAAGGAGGCTCGCCATATGATCATAAAATTTTAGGCAGCAATTGCCACAGAGTTCACCTTTACACTTAACACATATCATTCTAGATAATAAATCAACTCTGGATTCTGGTTATAATTATACATCCCCATATAATCTGTTTGCTCAAGAAATTCCGTATCAGCAGTTGGCGATTCATTGTAATTTCCAGAATTCGTACCCTTTTCATTCCCTTGGTTTACAACCTCTAACATTGGAAACTCAGCGAAGTCACGACCAACTAGAACAGGGTTAAGATTGAAGACACCAAATGCTTTTTGAGCCACTTGGGATAACAGATTAGGACTATCAAAATTAACACCGAAGGTATAAGTTGCACTTGATTTATAGGTTGGATTTTCAATAACTCTGCTATCAAAGCTCACATTTTCACACCCAGCTGCCAAGTTAACGATATTAATATCTTCCGCAGTGACGGAGCTAGCTTGATCGTCGAAGCCTATGCATTGTTCAACGGTTCCCCCATAGTAAGACATGTATATAAATTCTGCTCCAAGGACACTATTATATAAGTTGACGCTGCTTCCATTATATAACGCCAACATCATAGTTCCCGGTTGCCCGCCTTGGAAGGTAGTTCCATCTACAGGAAGTTGATAAAGGCTAATGTTTGCCATTGTAGGCGCAGATCTCGGTAATGAATCTGGATTGTCTGGATTGTTTCTTCCTTTGATAACTGCCGAATTACCATATTCGTCAGAAGGGAGGTATATCCATACAATTCCATTTAAATATTGTATGTTGCCTGTGTAGCCATAATTCCACTCTATCAAGCCTTGATAGGATCTAGGCTCTGGAAAAGCCGAAAGGTCAAAATATATATCCTTAATATTTAATGAACCTCCATTAATGTTGATGGCATATCTAACTTCTGACTGTCTGGATGATTCATAGATGTTCACATGCGCAATTAAACCATTACCAACAGCATTGAAATCTAAAAATGTATTGTCATTAAATGAGACATACTGAATATCCACATTTGAATGGCTGTTATCATACCCTCCATAATATCCATATTCACCATCGATATTACAAACTTGGCCGCCTGCATCTGTCGTCTCAGCATTAGGACATTGATTGTGCCGACCAAAACCATCAATTACAAAACGAATCCCAGAGATATTCAATAACCCTCGGCTGTTTTCTGGATCATACGTATTCTCTGAATAATCTGGATCACCAATCATAACGAGAGAGCCAGCTCTGCTAATATGCAGAACACTTTTGTCGTTTTCTGAAGTCAACTCTGTACCAGCTTCAATCGTTAGCATCACCGGATTAGCTTTCATTTCAGCTACGGTATCGACATCAGTAATTTCCTGATGACCATTACCAATATGAACGATCCCTTTAATACTCCAGTGGGTCGGTGCCACTCGCATTACCGCCTCTTCGATATAGCGGGTCTCCCCCGTCGAAGAGTTAATCGCCCAACCGCCGGTCAAAGCATCTACTTGTATTTCCTCCAGGGTGTAACCATCGTTTAGCCATTGTTCAACCGTTTCACCTGGCAAGCCCGTGTACTGGCTGATGGTAACGTTGTTGGTATAGATACCACCTAAAATCCGGCACGACTTGGATGCCGGATACCAGTACTCATTAGAGCTGATCTCGCCATCGCCATTAGTATCGTATCCAAAACGGTAGGCACCGGCAGTCAGCTCACTATCCAACGCTGTCAGAATCCCGAGGTTATTGCATTCAAAATCTGGAGTAATCACAACCGAGTCACTCCAATTGTTATACCAGTTGTCATTGCTATCCGAGACAGCGCCAATGTAGCCAGCGTCGTTCAGCTGACTATAGCTGTCACCTATAAGACCGGCGTAGCTGCTGAGACTGGCCTGACCGGCCAAGGTATCGCCGGTAATCACATAACTGGTATCCAGTACGGGATCTTCTTCGTAGACACCGCTAGAAGAAGCAACGGTGTAGCCGTAATCGTAGCCACTGTCTTCGGAATCTGCTGCCAAGATGTTTTCACAACTGAATATCACGCCATCAAACAGAATCCCCTGCGGGTCGCTGCTTTGTAAGGCGGCGGTTTCGGCATCGTCAATATCCAGGCAGGTGGCGAAGTCTGAGAACACCGAATTAAACATCAGTAAACCAGAGCCTTGTTCCAGCAATACGGCAGTATTGGCAGAGCCAAAGCCAGCGGCGGTGATATTGGTGATCACAGGACGCGAACGCGGGCTAGCGTCGTAATTTGTGCTGTCGTTGATGCCATGCAGTACATGACCGGTACTGTCATCTCCTGGGCTGACAATGGCGGTTTCAATGGTGCCGGTATAACCGTTTTGCCACTGAATCTGGTCACCGGCGATATTGGCCATCACCAGATGATCAAAGTTTACCGCACCGCCGTTGATATTGAGGCCGTCAGCGCCGGCACCATAAATATCCAGATAGGCTATTTGGGAATTGTCATCAACCTCGTTCAGGGTCAAGGCGGCCTGACCGTCTTCACCGGTATCGAACAGGCGCAAGTAGTGAATATCCACTTGGTAATCAGCGTCACTGTGTCCATTAACACTAATACCGCGCCAGCTGGAGGTGATATCACCAGCGCCCAAACCCACAGCCCCAACTTCTACTCCCGCGGTGCTGGAGCCTGCAACACGCAAGCGCGCATCCGGTTGAATCACCAGTTCGGAATCATTATTGCTGGTAGCTACCAACTTGGTACTGGAAGCCAGTGTCAGTTGTATCGGGCTGGCCAATGCGGCAGCCTGTTCGCTGCTGCTAAGGGAAGTAAAGTCTGTACCGACCTGTACCTGGCCATCAATACGCCAAGCAATATTTTTAGGGTAATAATCCGGTGAACCACCGTTATCCAAACGACCTTCAATACTAAAGTTGCTGTATAGCGTCGCAGATTGTGCCACGGTAGGGTTTAGATCACAGATTTGATAGGTGAGGTTGTCGATCTGCACGGTGTCGCTGGCCAGCGTACCCACATCCATACATTCAGGAAAGAGAATAGCGGCACTGTAAAGATCGTTACTGGAAACACCAACGTTACCAGCACCTAATTGGCTAATATCCTCAACATTGGCAAAGCTTAAACTGTCGTTGGTTACTGCCCAGATATAGCTAAGCAAGGGGTCGGCACCGGTTATCAGGTCGGTGGCATCCGCAATTGCCGCTAATGCATTATCGGTGCTGTTCGTTATATTGCTACAGTTGAGCAAAGCAGAACCAATGCTGGTCTGGCTGGCCGAATCCTGTGGTGCCAGGCAGGTATCAAAACCCTGTATCACCACATCATCGATGGACAGCATTGAAGCACCGGTCAATGCCAGTGCACTGCCCGCCTGATTGTACTGGTCGTACAGTGTGGTGTTGATCAGATCAACCTCTCCGCCATTCAGAATAATAGCAGCCGTACTGTTGCTGTGGCTCACCCGAGCAGCAAAGCCGCCCTGATATTCGTTCAGCTCAACGGCTGTACTGGCCGATTCGGTGATATATGGTGTGGGAACAGATCCAGTGAAAGTATCTGTAAACAGGTTCCAGCTACCGCCATAGGCGGTTATCGCGGTATTGCCTGAATAAGCAATCACGTTACCCACTTGTCCTGCTACCGGGGCATAGGCGGTAACGGCGGAATGAATGGTGCCGCCTTCGTAACCTTCGAGCGTTACTTGGGTTTCAGCACCGGCTTCACCAATCACCGAGCTGGTGCCAGAGCCCAGGGTGTATAAACCGGGCAGCCCCTGGCTGGTGTTGGTATTGAACCCCAAACCATAAGTAACCAGGTCGGTGCTGGGGCTGACACCACCGTAATAACCAAATGGGCCTTCGATGTTACACAGTGCTTCCGGGCTGGCAGTTTGCGGACATTCCGGCGCAGAGCCGATGCCATTGATGATGATACCACCCCATTCTCCACCACCAACCAGATTATCGTCCAGCGATTGAATACTGGCAGAAAGCTGGGCGTTACGATGCACAATCACAACCGTGCCTTCTTTGGCGTAAACCGTGCTTGAGCTGGAACCCAACTGAAACGCTTTGTGATCTGCAACCAGTTCATCCAGTGTTTGGTATTGCTTGCTTTCACCCAGTTGGTAAACGCCATCCAATACCCAGACCAGCGGCTCGTAGTTCCAGCTGGTTTTCAGTTGAATCATGTTCAGGTTATCGGAGATAGAACGGGTATTCTCTAACTCGCCAAAACTAGTACTGAGCAGGCAGGCATTCACCTCTTCGCCATCAACCACTACCGGTTCAGTGGGTGTTCCCACTACGCCGTACTGCAAAATTTCACACTGGGCCAGCGATACCTCCATGCTGTCTTGCATGGCAGTTTCATCGGATACATCGGCACCACAACTGGCCAGTACGGCGGCTGTCAGTGCTGTGGCCAGTACTTTTGGCAGCGGCCGGGGTATATACCGGGTCGCCTGAAACGAATAATTCAATAACATATTGTCACCTGTTACTTATGTTGGATATCCAGTAAATTCAGCATTAAAAGTCGTAGCTGACTTTTAGCTTGTATTTGGGGCCAGATTTATAGCTCAAATACGCCACGTTGTATTTTTCGTAATATTGGCGTTTTTCAGAGTCCAGAATATTTTCACCGGATAATGACACTTTCAAATCGTCACCAAAGCGTTTGGTATAGATAATTTTAAGATCATCATAAGGTTCACTATACACATTGGTAACGTTACTGCCTGCATCTGGTGTTACAATGACCAGCTCTTTCCCCTTGCGGTTAAATACCAGTGTGACTTCCTGACCGGTTTCAATATGGTCGTAACCCAATTGTAAGTTAGCAATATAGTCTGGCTGGCCTTGTAATGGACGATCCAAGTCGGTTTCTTTGGAGTCTTCTGCAAGGGTAACTTCCGATTCGATATCGGTGTAGTTACCTTGCACAAAGAAGGCGTGGCTGTAACCCAGGTCAAATTCCGTACGAAAATCCAGTTCCCAACCGCTAACCTTGCCGGAGTCGACGTTGACGAAGGTGTAGTAATCGTAGTCATTACCAATGGTATCGAAAGCATTTTCGATCGGGTTATCCATATCTTTACGATAGGCTCCCAGGCTGACAGATTCGGTATCGCTCGGGTACCATTCCAGTCGCATATCGTAGTTTTTGATGTCCGCGGGCTTCAGATCCGGATTACCTTTATATGCGGTAAGGGTTTCAATGTCCCGATAGGTACGCGGCAGCAACTCGAAGGTTTCTGGCCAGCTGACGGTTTTGCTGAAAGCACCACGTAATTGCCAGCGCTCGTTAATAAGCCAGGTAGCCCCCACGGATGGCAAGGTTTTGGTTTCGTCCAGCAGTTCGTACAATGGCTCCGGATTGTAGTAGTACTGGTCAGCTTCTACCTTGAAGGATTCACGACGCACCCCAAGATTGGCGGTGACTGTATTCCACAAGTTCCAATCAGTTTGCAGGTACATGGCGTTGGTGTGTTGTTCAACACGGTACTGATAGCCGTTATCGATACCAATATCATCTTCGTCGTTTAAAGAGCCGCCATAATTAACATACAAACCATTACTGCCATTGGTGCCATCACCAATATATTCATCGGTAAATATATCTGCAGGATCGGGGTACAACAGAATATCCTCTCTGGTTTCCTGTTCTAACATATTATCGCGATAGGAGAATCGGTCTTCATAGCCATCCCGGGTGCGGTCCAATTTGTACAAACCGGCTTTAGCAGTAACAGCAATATTGCCAGTTTCATTAATAGGAAGTTCCAGGTCGATACTCGAGGCATTACCATCCTCTTCGGAATATTCCCAAAGATTATAAGCCGTACTATAGCCAACCAGAAGGGTAGGGTCTGAGGTCTGGCTTCCCTGGTAGGTATAGCGCTGAGCATTGGGGCGATCGTATTCGCTGGACGAACGGGCAACTTGCCAATTGGCCTTAAGATTACCCAAAAGCCCAGAAACTTCGGATATATTAAAGTAGTGCTCGCCCCATAGCTGATGACTGACCAACTGCTCTTCTATCCAATCAATACTTTGGGTCTGGAACTTTTCAATACTTGAGTCAACGGCCCAATCGCGCGGGTCTTCTGGCAGAACAATATCATTTTGGGCAATCCAGTAACCACTGGCAATATTATATTGGTCTTCAAACTCTGCGGAGCTGGTAGTATGGCGCAGCAAAAGATTGTTTATTCCCAGAGTGTGATTTTCTGTAATTCGCCAATCAGCATTTAACATGGCACTGAGATCAATGATATTGTTGGTATCGTAAGTGACCTTGGATGAGGTCAAAGCGATAATATCTTCCTGTTCGCCAGTATCAGAATTATTGACGGTATACAGATCAAAACCATTCTGTATTTTTTCGTCGTTGGTCCATTTATTACTGTAACGGAAGGCTCCAATCACCCCCAGTCGCTGACCGTCTTCTGTCAGCCAGCTGTCACCACCCGCCAGGCTGAAGGACACATCAGCGGGCAGATCACCTTTGTAAACACCGTAGTTTTCAAAGGACTCACCTAGGTCTTCACGGTACTGGAGAAACTCTTCGCTATACCCAAGTCCGTTACTGCCAGCTGAGTCTGGATCTCCAAAGAAATAAGCGCCTCGGGCTTCTTTGGCTATGTCTGGCATTTCACGAAAACCGTCGTCATAACCGGTCCAGTCGCTGCCGCCACTTTCTTTGCTCATATAGCCTTCTTCGCTGTTGGCTTTGCCGTAGCCCAGCGTGGCCGATATTTTGAAGAAGCCTTCGTCTGGCGTTGGCTTGGTTTTCATTTCAATATGACCAGCGGTGGCGGTACCGGGCACGTCGGCAGTGGCGCTTTTTTGCAACGACAGGGTTTGCATAATGCTGGCCGGAAATATATCCAGTGGCAGGTCACGCCGGGCCGGATCGGTAGCAGGTAGCACCGCACCGTTAAAATACGTGGATTGGTAACGGCTTTTCATACCACGCACAATGGCATAACGGCTGTCTTCCAAACTGACCCCGACCACCCGCTTGAGCGCCGAGCTGACGGTGCTGTCGTCGAAGCGGGCGATCTGGGTAAAGTCCATACTGTCCAGCACCGAGCTGGACATACGCTCCATGTCGACCGGGTTATAAGGTTGATAGCTGGCAGTGGCGACTACCTCTTCGATACCCTGACTGTAGCCGTCGTCACTGCTACTCATATTGGTTTCGAGATTGACCGATAACTGTGACACCACTTTGACGCCAGAGAGCGTCTGGCCACGATAATCAGGATGTTGCAAAGTCAGCCGATAGTTGCCAGCTGGCAGCTGAATTTCGTAGGTACCATAACCGTCTGTACGAGTCGTGATGTCGCTGCCTTCAACCGAGACCACCACATTGGCAATGGCCGCGCCGGTAATGTCGTCGGTGACAGCACCTTCAATCACTCCCACCAGTGCACCATCGTCAGAGCTGACTTGACCATTACGGTGGCTTAACTGACTCAGAGGAATACGTTTAACGGATTTTTCCGCGCTGGCCACGCCACTGGTTTTGCTAATACTGACGAACGCTGCTTCGTCGCTGTCCAGCGTAAAGCTGACGGGGATACGTGTACCCGCCGCTTCAACCACCAGCGCCTTGCGGCCGCCATCAACACTGTCGATCCAAAGGCTGCCATTGGCGTCAGTACGGCCCAATTCCAGACCACCTTCCAACACGATGGCATCACCCACCGGCTGGCCATCCATGACAAAATCTACTTTGATGCCCGCTGCCCACAGCGGACTGGCGATTAACAGCCCTAACGTGCCGGTAATTAGCCGTGTATGTCCAGCCCTCATTACGTCTCTTCCCTTTTGATAAAAGATAAAAGTGTGCGGACACAGCCGAGCTGCGCCCCCAAGGAACAGAGCTAAAGACGGGATTTGGATAAAGTGGCGACATTAAGTTTTTGTGACTGCGTATTTACAGCCGGGAATCGACCATCGTTGACTTGTGTCACACCCGGTAAATGGTTGGATTTCTGGAAAATATTAAAAGCTTATTTTGTTTGGTTATCAGGGCGATCGCTGATCCAAACGTGATGGGCCCGACAGGCTATGTTGCTCTGACACTGTTTCAGGTATGTCTGGCACAGATCAATCAGTCTGATCCGGCTCTTCTGACCAGTTCCGGTTCCGCTGATGGCTGAACCACTCCCGGCGATAACGATTGGCTCTGGCGCGGTCGGGCAAGATATTGATCAATTCAATCAGCAGCCCCTGCCCCTGTTTTTCCAGCTCAGGGGAGCATGGCCGTCGCAACAGGCCAATCAGCAGTTTGAATGCTTGCTCGTACTGCTCTTCTGCAGCCAGTTCCTGGGCCAGTGCCAGTCGATTTTCCGGGGTGGGTGCATCGCGAAAGGTTTGCCGCAAGCTATCGAGGTTGTTTTGTCGCCGCTGCAATAAATGCCAGCGCGATAACGCTTGTTGTATCGCCGGGTCACGCTGACTGTTCGCAGTCAGGTTGTCCAGCAAGGTGGCTACTTCCTGCAGTCGCTGAGGCTGCTGTTGGCTGGCGTCCATCAAGCGCTGACAATAGCGGGCCAGGTCGGCGGTGTTACCAGGACGTTGCTGTACCAGCTGACGCCATAACGCCAACCCCTGCGACCAGTCTTGCCGGGCGATATGTTGTTCCGCCTGTTTACGTAATTTGTCACAGGGTTGCTGGATATACGGGGCCAGCAGCTGGCGAATCTGACTTTCCGGGAGTGCCTTGGTGAAGCGGTTCACCTCTCGGCCACGGTAATACAGCAATACGCTGGGCAAGCCACGCACTTGCATCACACTCATCAGCTGCGGTTGTTGTTCAGCGTCCACCGTCAGCAACCGCAGCTGCGGTGCAAACTCTTGCTCCAAATGCTCAAGCACAGGCAGCAAGGCTTTGCAGGGGGAACACCAGCTGGCCTGAAAATCGACCAGTACCAGGCTGTTTTGCGCCAGCTTGGCAACATACGACAAAAATGCAGTGGGTTCGTCTGGAAGGTGGCTCATGGAAACAGCGTCTGGGTACACCTGAAGGAGAGTACACGGGTTAATCCAGGCTTTCCAGAAACCTGCCAACGATCGAAACCGCCACCAACCGATTGGCCCACTCGAGTTCAGGGCATTGTCATCCCGTGCGTCTCACGGGATACTGGCGGGACGAACTTTCCCCCATCACCGACGTCATCGCCAATGCCATCTTCTATACCACCACCGTCCGCTGCCGTATCACCCACCAATAATCCCAATCGCCAGCGTAATATTGTGCTGGGCCTGGTGGTGGTCTTGTGGCTCTCGGGTACCGGCCTTGCCTTGTGGTGGTTTCAATCACAAACCATCCGGTCTTTTCTGGCCGCCGACAGCTCACCTGCAGCGTTAAACACCCAGGCTCTGGAAACCACACTCGCAGCCTTGCTGGCACGCCTGCCAACCAATACCCATGTAACCCAGGCACCGGTCACCATGGTGCATTTCTGGAATCCGGACTGCCTCTGTAACCAGGTCAGTCGCCGTCATTTTGATGGCCTGGTATCGGCCTTTGATCGCTACCAGTTACGCATCGTCGTTGTCGCGGCTGCCAATGCCACCGCGGAGCAGCTGGCGGAGTTCCGCCAGCTGAATGGCCAGCGCATGGAGTTGATCCAGGCCAATGATCTGACGGCATTGATTCCATCTTCTCCAGCCCTGGCACTGGTTAAGGAAAACGGCCGCCTGGGCTATTTTGGCGCCTATGGCTTTGGTGCTTTATGCAGCGTCGCCAGCGATGATTTTTTCCCGAATATGGTGCGCCAAATGACCGATGGCCAATACGGACCGTTTATCAATGTTGCTGGCAGCGGCTGTTTCTGCCGCTGGCCAACCACATCCGATGCATTGCCTTCAGGCGCCGATTGAACGGGGCTTGCCGCGCCAGGATTGCCGCAACAAGCGCTTGCGGCTTTTCCGCAGCTGTTTGATCAGTTGTTTCTCATCCGCAGGCTGCTGTCCACTGGCGGCGTATAACTGAAAATCCATCAGCCGTGCCAGTGCCAGCAGATAATCACCATCAGCTCCCAGTACTTGCGCCAGCCGTACCAGATAATGCCGTTGGCTTTCGCCGGTCTGGAAAGCGACCCCATACTGTTGTTCCCCAACGTTGACCAGTTGCTGCCAGGCAAGGGCTATCGGACTGGCACGGTGACGTGGACGTTGCCAGACGATCATCAGCGTGATAACCAGAAAGACCAGCCCTACCGCCCCGACCAGCCAGATCAACAGTTGTTGGTAATCGGTTTTTTTCAATATATTGCTTAACAGGTTTTTCTGGCGTTCGTTATCGTATGACAGTACCCAGCGATGCCAGAGGTAGTTCACCGATTCCAGCTCCATACGCAGCCTGTTCAGCCAGGGAATTTGCCGGATACGCCCCGGTGACAGCAGTTTGTCTTCCATAAAAGAGCCTTCTTCCTGCAGAGCCTGCTCGAGACCAAACTGGATACGATCCGGTGCTACCACCGCAGTCGGGTCCACCCGAACCCAGCCAGTGCCCTCCAGCCAGATCTCGGCCCAGGCGTGGGCGTCATACTGACGCACTGTCAGATAGTTTTCAGCCTCGTTCCATTCGCCCCCTTGATAGCCAGTCACAACCCGGGCAGGAATGCCTGCCAACCGGGAGGCATAAACAAAAGCGCCGGCATAGTGCGCACAAAACCCCAGCCGGGTATCAAACAGAAACGCATCAATGTCGTTATTCCCCAAAGCCGGTGGTTTGAGGGTGTAGAGAAAACCCTGATTACGAAAATAATCAATCAGTGTATTCACCAGATCCATCGGCGTCTCACTGCTGGCCACCAACCCGGCCACCCACTCACGGGTACGGGGGTTGCCACCCGCGGACACATCAAGATTATGCTGGCGCTGCTGGGAACCCAGTGTCTGGCGCACCAGTTCACGACGGAGACCCAGCCCCTGATAGCGTTTGCGCTGATACACTGGCCTGCGATTAATCAGCACCCCGGCCGCAGTAACACCGATACCCCGTTCCAACGCCGTGCCGTGCCGCAAGGTGTAGAGCCAGCGCTTGCCGGTCGCTTCCTGAATGATTTCATAGTTCAGTACACCGTCCGTACCGGTCGGAACCGGCCGCTCGGTTGGAAACCAATCCACCGACTGGTCTCTTTTTGAAAAACGCCAGGTCCGGCCGTCATAACGGTCCAGAACCAGAGCTCGCCAATACAGCTGTTCACGGGACGGCTGCTGGCCATCATCAAACGTTGCCCGGAATGCCAGCTCATCGGAGCGACTGAGAGAAGCAATATCCCCCGGAGCCATCTGTTCACTAAGACCACTGATCGCCTTTTCCGACTGCAGGTTGATGCTCCACAATGGTGAAATACGCGGAAACAGCAGATAGAACACCATCATGACCGGAATGGCACTGATCAGCACACCAAAGGCATATCGACTGGCCACCCAGACGCCCCTGGCTTCATGCGAGACCAGATGCAACGACACCAGCGCTGCCATCAGCACCCAGAGCACCAGTAAGCCGTATAGCCCCCAGAGCAGCGACTGTTCAAACAGGAAACCGGTCCCGGCCAGAAAGAAGCACAGAAAAATAACGATATAGCCATCACGCTGGGTGCGCATTTCCAGCACTTTTAACAGGCAGGTAGCAACAAAAAACGCCACCGCACTTTCCAGCGAATATTGACCGCTAAAACCGATAAATACACCAATAGCCACTGCCAGAATGGCAACGACCTTGGCCATCGTTCCCGGATAAGCAAAACGGCCGATATGCATTTGCCAACGCCAGAACACCACCGCACCGGCCATCAGCCAGAACAGCAATGGCAGGTGCGAATAATGCGGTAACAAGGCCAGCGCCCCACCGCTCAGAAGCCAGAACAAGGCTGAACGGGGAATCTGCTGCTGCCGAGCCGCGGGCTTCATATGCAGCTGGCTTCCCGCCTTGATGGCCGGTTTCTCGGCGGCAGCAGACGCCGGGTCTGATACCCTGTTATGGTCGGAATGAGGGGTAGCTGTCATGACGGGCTCTCACTCGGTTGATCCAGCTGATACAGCGTCAGCATTTTCAGGCAGGCCCCAAGATGAGCATCCGAATGTTCCGGAGCGCTCTCCTGACCCGGCAAGCGCACGCCGTACTGCCAACCCAGTTGATGGGCTTCAAGCACCCAGCCACAAAGCTGGGACAAGCGTGACTCCAGATCGCCACTGGTGTTTGCCCAGTCGAGCCAGCAACTGGCTCCTTCATCGCTGTCAAAATCCTTGGTGACCAGTCCCTTGCCCCGTGCCAGCTGTTTCCAGGCAATCTGACGCATGGAATCGCCGGGCTGATACTGACGCAAGCCCCGGAAATCCTGCTCGCCACGGACTTCCAGTGTCGCCCCCAGCAATTCTCCTGCCCCCTCACCACTGCGAAATACAAAAGGCGATGGCTGCGGCTGCGGGTACACCAATGTGGAAAAATCCAGCTTGATCCAGCTCCAGGCACGGAATAATCCCAGTGGAAAGCGGCTTTCCAGCAGTACCCGTCCAGGAGACAGGTAACCCCGTTGATAACAGCGATAGCTGAGCCGCACGGACTCCGCGCTTCCACGTTCAATACTGACCCGTTGCCCCGGATTATCCGGATACTGCAACCACAGGTTAAGATGCTCCCGTCGTGGTGCTGCCACCAGTCGCAACGGCAGATCGAACACCTGTCCAGCATAGCCGTGGATGGCTTCCTGACTACTGACCGTCAGCCCGGTGAGGTTCCGGAACGTCAGCAACATGGCCGACAGACCAACACTGAATAACCAGAACGCCATACCATAGATCAGGCTGTTCTGATAATTGATGGCAGTGACCAACAACAACGCCACCAGTGCCAGATAAAGTAAACCGATCCGGGTCGGTACAATAAAGATAGCCCGGTGACTCAACACCAGGCTGCGGGTAGCGGGTAGTCGCCGATTCAGCCAGCGTTGCCAACGGTCGCCAAACAGACGATCAACTAACACCGACACGGCTACACCAACACCGCAACTGAGCTCAGCATCCGGGCCGAAACACTATGCCCGCCACCGTCGGCGGCATCCGCCAAGCGGTGATCCACCACCGCTGGCAGCACTGCCTGAATATCTTCAGGCAAAACGTGCGAACGCTCACTTACCAGAGCCCAGGCTCTGGCCGCTTGTAACAACGCCAATGCACCCCGTGGGGACAGGCCATACAGATAACCCGATTCGTAGCGGGTAAAGGCAATCAACCGTTGCAGGTAATCCAGCACAGAAGACGATGCATGGACCTTGCTCACTTCCTGCTGTAACTGCTGTAATTGCTGCGGCGTAATTTTTGCCGACAACTGGTTGGCCATTTCCCGCCGACTGACGCCTTCCAACAGCTGACGTTCGGCCTGTTCGGAGGGATAACCGAGCGAGATACGCATCAGAAAGCGGTCCAGCTGACTTTCTGGCAGCGGGAAAGTACCCGACTGCGAAACCGGATTCTGGGTCGCGATCACAAAGAATGGCTCAGGCAAAGGCCGGGTCTCACCTTCTACGGTGACCTGACGCTCTTCCATCGCTTCCAGCAAGGCACTCTGGGATTTGGGTGTTGCCCGGTTAATTTCATCCGCCAGCAGTAATTGACTGAATACCGGCCCTTCATGAAAACGAAATTGGCCCAGGTCAGAGCCTGGCTGTTTTTCAAAGATACTGACCCCGAGAATATCTGCCGGGAGCAAGTCACTGGTGAACTGGATACGGTTGTAATTCAATCCCAGCACCCCTGCCAAAGCATGCGCCAGCGTGGTTTTTCCCATGCCGGGTAAATCCTCAATCAGCAAGTGTCCATCGGCTAACAGGCAACTCAGGGCCAGTTTGAGTTGTTCCGGTTTTCCCAGAATAATCCGGTTAAGCTGTTGCAAGGCGTCGCTGACAGCGCTGGTCATGTCGGGTCTCCGTTGATCAACTGATCACATTACTAAGATAAAAATGCACAGGCTAAATAACAATTATATAGCTGACAGCTCATGGTTTATGCCAGACAGAGCAAAGCAGGTCGAGGATTAATCATGGCTTGATGTGGGGCGTGACACACAATAGGGGGCATCTATTTAATCCGGTGCTCACTCTGGGCTACCGGATGGTTTCGAATCACGAAGCCGACTTGCAGG